>CAZXPE010000038.1:0-15311 GCA_964642915.1 uncultured bacterium | reverse complement strand
CGAGGTCAACGGGAAGGGAGACAGCCGGACTCAAACGCAAGAGGCTCTGGAATTCCCGGAATAACGCATGGCACGAGACGCACAAGGTTTCGATCGTTCTGTGCCTTTGCCCCCGAGCCTGAGCATCACGCATATCCGGAAAGCCACAGAGTACGTCGAAAAACAAGCGGAAGAATTCAACGATCTCTACTACGAGCAGGCGAACATTTTCAGCGGCCTCATCGGTATTCTCGGCGTGCGCGCCCTACACGCCTTTAGTCCTTACAAGAAACACAGGCACCCTGACGTTGCCCAGCAGCGTTTTCCCGACTTATCTGGTTTGACCCCTCGGTAAGGGGACTCTATACTGTCCTTGCCTCGACGAGGGATTTTGAGAGATCTCACCGATGCTGAGTGGCGCCCGTCACCCGAAGGAGATCAGAGAAAGGATCCGGCGAGGCGAGTGGACCGGCCCAACGGCGGGGCTGGCTCCGGGATATGTCCAGGCAAACCTGGTCGCCCTCCCGAGAGAGTGCGCTTACGACTTCCTCCTTTTCTGCCAGAGAAACCCACGCCCCTGCCCGCTGATTGAAGTTACCGAGCCGGGCTCTCCCGAGCCCGCAGCCCTCGCCCCGGGAGCCGACCTCAGGACCGATCTGCCTCGGTACCGGATCTACCTGAACGGCGAGCTGGCCGAAGAGGTCGCAGACGCGACCGGCCACTGGCGGGACGATCTGGTCTCTTTTCTCCTCGGCTGCTCCTTCACCTTCGAGCGGGCGCTCATGGAAGGGGGGGTGCCGGTGCGCCACGTAGAGGAAGGGCGGAACGTCCCCATGTGGCGAAGCTCCATCCCCTGCCGTCCCGCCGGCCGTTTTCACGGCCCGATGGTGGTCTCAATGAGGCCGATCCCCTCAGATCTGGTCACTAAGGCCGTCACGATCACAGCCCGCTTCCCGATGGCCCACGGCGCTCCGGTCCAGATCGGCGACCCCCCGGCCATCGGGATAACAGACCTCGGGAAGCCCGACTACGGCGACACTCCAGTTATCAGATCGGGCGACGTGCCGCTCTTCTGGGCCTGCGGCGTCACCCCTCAGGCGGTGGCGCTGGCATCCAGGGCTCCGTTCGTCATCACCCACAGCCCCGGCCACATGTTCATCACCGATCTCCCAGACCACGCCCTTTCGATCCTGTGATCTATCCTGAGCCGAAGTTCCTGCCGTGCGGAGACATGGCGCTCTCGGTGGAGCTGGGCGATGAGATCAGCGGCGAGGCGAACAGTCGCGTCCACGCTCTCGAGCAGCTCATCAAGGAAGCCGAAATCCCGGGGATCACCGAGACGGTCCCGACGTTCAGGTCTCTCCTGGTCCTCTACGACCCGCTGGCCATCGGCTGGGAGCCACTCGTTGAAGCGCTCAGGGAGCTGATCCCTCAAGCCGCGTCCTCGCGCCCCCTGCCGGGCCGTCTGGTTGAGATCCCCTGCCGCTACGGCGGTGAGATGGGCCCTGAGCTCCCGCAAGTGGCCGGGCTCCTCGGCCTGACAGAAGATGAGGTCGCGAGGCTCCACTCGGGGGCCGAGTTCCTCGTCTCCTTCATCGGCTTCACCCCCGGGCTGCCGTTTCTAACTGGACTCTCTCAGCGCCTCGCGATCCCCCGCCGCGATACGCCCCGGACCACGACTCCGGCGGGGAGCGTGGGGATCGGCGGAATCCAGTGCTCGATCTACTCGGTGGAGAGCCCCGGAGGCCACAGGGTCATTGGCCGGACGCCTCTCCGCCTCTACGATCCGGCGAGCGCCGATCCGATCCTCCTCCGTCCGGGCGATCGGGTCACGTTCAGGCCGATCGACGACGCTGAGTTCGCCTCAATCGCCAGCGCCGTCGAGAATGGCAGCTTCGCTGTAAAAATTGAGGAGGCTTCCTGGTGATCGCGCGCTCTCCTGCAATCGAGCTGCTCGACGGCGGCCCCCAGACCACCGTTCAGGACCTGGGGCGTCCCGGCTACCTGCGCTACGGGATTCCCCCGTCAGGCCCCATCGACAGGTGGGCATTTATCCTGGCCAACCGCCTGGCGGGAAACCCTGACGGAGCAGCGGCGCTTGAGTGTACCCTCATCGGCCCGCGCCTCCAGGCGCGGAGAGAAGGAGTGATTGCCGTCACCGGAGCCGAGATGCTGGTGACAATCAACGACCAGGAGGCTCCACGCTTGACTACTCTTCCCATCAAGCCTGGTGATGTCGTGAAGCTCGGCCCTGCCGGGAGGGGCGTCAGGGCCTATCTCGCCGTCGCCGGGGGGATCGACGTCCCTGTCGTCCTGGGCTCGCGCTCCACATACCCTCGCGGGAGGCTCGGAGGGCACGAGGGGAGGGCTCTCAGGAAAGGAGACCTCCTCCGAGTCTTCCCTCCGCCTGCCCCGCTCGACAGGCTCCAGGGGCGCACTGTCAGACCCCAAGCGATCCCCGACTACAGCGGCGAGCCTTTCGTCAGGTTGATCCTCGGTCCCCAGGCCGACCGCTTCACAACCGAGGGGATCAGGGCGCTTCTCACCGGCCCCTACGAGATGACCTCCCACTCGGACAGGATGGGGGCCCGGCTCACCGGCCCTCTGGTCAAGCATTCAAGCGGCCACGACATTATCTCTGACGGGATCGCCCTGGGAGGGATCCAGGTGGTGGGGGAGGGGCAGCCGATTGTGCTCCTCGTGGACCGCCAGTCTGCGGGCGGCTACACAAAAGTCGCCACCGTCTGCTCCTTCGACATCGGCGTGATCGGCCAGGTCAAGCCGGGGCAGAAGCTCCGCTTCAAAGAAGTCAGCGTGGCAGAGGCCCACGCCATCCTCCGCGAGGAGCAGGAGCGCCTCGCCTCAGCCATTGACGGCGGCCTCGCAGGAGGACGATAATGAAGCCACTGCCGAGATGAATCGAGTGATCGACCTCAACTTGGACAAGAGTGGAGGGCGGCGATGAAAAGGTTTCGCTGGCTTATTGTCCCGCTTCTGGCTGCTTCCATCTCCGGCTGTGCTTTCATCGAGGAGGCGGAGCGCGAGGCGCAGCGCGCCCGCAGGGCCGAGGAAATGAGGATCCGGGATGAGGCGGAGCGCCGCGTTCGGGAGCGCTCGGCTTGGGCTGAGCGCCGGACTGAGCTCGGTCATACGTTAGCTATCGCTGTGCGTCGAGTCGAGAGTCTTAGGGTGGACCTAGTAGGTGCGAGAGAAAGGAATGAGGTGAACCCTACTCCTGCCACTTGGGAGGCGTACCAGCGTGCTATCGCTGAGTTCAATGACGCTGATGAGGCCGAGAGGCGCGCGAGGGCCGCGTGGGAGGCGGGGGACGCTGAGTACTATGAGGCTATCAGACGCGAGGTCGGGGTGATACGGGGGGAGCGTGAACGGGAAGCGCGTGAGCGCGAGGAGCGTCAGAGAGGCGGAAACGGCGGAAACGGCGGAGGCGATTGAGCGGTAGAGAAGATGATGGCGAGAGTGATCGACCTGAACGTGGACAAGAGTTGAGGGCGGCGATGAAAAGGTTTCGCTGGCTCATTGTCCCGCTTCTGGCTACTTCCATCTCCGGCTGTGCTTTCATCCGGGAGGAGGCGAGGCGCGCCCACGAGGCCGAGGTACAAGGGCGCTGGGAGGAGGCGGCGCGCCGCACTTGGGAGCGCCGGGCTCAGGGTCAGGCTCTGGGTGAGCGTGATATGGCGTTCGTGCTCGCTTTCTCTCAACTCATGATTGCTAGGCATGACCTCGACCGTGCGAGACGTGAGAAAGCCGTGAACCTTACTCCTGCCACTTGGGGGGCGTACCACCATGCTCTCCTTGAGTTAGATGACGCTATGGTAGCCTACGAGCGTGCAAGAGTCGCGTTGAGGCCGGGCGACGCTGCGTGGGAGGAGGTTATCAGACTCATCGCGGAACGGCAGGAGCGTGAACGGGAAGCGCGTGAGCGCGAGGAGCGTCACAGAGGCGGAAACGGCGGAGGCGATTAAGCGGTAGAGAAGATGATGGCGAGAGTGATCGACCTGAACTGCGACATGGGGGAGAGCTACGGCCGCTGGCAGCTCGGCGCCGACGAGGCGATCATGCCGTTCATCAGCTCGGCCAATATAGCCTGCGGGTATCACGGAGGCGATCCCCGCGTGATGAGAAAGACCGTGGCGCTCGCCCGAAAGCACGAGGTCGCCATCGGCGCCCACCCGGGGCTCCCGGACCTCATGGGCTTCGGCCGCCGGGTCATGGATGTGGCGCCGGAGGAGCTGAAGGACTACATCCTCTACCAGGTAGGCGCCCTCAGAGAGTTCGCCAAGGCGACGGGAGAGGATCTCCAGCACGTGAAGCCACATGGGATCCTCTACCATATGGCCGAGCAGTCTGAGGAGATCGCTCGGGCCATCGGCGAGACATCTCTGGAATCGGGGAAGACTCTCATCCTGATGACGCTGGCAGGAGGGAAGTACGACGCCCACTGCCGGAAGATGGGGTGCCGCGTGGCCTCAGAGGGGTTCGCCGACCGCGCCTACAATGCCGACGGGACCCTCGTCTCGAGGAAGCTTGCGGGGAGCCTGATCACCGATCCGGGTGAGGCCGCCGCCCAGGCAGTCAGGATCGCCACCGAGGGGAAGGTGAAGGCCCTCGACGGCGCTGAGATCGACCTCTCGGTCCAGACCATCTGCTGCCACGGCGACACCCCCGGGGCAGAGAGGATCGTGAGGGCTGTCAGGGAAGGGTTAGAGAAGGCGGGAGTCCAGGTGAAGCCTCTCAGAGAATGGCTGTGAACCGGAATCCGTCTAAAAGTCTGCCAAAAACCTAAAGGAGGGGAAAGCCATGAAACGAGTGATTGCGGCAGTGGTCGTCATCGGCTTCGGGCTGGCGGTCTCAGGGTGCGCGAGCATGAGCCAGCCGAGCGTCTATGCCTATCCAAAGAAAGGCCAGTCAGCCGAGCAGGCATCGCGCGACCAAGCAGAGTGCCAGGCGTGGGCGAAGCAGCAGACCGGCTTCGACCCGGCGGCAGACACCGCAAAGGGCGCTGGGATCGGCGGGTTGATCGGCGCCGCGGCAGGCGCGGCTACGGGCGCTGCCGTCGGCGCAGTCACAGGGAGCCCGGCCAGAGGCGCTGCCATCGGCGCTGCGACAGGAGGCATCGGCGGCGCGGTTGTCGGCGGCGGCCTCGGCTACACGAAGAACAAAGACGGGTTCGACAGGGCCTACGCCGCCTGCATGTCCTCACGTGGCTACGAGGTCAGATAGCCCGGGCCTCGCGCGCCGGCTGGAGCTTTGATCGGGTAAAGGCGGGTTGAGCGAGAGCCTGCTCCGCTGAGGGGGAGAAGTATGAGCCAGGACACTTACTACTGCGGAAACTGCGGGGCGACCCTCTACTTCGGGCGGAAGTTCAAGGAGCACTCATCACTGAGCCCGTGCGCCAAGTGCGACACGCCGAACCCGCTCTACTTTAACTACTGCTACCGCTGCGGCGCCAAGCTGGAGCGCCAGAAGCCCGCCCCCTCCATCGGCTGAGAGCCGCCACTTCCGCAGGATCTTCCGGGCCCGTGCCCTCAGGCGCGGGCCCCCGCCTGTCTGAACCCTGCCAACCTGAGCCTGACTGTTTCTTTGGGGTGGATTGTGCGTTGCGCGCTTGAAACGGTTTGGATAAGATGGGATGGCTCTGCGACTGCCCGGAAAGGAGAGATCGTGACCGCGACAACCACCACGGCTCAGCTCAAGCGCACCCCGCTCCACGCTCTCCACGTGAAGACAGGAGCCAGGATGGTCCCGTTCGGCGGATGGGAGATGCCTGTCCAGTACGCGGGGATCATCGAGGAGCACAGGGCGGTGCGCCGGGCCGTGGGGCTCTTCGACGTGAGCCACATGGGGGAGTTCGAGATCGAGGGGCCCGAGGCCGTCGCCGTCCTCCAGAAGCTCACCACCAACGACGTGGCGGCCCTCCAGGTGGGACAGGTCCAGTACTCGCTCATATGCGACGAGAACGGAGGGATCGTCGACGACCTGACGCTCTCACGCCTGGCCGAAGACCGTTTCATGCTCACCGTCAACGCGGCCAACACAGAAAAGGACTGGAGTTGGGTCACCGGACACGGGAGCGGCAACGCCCTGTGGGAGAACGTGAGCGACGCGACGGCGCTCCTCGCCGTTCAAGGGCCGAGGGCTGAGACACTCCTCAACCGGCTTGCCGATCAGGACCTGACAGGGCTCGCCTATTACCATTTCACGCGCGGGGCTGTGGCCGGCGTCTCCGCAATAATCTCAAGGACCGGATACACCGGCGAGGACGGGTTCGAGCTGTACGTGAAATCCGAAGATGCCGAATGCCTCTGGCACGACCTTCTCTCCGCCGGGAAAGAGGACGGGATCACGCCGGTCGGCCTCGGCGCTCGTGACACTCTCAGGATCGAGATGAAATACGCCCTCTACGGCTACGACATCGATGAGACGACAAATCCACTGGAGGCCGGCCTCGGCTGGGTGGTGAAGCCAGCCAAGGGAGAGTTCATCGGCAGGAGCGCGATAGAGAAGGTCAGGGCCGAGGGGCCGCTGCGGAAGCTGGTAGGATTTGAGATGATCGACCGGGCCGTCCCCCGCCACGGCTACCGGATCCTCGGAGACGGGCGCGAGGCGGGCATCGTCACCTCGGGGGCTTACGGCCCCTCGGTGGACAAGTACATCGGCATCGGATACGTCGCCGCTGAGCACTCACGCGTGGGAGGCGAGATAGAGATAGAGGTGAGGGGGAAAGGGCAGAAGGCCCGCATCGTCCAGACGCCGTTCTATCCATCAAAGACCAGGAAAGGGTAGAGAGCATGGGGAACTATCCGGCAGACCTCAGATACACGAAGGAGCACGAGTGGGTGAAGGTGGATGGCAAGGCTGCCCGCGTGGGGATTACGGACTACGCCCAGGCCGAGCTTGGCGACGTTGTCTTCGTCGAGTTGCCGAAGGTCGGCGCGCGCGTGCAGCAGGGAAAGCCCTTCGGCGTGGTGGAGTCGGTGAAGGCCGTCTCCGACCTCTTCGCTCCGCTCTCGGGAGAGGTGAAAGAGGTAAACTCGGAGCTTACGAGCCGGCCCGAGATGGTGAACCAGGACCCCTACGGCACGGGGTGGATGATCGTGATCACGCTCTCGAGCCCCGGCGAGGTCAACGCGCTCCTCCCCTCCAACCAGTACGAAGCGCTCCTCTCCGAACCCGGCCGCTAGCCATGAGATACATCCCCAACACCCATGCTCAGCGGAAGGAGATGCTCAGCGCCATCGGCGTCGAGAGCGTGGAGGACCTCCTGACCCGAATCCCCGAAAAGGCCCGCCTCTCCCGCCCGCTGAGTCTGCCTCAGGCGATGGCAGAGCAGGACCTGGTGGCCCACATGAGGGATCTCGCCGCGAAGAACGCCGACGCCGACTCGTTCACCTGCTTTCTGGGAGCGGGATCATACGATCACTTCATCCCGAGCCCGATCAACCACCTGATCTCCCGCTCTGAGTTCTTCACCGCCTACACGCCGTACCAGCCCGAGGCGAGCCAGGGGACTCTCAGGACGATCTACGAATATCAGACGATGGTCGCCGAGCTGACAGGGATGGACGTGGCGAACGCCTCGCTCTACGACGGCGGATCCTCGCTGGCAGAAGCCGCGCTCATGGCCCACTCTGCCACCGAGAGGACGGAGTTGGCACTCTCACGCGGGGTCAACCCCTTCTACCGCCAGGTCGTCGAAAGTTACTGCGAGGGGCCTGGACTCAAGATCAGAGAGGTCCCTGCCGGGGAGGGGAGCACTAACCTGGACGCTCTCCGCAGGGTCACGACGAAGAAGACCGCGGCTGTGATCCTCCAGCACCCGAACTTCTTCGGCTGCCTCGAAGAGCTTCAGGCGGCCGCCGAGATAGCCCACGAGGCAGGCGCCCTTCTTGTTGTCGCCGTCGATCCTGTGAGCCTGGGCCTCCTCGCCCCTCCCGGCGAGGCTGGCGCCGACATCGTCGTAGGCGAGGGGCAGGGGCTCGGGATCCCGATGAGTTACGGGGGCCCGGGTCTCGGAATCTTTGCAGCCAGGAAGGACCTGGCGAGGAGGATGCCCGGGCGCCTTGTCGGAGCGACTGTGGATCTGGATGGCAGGCGCGGGTTCGTGCTGACCCTCCAGACCCGCGAGCAGCACATCCGCCGTGAGAAGGCGACCTCCAACATCTGCACCAACGTGGCTCTCTGCGCTCTCATGGCCACTATTTACATGGCGCTCATGGGGAAGAGCGGCCTGCGCAAAGTCGGGGAGCTGGCGCTTGCCAAGGCCCATTACTGCGCAGAGCGACTCACGGGTATACCGGGCGTAGCGCTTCGCTTTCCCAGGGCGCCGTTCTTCGAGGAGTTTGTCCTTCAGCTCCCCAAATCACCCGAGCGGGTGGTGAAGCGGCTCCTCAGGGAGAAGATCCTTGCAGGCATCCCCCTCAAGCGGTTCGACAGGACGCTCCGCGACTGCCTCCTGGTGGCGGTGACCGAAAAGAGAACCAAGGCCGAGATCGACAGCTTCGCCGACGCCCTAAGACGGGCGGTCGCATAGAAAACGGGGAATGGGGAATGGGGAATGCGAAATATGACACGTTGATCTTTGAACTGTCGTCCCCGGGACGCACCGGCTACTCGCTCCCCGCCGCCGACGTTCCCGTGGCCGATCCCAACCAGCTCCTGCCGAACCGCTACCTCCGCAATGCCCCGCCGGCGCTCCCCGAGGTGAGCGAGGCGGATGTGGTCCGCCACTACACGCGCCTCTCCCAGATGAACTACGGGGTGGACACCCACTTCTACCCGCTTGGCTCCTGCACGATGAAGTACAACCCGAAGGTCAACGAGGACATGGCGCGACTTGGCGGCCTGAGCTGCCTCCATCCGCTGACCCCTGAAGCCGCCGCACAGGGAGCGCTTCAGCTCATCTGGGAGCTTCAGCGGGACCTGGCAGAGATCTCGGGGATGGACGCCGTCTCCACCCAGCCCGCTGCCGGCGCTCAGGGGGAGCTGGCCGGGATCCTCATGATCCGTGCGTATCACCTGGCGCGCGGGGAGAGGCGCACCAAGGTCCTGATCCCCGACTCGGCCCACGGCACCAACCCCGCCTCAACGGCGATCGCCGGCTTCGAGGCGGTCCAGATCAAATCCGATGCAGCCGGCGAGGTGGACCTCCCTGACCTGGAGCGCCATCTGGATGAGAGCGTGGCGGCTCTCATGATCACGGCGCCGAACACCCTCGGGCTCTTCGAGTCCAAGATCCTCGAGATCACGGAGATGTGCCACGCCAGGGGGGTCCAGGTTTACATGGACGGCGCGAATCTCAACGCCATACTCGGGATCACCCGTCCGGGAGATCTCGGCTTCGACGTCGTCCACATGAACCTCCACAAAACGTTCAGCACCCCTCATGGAGGGGGCGGGCCGGGAGCCGGCCCCGTGGGAGTCAAGGCCCACCTGGCACCGTTTCTCCCCGTTCCGGTGGCGATGAAGAGCGAAGACGGCTACGCTCTCGACTGGAACCGCCCTCAGTCGATCGGAAAGCTCCAGTCGTTCTGGGGGAACTTCGGGGTGCTCGCGCGCGCCTACGCCTACATCCGCACCATGGGGCCGGAGGGCCTCCGCTCAGTCGCCGACAACGCGGTGCTGAACGCCAACTACCTCATGAAGAGGCTTGAGCCCGCCTACGACCTCCCCTACCCCGGCCCGTGCATGCACGAGTGCATCTTCTCGGCGCGGAGGCAGAAGCGGCTCGGCGTCACGGCCATGGATATAGCCAAGCGACTCCTGGACCTCGGCTTCTACGCCCCCTCGACCTATTTCCCTCTGATCGTCGAGGAGGCGCTCATGATCGAGCCGACAGAGACCGAATCCAGGGAAACTCTGGACGCCTTCTGCGACGCGATGCTCCAGATCGCGAGAGAGGCGGAGTCGAATCCTCAAATGATCCACGAAGCCCCGGTCACCACGCCGGTGCGCCGTCTCGATCAGACCCGGGCCGCCCGACAGCCCGACCTCAGATGGACTCAGCGTGATGGCTGAGAGATCGTGGCGCCTCCTCGTGACAGAGCCCCTCGACGGAGCCACCAACATGGCCCTCGACGAGGCGCTCTTCCTCTCGCGGATCAGAGGAGACTCCCTCCCGACGCTCCGCTTCTTCTCCTGGTCGCCGCCGACCCTCTCTCTCGGCTACGGCCAGCCCCTGGATGACCATGTGAACCTCGAAGCGTGCAGGCGCCTCGGGATCGGGCTTGTGCGCCGCCCCACGGGAGGGAGCGCGATCTATCACGACACCGAGGAGCGCGAGGTCACCTACAGCGTCGTGGCCGCTTCGGGAGACTTCGAGGGAGCGGGCGACCTCCTCGAATCCTACCGCTGGATCGGGCAGGGGCTGGTCGAGGGGCTCAGGCGGCTGGGCGCCCCCGCCGAAATGGTCCCCGTGCTCAAGGAGCGGGATCGGTCAGCGCCACCTGCCTTCTGCTTCGCACGCGCCGACTCCTGCGAGATTGAGGTTGACGGGAAGAAGCTCGTAGGGAGCGCCCAGCGCCGGAAGGCCGGCGCATTCCTCCAGCACGGCTCGATCCTTCTCGGCGCAGACAAAGAGCGCCTCCGCCTCCTCTTTCCAGGCAAAGACGACCTGCTAGAAAAAATGACTACGCTTGAGGAAATTCTCGGCGAGCGCCCCACTTTTGACCGCGCTGTCGAGACCATCACCGCAGGGTTCAGAGAGGTTCACGGACTCAGGCTTACACCCGGCGGTCTCTCACGGGATGAAACGGCTCTGGTCGAGAGGCTCGCCGAGGAGAAGTACGCCGCGTGACGGATGCCGCGAGAGAGTATCCAGATGCTCCCCGTGTCGGCGTGGGCGCAGTGATCCTGAGCGGGGAGCGAGTGCTCCTCGTCAGGCGCGGGGCGCCGCCTGCCGCGGGAAAGTGGAGCGTCCCCGGCGGGCTCCTCCGCCTCGGCGAGACGGTAGAGGCGGCGGTGGCCCGAGAGGTCAAAGAGGAATGCGGCATTCGGGTTCGCCTCAATGGAGTTGTGGGAGTGGTGGATCGGATCATCCGCGACGCCGACTGCCGGATACGCTACCACTACGTGCTCATCGACTACCTTGCCACGCCCCAAGAGGAAGAGGCCCGCGCCGGGTCTGACGCCGCAGAGGTCCGCTGGGCGCGGGTGGAAGAGCTGGACCGCTACGACACGACTGAAGGGCTCAGGGAGATGGTTGAGCGGGCCGTCAGCCTGAGAAAAGGAGAAACAGGGCGATGAAACTCTTGTCTGTCGCAGGCTCCTTGATCCAGGCCGAGGGAGACGCGCTGGTGGTGGGACAGTACTCCGAAGAAAAGCGGCCCGGAGCCGCACTGGCGGCACTGGACAAGGCTCTGGGAGGAATGCTGACGGCTCTCCTCAAAGAGGAGAAGTTCGAGGGAAAATCAGGCCAGACCTCTCACGTTAATACGGCGGGGCGGATCCCAGCCAAGCGTGTCCTGGTCGTTGGTCTCGGAAAGCACTCTGATCTGGACCTGGAGGGCGTGAGGCGAGCCGCGGCTACAGCGGTCCGCAAGGCGCGGGAGCTGGGGGCGAGGATCGTCTCGGCCGAGCTTCTCGGCGAGCGCTTCACGCCGAGGCAGCGGGCCCAAGCGATGGCCGAAGGCGCCATCCTCGGGACCTACGCCTTCGAGCGCCACAAGAAGGAGAAGAGCAACAAGATCGTCGAAGAGCTTCGGGTCGTGGATCCCGACCGCAGGCGCAATCTCCAGGCGAAAGAGGGTCTCAGCCGCGGCGATCTCTTCGCCGCCGCCGCCTGCTATGCGCGCGACCTCGTAAACGAGCCGGCCAACGCTGTGACACCGACCCATCTGGCGAAGGCCGCAGAGGAGATCGCCCGTGAGGGAAAGCTCAAGCTCACCGTCCACGAGCGGGCCGACTGCCTGAAGATGGGAATGGGGGCCTACCTCGGCGTGGCCCAGGGAAGCCAGGAGCCTCCGAAGTTCATCCATCTCACCTACGCGCCGAAGCAGCGCTCCAGGAGACGGGTCGCGGTCATCGGCAAAGGGATCACCTTCGATTCGGGAGGGCTTGATCTGAAGACCGCTGAGGGGATGCTCAGGATGAAGGACGATATGTCGGGCGCCGCCGCCGTCCTCGCCGTCATGCGCTCGCTTCCGGCTCTCGGCCTCCCGATTGAAGTCCACGGTGTGATCGCTGCCGCTGAGAACATGCCCTCCGGAACCGCCCAGCGGCCAGGGGACATCGTGAGAGCCATGAACGGCACGACGATAGAGATAGGAAACACCGACGCCGAGGGGCGCCTCACACTGGTCGATGCCCTAGCCTACGCGGTCAAAGTGGTCAAGCCCGATGAGATCATCGACATGGCTACACTAACAAACGCCTGCGTCATCGCCCTGGGGAACCTCTGCTCGGGGGTGATGTGGAATTCGAAGCCGCTGGCCGACCGGGTCCTCGCAGCAGCCGATGCCGCGGGGGAGAGGATGTGGCCGCTCCCGCTGATCGAGGAGTACAAGGAGCTGCTCAAGAGCGACGTGGCCGACCTGAGCAACGTGGGGCCACGGAACGGCGGAGCGCTGACCGCAGGGCTCTTCCTCAAAGAGTTCTCGGGCGCCGTCCCCTGGGTCCACATCGACATCGCAGGCACGGCCTTCAGCGAGAAGGATCTGCCTCTCGGACCCAAGGGAGGCACAGGAGTCGGCGTCAGGACGATGCTCACCTACCTCAACTCACTCGCGGGGCGGAGATGACCGGCGGGATCGATCTCCACTCCCACACTACCGCCTCCGACGGCTCGCTCTCCCCGCGCGAGCTGGTGAGGGAGGCGGTGAGGCTCGGAATCAGGGTGCTCGCCATCACCGATCACGACTCCACCGACGGCCTGGCCGACGCTCTGGACGAGGCGGCCAGTCACCCGCCGCTGACAATCGTCCCAGGGACCGAGATCAACACCGACGTGGAGGGGGGCGAGATCCACATCCTCGGCTACTTCCTCCGTTACGAGGAGGACTGGTTCCAGGCGTTCCTCCACGAGCAGCGCGAGGAGCGGGTCCGACGCGTCCACCGCATCGCCGATCGCCTCGCCGATCTCGGGATGCCGATCGACCCGGAGGAAGTCTTCGCCCTGGCGAAGGAAGGGTCGGCGGGGCGGCCCCACATAGCCCAGGTAATGGTCGCCCGTGGATATGTCGGAAGTGTCCGTGAGGCGTTTGACAAGTATCTCAGGTCAGGCGGTCCCGCCCACGTCAGCAGAAAGAAGGTCACTCCCGCTGAGGCTGTCGCTCTCATCCGGAAGGCCCGCGGCGTTCCCGTCCTCGCCCATCCCGGACTTGCCGGGAAGGACGAGATGATCCCCGAGCTGATCGGAGCTGGGCTGATGGGAATAGAGTGCTACTACACCGACCACACCCCGGCACAGACGGCCGCGTATCTTCAAATGTGCAAGGAGCTGGACCTCGTGGCCACCGGAGGCTCCGACTTCCACGGCTCCACCGTCGGCTACGGGGCGCAGCTCGGCACACCCCGCGTCCCCCTGGCCGCCTACGAGGCCCTCAAGGCGCGCTCAGAGAAGCTCTGATCTCCTTCTTGACACTTCTTGGGGCTGGCCGGTATTGTTGAGCCTCCCGGAGGCTGCGTCGGCAGCACGGCTCCGGCGCGGTCCACTTCAACCGAAGGAGAGGCGTGATGGCCCAGACCAAGTTCTTCTTAGAGGAGCGCGATCTCCCGACCCACTGGTATAACATCCAGGCTGATCTCCAGAGGCCGCTCCCGCCGGTGATCCACCCCGGAACGCTCCAGCCGATCGGGCCCCAGGACCTGGCTCCGCTCTTCCCCATGGAGCTGATCAAGCAGGAGGTAAGCCGGGAGAGGTGGATCGAGATCCCTGAGCCGGTGCGAGAGGTCTACCGCCTCTGGCGCCCGACGCCTCTCTACCGGGCCCACAGGCTGGAGCGGGAGCTTCAGACCCCCGCCCGCATCTACTACAAGTGGGAGGGGGTGAGCCCCGCCGGAAGCCACAAGCCGAACACGGCCGTCGCCCAGGCGTACTACAACAAACAGGAAGGGGTCAAGCGGATCACCACAGAGACCGGGGCCGGACAGTGGGGAAGCGCCCTCGCCATGGCCTGCAACTTCTTCTCGATCGAGTGCAAGGTCTACATGGTCAAGGTCTCATACCAGCAGAAGCCCTACCGCAGGGTGATGATGGAGAGCTGGGGGGCAAAGGTCGTCCCGAGCCCGAGCCGTGACACGAAATCCGGCCAGTCAATCCTGGCAAAGGACCCTGGCTCTCCCGGCAGCCTCGGGATCGCCATAAGCGAGGCCGTGGAGGACGCCGCAATGCGGGAGGACACGAAGTACTCGCTGGGTTCGGTCCTGAACCACGTCCTCGCCCACCAGTCGGTCATCGGCCTCGAAGCCAAGAAACAGATGGAACTGGCCGGAGACCGGCCTGACATCGTTGTCGGGTGCATCGGCGGGGGATCCAACTTCGCGGGGCTCGCCTACCCCTTCGTGGGAGACAAGCTCACAGGCAAGACCCCGAAGCTCCGGGTGATAGCCGCGGAGCCCACGGCGTGCCCGAGCCTCACCCGCGGGAAGTATGTCTATGACTTCGGAGACACCGCCGGCACGACGCCGCTCATCAAGATGTACACCTTGGGGCATTCCTTCATCCCCGCACCGATCCACGCTGGCGGCCTCCGCTACCACGGCATGGCGCCGTCTGTCTGCGCCCTCTACGACGACAGGGTGATCGAGGCAGTCGCCGTCCACCAGCTTCCCACTTTCGAGGCAGCCCTCCAGTTCGCCCGATCCGAGGGGATCCTGCCGGCGCCCGAGGCCGCCCACGCAATCCGGGTGGTGATCGACGAGGCGCGCCGGTGCAGGGAGGCGGGGAGCGCGGAAGTGATCCTCTTCAACCTGTCGGGCCACGGCCACTTCGATCTGGGGGCGTACGATGCGTTCCTCGCGGGAAAGCTCACTGACTATGAGTACCCCGCTGCAAAAGTGGAGGAGGCTCTCGCCGGCCTCCCGAAGGTCACAGCGTGAAAAGAGACGGAGGGAAAAGATGACCTGCGCTGACGGTGAAGATTACGAATACGAGCGGGAAGCGGGATTTCTGACGAAGGGGGCAAGCCGCCTCTCAGCTCTCATCGCTTCAAACCTTGCCCACAGGTGTACGCACCTCCTGCCGAAGGACCTGAGAGAGGCGATGGCGACAGTGTTCCTTACTGCCGCCAACACGCTGAGCTCCTGAGCGCCGGGCAAATTTTGCAACTTTTTGCAACGGCCGATCTCCTCTTGACTTCGGCCGGCGGCAGCGGGGA
>CAZXPE010000037.1:0-15491 GCA_964642915.1 uncultured bacterium | reverse complement strand
ATGCCTCCGCCCAATCGTCGAGGGAAAACTACCCGACAACAGGGGGTGAGGCGGATTCAGCGACATATTCCCCCTCATGCACGAATTTGGTCTGGCGTCTGCCAGTCATGAGCGCCTCCCTCACCCGTTCTGGACCCCCGGCCACGATATCCCTGACCGGAATGTCAGAAGCGGTAAGTCCCCTTGTCCTTTTTTCTCACGGCCTCGACGGTCAGCTCGTTGCGATCGGCATCGATAGAGTACAGCACCCGCCAGTCCCGGCTGACCCAGATCCGATAGATCTCCTCCTGCCCCTCTACCTTGTCATAGCCCCGCGGTCGCGGGTTTGCCTCCAGGTCCAGGATTGCCCTAACCACTGCGAAGAAGGTGGCATCGTCATCAATGTCCAGCATCTCCTTCTTGGCCCGGCGGCGAATGCGGAGTCTCACCCCGCCTTGGCCCTCTTGAGCCGGGCAAGTCGAGCTTCGATTTCCCGTACAGGAAAGGGCTCGGCGGGCTGACGGCGGCGGGCAAGGACGAGTTGGTAGTCAGGGTCTCCGCGCCGTACCGGCTCAGAGCGAGAAGCCTCGAAAAAGGTCTTCAGGGCCCTGTCCAATAGCTCGCGCGCCGCCTCGGCTCGGGACGGCTTCCGCGCAGCGAAGCGGTAGTCATCCAGGCGGTCCAGGAGCTCCTTGGGAGCTTTGATGTTCAGGAATGGTCCTCCGCTCATCGGCGCTTCCCCCTCGGTTCGGTCTGCCGGAAGGTTATCACGCTTGTAGCGTCAATACAACGCTTACCAGGACTTCACGCGGGGCGGAACTTCCAGAAGTAGTTGACGAGGTTCTCGCCCTCGTGGATCCGGCGGAAGCAGAGCCCCACCGGCATCCCGATCTCGACCTTCGCGGGGTCGCAGTCTGTGAGCTGGGCGTAGAAGCGCCCGCCGCCTTCCAGGTCTGCTGCGACCATAACCGTGGGAGGGTCAGGGCTTGGAATCAGGTGGTCTCTGGTGAAGGTGAAGACCGTCCCCCGGCGGGTGAGCTTGTAGTCGGCCAGGTCCGCCGAGGAGCACTGCCAGCAGAGGTGCCGGCGGGGATAGGAGACCGCCCCGCACTCCGCGCACTTCTGGCCGTAGAGGCGGAGGTTCTGACGCTCCTCGCGCACCATGGTTGGGAGGCTCGAGAACGCTCTGACCACTTCGGTTTCGACGTGGCGGCGAAACTGGAGGAATTTTCCGTAGTGGGCGAGCGGCCTGGCGAGGGCAAGCTGCGATGCGACTCCATTGGCGAACGAATGCTCCCGGATCTTATCGGTCGCCCGAAAGAGCATCGCCTCAGCGCCGTTGCCGTAAGAGACTACCAGGATCAAGTCACCGGGCTTGGATTCCTCGAGAGCCGCAGCGAGCCCCAGAAGGCAGGAAGCCGACCCGGTGTTTCCGGCCTTGCCAATCACCGGCTCATCCGGCACGGCGCTCTCGGTGAACTTGAGCTGCTTAACCAGCGCCGCGTGAGTGCGCGCGTCAGGAGCGTAGAGGACGAACCTGGCGATCTCCTCGCGCTTCCTGCCGGTCTTTTTGAGCAACCCCTCGACGGCCTCGCCGAGATGAGAGTCGAGGCCGTGAGCCCTCACGAACGCCGCATCGGGGGAGAGCTGAAGGTAACGGTCCCCCTCGTTCCGCCAGACGTCGGTGAACTCATGGCTCGCCACATACGCCCCCTCGAAAGCGGCGATCAGACCCTCGTTCCCCACCAGGACCGCGGCAGCGCCGTCTCCCAGGAGCGACTCCTGCTCGCTCCCCGGCGCCGCGGGCCTCATCTCTGCGGCGGCGGCAAGGGCCTGCTCAGCCGTTCCGGCTCCGACCAGCTCCAGGGCGAGACGAAGCGCAGTGGTGCCGCAGCGGAGGGAGCCGCCGATGTCTGCGGTGATTACCTCGGAGCCGAGGTCAGCGACAGTCGCGAGGAGCGTGGCGTTTGATTTCTCGATGTAGGGCGGCGAGACTGAGGCGAAGAAGCACGCCCCGATCTTAGTGGTCTCCCGCCCTCCGAGACAGCCCAGGGCGGCCTCGACAGCCATAGTGAGGGAGTCCTCGTCGTAGTTGGCGACCGCCCTCTCTCCCCCGCCGCCGCTCCCCCATATCTGAGCCAGCGTTTTCCCGGAGAGGCGGTAGCGCGGGATGTGCGCCCCGACAGACACGATTCCCGGCATGGTGGCGCTCCTTCAGAAATCGCCCAGGAAGAAGCGGCGGGGATCAAAGAGGCGGATCAGCCTCAGCTCGTCGGGCCCGGGCGCATCGAAGAGGCGGAGAGCGGGCGCGACCTTGAGGTCCCAGCCGCACGACCCCTTAGCCGCTCTCACGGTGCCGGCCTCAGAGCTTCCGGCATAGATGCCTGTCAGTACCAGCTCGCCAGCCTCGCCGCCCTTCTCATAGACGCCGAGGTCAGAGACCACAGTGCTGACCTTCCGCCCCGGAGCTGTGATGTACGGCGCCTTGTCAACGAAGCGCTCCGCTGTTTGTCTCAGAGTGACGACAGTCTCCCGCGCCGAGGAGGCGATGTCGTTGGCGCCTCCCGAGCCTGTGATGTAGGTGACGCCTGGGATGATCGTGGAGTTGATGTTGCCGTGCTTGTCGATCTGGCCGGCGGCCAGCGAACCGAGGCACCGGTTGTGGCGGCCTCCCATGAAGATCCCCATGACGTGGAATATGTCGGTCAGCATCTTGCACGAGGGGAAGTTTCTGAAGGAAAAAACGAACGGCTCCGCGGGTCTCGGCAGATAGCCGACCATCCCGGCCTCTGCCATCAGCTCTATGTCCACTCCCTCCTGCTTGAGCTGATAGGCGGCGAGCCAGGCAGCCAGGTTCGAATTGCCCGCCCCCGCGAGGAAGGTTTCGTAGCCGTTGGCCCTGGCTTTTTCCGCCAGCACTCTCGAGGCCGCGACGACCATCATCTCTGAGGAGTTCCACTTTCCATCGGGAGGAAGACGATCAGCCAGCGACGTGATTTCAGAAACCCACGCGTCGGTGTGGGCGCGCCCCTTCAGCTCCATGATCTTCGCGTGGCCGAGCTTGGCGTTGTAATGCTCCTGGTCAGGGCAGTCAAGGATCCACTCCTTGATCCACTCCTCGGCGGTCTCGGGCTTTCTGAACGCCTTCCTCATCCGGAGGATGAACTCCAGGTCCTCTGCGTACCCCTCAAGCTCGGGCACGTTCATCCCGTACATCCCTCCCGGATGAGAGCCGAGAGGCGCCTCCACCACTGCGGCGACGTACTGGCCGGGAAGCTTGACCAGCTCGGCGTGGCGGCGGATGAAGTCGGTGGAGACGATCTTCTCTACAGTCACGACGGCGCCACGCCTGGCGGCCATGGCGCCGTAGAGGCCCTCGTTCATAGGAGGCGCGACTATGGCGTTCCCCGCCCTGTCGGCGGCCCACGCGTGGATGAGAGCCACGTCGGGAACGAGCGCCCTCACGTACCCCACTCGCCCATCGGCGCCGAACGGGTCGTCGGCCACGAGGAAATCCCCCTGCCGCTGGTTCTCCTCCTCCATCGAGGAGCCGAGAAGCGAGAGCGTCGGGAGAAACGGCACCCCCATGGCGCCGGCGATCAGGCGGAGCGGAAAGGTCAGCATCGACCAGCTCTGCACCTGGAGCCGCCCTTCAAGCACCGCCCTTCCTGAAATCGGCTGCGGAGCCGGATAGGGATAGCTCTCTCCCAGGTAGGTCGTGATGGCCTTCTCGACGAGGCCGCCGGCGATCAGCGCAGTCACAGGAGAACCGAAGCTCACGGTGGCAACGGTGAAGCCCGGCTTCTTCCCCCACCACTGGCGCGCCACCTCGCGGGCCAGAGTGTGGGCCCGCGCGTGAGCGGTCCCGATGTAGAGGACCTCTCCCGGCGCCACGTGGCGCCTCACCGCTTCCGAAAGGGTCGTGACTTTGTCGGAGCCCTCGACCGGCGGGATCTCCAGCCTCCGCCTTATCACCTCGCTGTACTCTGACGGAACTCTCACGACATCATTCCAGCTTGACGAGAAGATCTCCGGCCTCCACCTGAGAGCCGCGTTTGACGAGCACATCCAGGACGCGGCCGTCGCAGGGGGCGGTGATGACGGTTTCCATCTTCATGGCTTCCAGGGTGACCAGCTTCTGGCCTTGAGCCACAGCGTCGCCCTGCTGGACTGTGACCAGGACGACAGAGCCGGGCATGGGAGCGGCGATCTGGCGCGCATCTGAGGTGTCGGCCTTCGGATGGCGCGTGACCTCCACTTCCAGCGAATGGTCCCTCACCGTGGCCTCGCGCGGCTGGCCGTTCAGCTCGAAGAAGACAGTGCGGCGGCCGTCCGGGTGCGGGTCGCCCACGTTCAGGAACTTGATGATGAGAGTCTTCCCGCGCTCGATCTCCACCGGCACCTCTTCGTTTTTCTCCAGACCGTAGAAGAAGACCGGAGTGGGCAGAACGCTGGTGTCTGAGTAAGACTGCTGATGGGCGGCGAACTCCTGGAAAACGCGCGGGTAGAGCAGGTACGAGACGACCTCGCGGCTGACGGGCTCGCGCGCGACGAGCTTCTGCACCTGAGCGGCGGCGTCCTGGAAGTCCGCCGGCGAGAGGCTTGCGCCAGGCCGCCCGCTCAGCGGCTTCTGCCCTCGCAGCACGCGCTCGCGGAGCCTGCGCGGGAACCCTCTCGGAGGCTGGCCCATCCGGCCCATCATCAGATCAACGACCGACTCCGGGAACGAAAGATCGCGCTTCGGGTCCAGCGCGTCCTCGACCCTCAGGTCGTTTGCAATCATGAACAGGGCCATGTCGCCTACGACCTTCGAGGTAGGAGTGACCTTGACTATGTCGCCGAAGAGTCTGTTCACCTCGGCGTACATGCGGCACACCTCGCCCCAGCGGCCGGCGAGCCCGACGGCCTGAGCCTGCTCCAGGAGATTAGTGTACTGGCCGCCGGGCATCTCGTGGAGATAAACCTCCGAGCTTGAAGCCTTCACCTCAGCCTCGAACGGCGCGTAGAACGCTCTCACGTGCTCCCAGTAGCGTGAGATCTGCCTCAGGTGGTCAGGGTCAAGCCCGGTGTCGCGCGGCGTGTGGCGCAGGGCCTCGACCAATGAGTCCAGGCAGGGCTGAGAGCTGATCCCTGAGAGCGGCGCGGCTGCGGCGTCAGCAATGTCTACCCCGGCCTCGGCGGCTTTGAGCACGGCCGCCGACTGCACTCCGCTGGTGTCGTGGGTGTGGAAGTGGATCGGAATGCCCACCTCCCGTCTGAGCTCCCGGACCAGCAGTTCCGCTGCGTAAGGTTTGCACAGGCCGGCCATGTCTTTGATAGCCAGCAGATGCGCACCCATCTTCTCCAGCTCCCTGGCAAGCTGAACGTAATACTTCAGCCGGTACTTCGGCCGTCCGGGATCGAGGATGTCGCCGGTGTAGCAGATTGCCGCCTCGCATAACTTGCCGGTTTCCAGCGCCGCTTCCATAGCCACGCGCATGTTGGGGACCCAGTTGAGAGAGTCGAAAATGCGGAAGAGGTCGATGCCGGCTTCTGCCGCCTCCTTCACGAACGCCCTCACGACGTTGTCGGGGTAGCTCGTGTAGCCTACGGCGTTTGAGCCGCGAAGGAGCATCTGGAACAGGATGTTTGGGATCCGCTCGCGCAGCTCCGCCAGCCTCTGCCAGGGGCATTCCTTGAGGAAGCGCATGGCCGTGTCGAAGGTCGCTCCGCCCCACACCTCGATCGAGAACATTCCGGCGTTGAGCCGCGCGTAGGCGTCGGCGACAGCGAGCATGTCGTGGGTGCGCATGCGCGTCGCGAGGAGCGACTGGTGGGCGTCGCGGAACGTGGTATCGGTCAGAAGCAGCGGTTTCTGCTCAAGCACCCACCTGCTGAACCGCTCAGGACCCAGCTCACTGAGACGCTGGCGCGCTCCGGGCGGGGCCGGCTCTCCGGCATCGACAGGAGGAACGGGAGCCGGGTCGCGCCGCGCCGGCCTCGGGCGGGCCTTCACCTGCGGGTTGCCGTTGACGATCACGTCGCCGATGTAGGCGAGCAGCTTCGTGGCCCTGTCGCGCCGCGGCGCGAGCTGGTAAAGCTCTCGAGTCTCGTCTATGAAGCGCGTGGTGCACTCGCCGCGCAGGAATGAGGGGTGCGTCACCAGGTTAATCAGGAAGGGGATGTTTGTCTTGACGCCGCGCACCCTGAACTCCTGGAGGCAGCGCTCCATCCTACGGGCTGCGTCGATGAACCGAGCGCCCCAGGCGGTGACCTTCACCAGCAGCGAATCGTAATAGGGCGTTATCACCGCCCCGCTGAACGCGGTGCCAGCGTCGAGCCTGATGCCCATGCCGCTTGCCGAGCGGTAGTGGCTGATGCGGCCGTAGTCAGGGAGGAAGCGGTTCTCAGGGTCCTCGGTGGTCACGCGGCACTGGAAGGCGTAGCCGTGAGCTCGCACCGCTTCCTGCGACCCGAGGCCGATCTCCGGGTCGCTGAGCGGCACTCCCTGAGCGATCAGGATCTGAGCCTTCACGATGTCAACTCCCGTCACGACCTCCGTCACCGTGTGCTCGACCTGGATGCGCGGGTTGACTTCGATGAAGTAGAACCTGCCGGTCTCCACATCGAGCAGGAACTCGATTGTGCCGGCGCTCTCGTAGCGCACGGCGCGGCCTATGGTCAGCGCCGCCTGGCAGATCTCCTCGCGCAGCTCGGGGGAGAGGTTGAGCGCCGGGGCGACCTCGATCATTTTCTGGTGCCGCCTCTGGAGCGAGCAGTCGCGCTCGCAGAGGTGAACCAGGTTTCCGTGCTGGTCGCCTAGAAGCTGAACCTCGATGTGGCGGGCCCGCTGGACCAGCTTCTCCAGGAACACGTCCGGGCTGCCGAATGCCTGCTCAGCCTCGCGCCTGGCAGATTCCAGAGCTGACGGCAATTCTTTCTCAGAGTTGACGACGCGCATGCCGCGGCCGCCGCCGCCTTTGGCGGCCTTCAAGATCACCGGGTAGCCCAGCTTCTCCGCCGTGCTGTGCGCCTCATCGAGGCTCCTAGCCGGCTTGCTGCCGCCAGAGAGGATCGGAACGCCCACAGAGCGAGCGATCTCTCGGGCCTCGATCTTGTCCCCCAGCTTCTCCAGCAGCTCCACCCGCGGGCCGACGAAAGTGATCCCTTCCTGCTCGCACGCCCGCGCCAGCTCCGGGTTCTCCGACAGGAACCCGTAACCGGGATGAATCGCATCCACGCCGTGCCGACGACACAGCGCCAGGATCCCTTCGATATCCAGGTAGGCCCGCACAGGCTCCCCGGGCCGGCCTATCGGGTATGACTCGTCGGCCTTGAACCTGTGCAGCGCATAGCGGTCCTCGTGAGAATAGATGGCCACCGTCCTGATGCCCATCTCGTGGGCCGACCTGAAGACGCGGATTGCGATCTCGCCCCGGTTGGCGGCCAGCAGCTCGACGATCCTGCTCACGCCTCAGCTCCTCGACTGTCCGGGCGGAAGCTCCAGGGCCTCGAGGATCCGCCGCGTGGCCCCGGCCTTGTTCATGACGTAGAGGTGAAGCCCGGGAATCCCCGAGCCGACCAGCTCCCGGTACTGGCTGATCGCGTACTCCACACCGACGGCAACCTGGCCCTCGGGGTCGTCCCTGTGCCTCTCCAGGCCGGCGGCAAGCTGCGCGGGGAGCCTGGCGCCGCATAGGGAGGCGATGCGCAGTGTCACGCCGAGGGCGACCGGAGGAAGAACTCCCGGAACCAGCGGGCGGCGTATGCCCGCCCGCTGGTAGCGCTCACGAAAGTCAAAGAAGCTCCGGTTGTCATAGAAGAGCTGGGTGATCACCACATCAGCCCCGGCCTCGACCTTCCGCCGTAGATTAGCCAGGTCGGCTTCCGGGCTCTGCGCCTCCTGATGGGTCTCAGGGTAACCCGCCACACCCACTCCGAAATGGGGAAACTCCCGGCGAATCAGAGCGACCAGATCGCTGGCGTAGGCGAGCCCCCCCTCTGCCGGCCTGAAGCGCGTCTCGCCCTTCGGGGGATCACCGCGGAGAGCGACAATGCTCTCGATATCCAGCGCCGCTGCGCGCTTGAGCCACTTCCTGAGCTCTTCCACTGACGATCCGACGCAGGTCAGGTGAGCCGCCGTTGAGACCGAGAACGTTTCCCTGATCTTCGTCGTCAGCTCAAGCGTCTTGTCGCGGCTCGATCCTCCGGCCCTGTAGGTGCACGTGATGAGCGAGGGCTTGAAGACCATCAGCTCTTCCAGGGCGGAGAATAATTCCTCCTCACCCGCCTCGGTCTTGGGAGGGAATATCTCGAACGACAGGCCGAACTTCCCCGGTCCGTACGCCTCGCCGATCTTCATTGCGTCAACGAATCCGCCACCAGCTCGGCAATGTCGTGTGTCTTGATCTTCTCTCTCATCCCCTTGGCCTTCACGCCGTCCTCGAACATGGTTAAACAAAACGGACAGGCGGAGACGAGGAGGTCAGGCTCGACCTCCATCGCCTGCTCGACCCTGATCTGATTGACACGGCGCCCTTCTTTCTCCTCCAGCCAAACGCGCCCGCCCCCTCCCCCGCAGCAGAAGCTCCTCTCGCCTCTCAGCCGCATCTCCACCACCTCACCCTTCGAGACGGCGCCGAGGACGGCCCGCGGCTCGTCATAGATGTCGTTGTAGCGGCCAAGATAGCACGAATCGTGGTAGGCGCAACGGCCTTCGACTGCGGCTCGGACCCGGAGCCGCCCTGAGCGGATCAGCTCCTCGATGAGCTGGGCGTGGTGGACCACCTTGAAGTGGCCGTCGAACTTCGGGTATTCGTTCCTGATCGTGTTGAAGCAGTGGGGGCAGGCGGTGACGATCTTCTGGATCGCGTATCGCTTGAGGGTCTTGACGTTCTCCTGGGCCAGCGTCTGGTAGAGGTACTCGTTGCCCAGGCGGCGCGCGGGCTCCCCCGTGCACTTCTCCTCGTTGCCGAGGATGGCGAAGTCAACGCCGGCAGCCTGAAGGACCCTGATGACGGACCGCGCGACGTTCCTGTTCCGCTCGTCGAAGGAGCCGTAGCACCCGACCCAGTAGAGGTACTCGGCCTCTCGCGCGTCGGCCATCACCCTCACGCCGAGGTCCCGGGCCCAGTCGGCGCGGGCCTGCCAGGAGAACTGCCAGGGGTTGCCGTTATTTTCGAGGTTTCTGAACGCCGGCTTCAGCTCCTCGGGGAAGCGCGACTCGTTCAGCACCAGATGCCGCCTCATGTCCACTATCTTCGGCACGTGCTCGATAAAGACCGGGCAGGCATCCACGCAATGCCGGCACGTGGTGCAGGCCCAAAGGACGTTGTCGGCGATGACCTGGCCGACCATCTCAGCGGCCCCCTCGGCGCTGCCGTCTCCCCTTCCGGTCAGGAGGGTCGGGCCCGTCACGAAGAGATGTTCCTGGAGGTCCAGGATCACCATCTTCGGGTCGAGCTGTTTTCCGGAAGCCTTGGCCGGGCAGCCGTCCGTGCAGCGGCCGCACTCGGTGCAGTTGTAGAGATCAAAGAGATCCTTCCAGGTGAACTCTGTGATCTTCCCAACGCCGAAGCTCTCAGCGGCCTCCAAGTTCATGCCTGGAAACTCGCCCTTGGGCGTGAGCGGGCGGAAGAAGACGTTGAACGTGGCGGCCATGATGTGGAGGTGCTTGGAGTACGGAAGCCACACCAGGAACCCGAGGAGAATAAAAGCGTGGGACCACCAGAAGAGGTGGTAGAGGGCGAGGGTCGTCTCGCGGGGCGCGCCTGATAAGAGCGCCGAGAGGGCGGTCGCGGCGAAAGCCCAGCGGTCTCCCGGCTCAGGCGCCAGCGCCATCCGCGCGGCGTCAGCGGCGAGGTCGGTCATCATCAACGCGGCGATCAGCATGAGGATCACGAGCCCCTCAGCCGAAAGGGTGAGCCGCTTCGGCCTGGTCGCCAGGCGGCGGAAGGCCGCATAGGCCACCGCGGCGATGACAGCGAGGGCGAAGAAATCCTGGAGTAGCACATAGGCAGGAGAGTCCCCGGCCAGCGGAAGGAAGAACGAGCGGGTCACTCCCTTGCCAAAGAATTCAATTGTCCCGAGGGTGAGGACGATGAACCCCCAGAAGATCGTTGCGTGCATGAGGCCGGGCCAAAAGTCTCCCCGGAGAAGGCGCAACTGGCCCAGGACGAAGACGAGAACGGATCGGAGCCGCTGAGGCGCCGAGTCCCATCTGACTGCCGGCTTCCCGACGGTGAGAAGGCGGTAGAGATAGAACGCCCGGCGGCCGAAGAGAATGAGAGCGATCAAGACGGCCGCGTAGTAGATCAGCCATCCGGGGACGATACCGTACGTCGCGCCGGTGGGGGAGATTCCTAGCATCGCTCGGCGCCCTTCATTCTAAGCGGGGGAGTCGGGGCGGAAATCGAGGCGGGCCAGGATCTCACTGACCGCCGCATATACGTCAAGCTCGCCGCTGGCGACGCGCTCGAGGTAGCCCGCCAGCGCCTTGTCATCCTCCAACCGGGCGCTCACCTGCTCTCTCAGCTCTTGGGCCAGCAGCTCATGAAGAGCTGCTCGCCTTCGCGCCTTCCGCCTGGCCTGGAGCGCCCCTGTTGACTCCAGGGCCTCGCGGTGCCGCCTGATCTCCAGCAGCAGCTCCTTTATCCCGACCCCCTGCTGGGCTTGAACAGCGAGAACGGGAATCTCCCAGTCGATACCGCCTTCGGCCTGAGGAGCGGAGTGGTGCAGGCGCGCCATGAACCTGAGCTCCGCCGCGAGAGGCTCGGCGCCTTCGCGGTCTGCCTTGTTGACGACGAAGATGTCAGCCACCTCCAGGAGCCCGGCCTTCATCGTCTGCACAGCGTCGCCCGACTCGGGGACCAGCACCACCACTGTTGTGTCGGCGCGTCTGATGATGTCAAGCTCCGTCTGGCCCACGCCGACGGTTTCGATCAGGATCCACGACTTCCCGAACGCGTCCATGAGCGCGATCACGTCCCCGGTGGCCCTGGACAGCCCGCCGAGGCTTCCGCGGGAGGCCATGCTGCGGATGAAGACCCCCGGATCGAGGGCGTGAGACTGCATCCGGATCCTGTCGCCGAGCACCGCCCCTCCGGTGAACGGGCTGGAGGGATCAACTGCGACGATGCCGACCTGGGCCTCTTCCTGCCGCAAAAGCGCCGTGAGCCGGTCAACCACGGTTGATTTCCCGGCTCCCGGGGGTCCGGTCACTCCCACCACGTAGGCGCGGCCCGTTCGCGGATGGACCTGCCTCATGATTTCGGCGACGGAGGGCGCGCGGTTTTCCACCTGGGTTATCAGTCTGGCCAGGGCCAGCCGGTCTCCCTCCAGCATCTTCTCCACCAGCTCGCCGGTTTTTGCCTTCGGCATTTTCCGCTCGATTGTAGCAGAGCGCCTGCCCTCGCTCAGAGATTCTTGTGGCACTCGCGACAAACGGGAAGAACGCGGGATCGGGCAAGAAACTGAAAGCGCGCCTCGCCGTCAGATGTATGGTTCGCGTGGCACCTGACGCAGGCGACCCTCACGCCGTCGTGATCTCTGAGGGCGTGGTAGGCGCTCCCAGATCTGCCGTGCCGCCCCTCTTCATCATCTTCACCGGCGGATCGAGAGGTCTTTTTCAAAATAGGCGTGTGGCACTGGGTGCACTCCTTGTCGCGGAGGGGAAGCCGCATCCGATCGGGCTCGACGTACCGGCCGATAAGGAATTTCGCCGCGTCAACGGCAGCCACGGCCCACACCCGGCCCCGCATCCCAGGGTCGGCCCCGCCGTGGCAGTCGATGCACCTTACCGACTTCTTCCGATGGTGGGCGCCCGCCAGGTCGCTGGAGACAGAAGCCTGGAACCGGTTGAACTTCTCCTCGTGAAGGTGGCACGAAACGCAAAAGCGGTCGTTCTGCTCGATCCGGGCCAGCCCTCCGAGGAAGATGGCGGGAACAATCAGCAAGAGGCCTGAGAAAACCGCTCCCCGCCGTATCCCCATCCGCTACGGGCGGACGGCGATGGTGTGGACCTTGGAAAAGAGGACGCGCCCCGAGGGTCCGCCGGGGCCGCCCGCCGGCACGACTCCCCCGACCTGCTCGATTCTCCCCGCTGGAGAAGCCTTCTCGGTCCCGTAGAGAAGAGCCGCCGTCAACGTGTAGTTGCCCGGCTCGCGCGGCGCCCTCACTTTCCAGGCGACCTTACCCTCGGAGAACTTCTTCGCGGCCACGTCGGCCTTCAAGTCGAAGATCACAGCGACGTTGATGTTCTTCTTGAGCCCCTGGGCGCGGCTGTCGGTCCAGCGGGTCTGCTCCTTCCCGTCACCTTCCCATACCTTCGGAGCCCCTGTGATCAGCCAGCCGTCGCCGGCGACAGAGCGGCTCTGGTAGCGGAGGTCGGTGTCCAGCAGCATCACCGCGACAGCGCCGTGACCTCCCCTGACCGTCACCGTCACCTCAATCTCCTCGCCCGGCTTCGCGGCGGCAGGCGCCTTGAGGATCACGGACGCTACGCCGTCCATCGCTTTGACGTCCTGGAGGAGGTGCTTGCGCTCCTTCTCGTCCATCTGCTGATACTGGCCCGCGCCGGTCTCGATCGCCCTGTAGTGCTTGTTCTCAACGACCTGTCCGGCGGCGAACGCCTCAGGCTCAGCCCGGAGCTGCCCCTTCTGCATCGAGGAGTGACACCCGGCGCAGGTTGTGGAAAGGTCGGTTACGTTTCTGACGGGGCCGCCGCTGTACCCCTGGGCGCCTGTGACAACAGCCCCAACGAAAGCCAGAGCGCCGAACACGCCGAAGAGTCGTCTCATCGCTTTTCTCCCTGTTGTGTGGTGCACTGAGCAACCCCGGCAAGCGAAGCCTCCATCACCAGCGCGTCCTCGCCGGTGTCGAAGTAGTACCCTTTCCTCCTGCCGACGACCCGGAACCCGAAGCTCTCGTAGAGGCCCAGCGCCTCCGCGTTCGTGGGGCGCACTTCGAGGCACCCGAGCGTGAGACCGCGGCCGCGGGCGTCCTCGATCACCCAGCCCAGGAGGGCGCGGCCGACTCCCTGCCGCCTGCCCTCGGGGTGAATGGCGAGGTTGGTGAGGTGCATCTCAACGCCTATCTCCCAGACGCAGACGTAGCCGATAACCCGGCGCCCTTTCTTTCTCGGCCCTCCGTCCTCATCGCCGCCCTCCTCCCGCGCGACCCAGCAACGGGCGACGCGGTTCTGCTTCAGCTCGTAGATAAACGCCTTGCGGGACCACGGCGTCTTGAAAGAGGCGCGCTCGATGCCCAGCACCTCATCCAGGTCATCCGCCGTCATCGGCTCAAGAGAGAAGGAGAGCACGGCGGCGTCTGAGTTCGGCTTCCGACAACCGAACGTAGATAGGGGTGAGCGAAGCGGGATCCTCCGCCCGGCCCGCCACGAGCCTGGCATGACCCAGTTGAGCGACACAGGCGGGGGAGGCAAGGCGGCGGGCCGGAGGCGCAAAGCGCGCCAGCGGGCCCAGAGCGGCGGAGAGAAACCCTCCGAACGGCTCGACGGCGTCGCCGACAAACACCACCGGCTCCGAGATCCGGCTGCAGAGATCCTCAGGCGTCAGAGCCAGGTACTCCCACTCTCTTACCGCCGTATCGCCTTCCCACCGGTAGAGAGACGTGTAGACCTCCCCTTTCTTCGCGTCCAGGATAGGGCACACCGGGTCGGCAGTGAACGGCACGGCATGAGCGAGGGCGTCAAGGGTGGGAACAGCCGCTACAGGGATCCCCAGCGCCATGGCGAGACCCTTGGCCGTGCTAACGCCGATTCTGAGGCCTGTGAACGATCCGGGTCCCACCGATACCGCGATCCCCTCGATATGGTCGAGGTCCCAACCCGAGTCGGAGAGGATCCGATCAACAATCGCCATCAGCCTCTCCGAGTGGGTGAGGCGGACATTGAGCAGAGACTCGGCGACCAGGCGATCTCCGTCCAGGAGCGCAGCGCCGCCGGCCGGCATCGCGGTTTCGAGGGCCAGGAGCCGCATGACCCACTCAGTGTAGTCCGGCACGTGAAGAGCGTCAAGAAAACGGTCATTTTCGGGTTGACACGAGTGGATGCGCGGGCCAAGATGAGGAAAATTTGCAAAGGACCTGAATTCATGCGAAGTCTCCGGTGTGTCCGGGCCCTCATGGCTCTTGCCGCTCTAGGTTGGAACATCGCCCCGGTTTCGGCTGAGTCGAGCGGCGTCGTGATCTCGTCGGTCGGCGTCGGCAGTCATGAAGGGCGCCTTCAGGTGGAGATCCGGTCGTCCGGGCCCGTCAGCTACCTCCTGAGCGAACAGAACGACCCCTTCAGAGTGACGCTCTTCTTTCTGAACGCGTCGTTCGGTTTCCCGCTGGGGGAGCGCCTGGTGGAGAGCGCGGGTCTCAGCGCGATCGTCACCTCCGTCCTGGAGCGGGAGGGCAGCAAGCTCGGACGCCTGGACCTTCGGTTTGCCGAAACAGTCCCCTACCGGATCGTCCAGGAGCGCAATCGGCTGCTGGTCAGGGCCGATCTTCCAGCGCCGTCTCCCCCTCACCCGGCGCTGCCTGAAGCGGCGCGGCCCGAGGCGGAGGTCCCTCCTCAGAAGAGCCGTCCTCCGGCGCACCCCGGCGACCAGCCTCCCACGGGAATCTCCCTCATCCTCAACGTGGTCCCCGAAAGTCACGGCGGCGAGGTCCTGGTATTCGTGGACGCCGATGGCCCGCTCGCGTTCAAGAGCTTCACGATGAGCGATCCGTTCCGGATCGTGGTGGATTTCGAGGGCGCTCTCTCCTCGCTCGGCCAGGAGACGCTCCCTGTCTCGGGCCCTCTTCTCAAGCGCATTCGCACGTCCCAGCACAAAACGGACGTCGCCCGGATCGTCCTCGACCTCGCGCGGCCGAGCCCGTTCTGGGTGGAGAGCAAGGAACGGGGCGTCGTCGTCCACCTCGGAACACGCGGCCCTCAGTGAGGAATGTCGGAAAGGGAAACCGTACGGTTCTGCAATAACCCGGCGTGCGAGGCCTGCGATCTGCTCCTCCGGCTCCAGGAGGCGCTAAGGAAAGGCGGCGAGCTGGCCTGCCCGAAGTGCCTGGAGCCGCTGATGATCAGGCAGCTCCGGCCCCGCCCCGCGACTCTCCCGTTCAAACCGGGCTCCGCGTCCTCCCCATCCGCCCATGCCAGGAAGGGTCAGTAAAGTCGCCCGCGATGAACAAAGTGTGATAGACTTCTTCGGCAGCGCCAGGAGGATCCGGATGACCCCACTGCCCCGTAAGGAAAGCGAAGCCGTTGACGCCGAGGTGAGGGAAAAGATCCACCTGGAGATCCTCAAGCGGACCGGCGCATACCACTCCAACGACCATATCCTCCTCCCCTCCGGCCACCACGCCACCGAGTATATCGACAAGACCCTGGTCACCACCGAGCCGTCCTTCACAGAAGGTTTGGGGGCGGTGATCGCCAAGCACTTCGCCCAGTGGCCGGTTGACTGCGTCCTCTCCACCGGCCCCGGGGCCCTGATTCTCTCCCACTGCGTCGCAAGGGCCCACCCGTCCCGCCC
>CAZXPE010000036.1:6232-15527 GCA_964642915.1 uncultured bacterium | reverse complement strand
GATATACCACCGCCCTCATCTCTTCTCCTCTCCCCAGCGGGGGGCGAGGGATTCAACAGTGCCCCCTCTCCCTCGGGAGGGAGAGGGTTGGGGTGAGGGTGTCGTTCGCGCTCGTGAATAATCCGGGGTAGCACTTCTTCTCCACCTCGGTGAGCTTCTTGCGCAGGCGCCGATAGGTGGGGGAGGTGGGCTCGTGGGTGATGGCTGGGGGGCCTTGAGGACGTCGCGTGCGGGGTTTGAAGTTTCATGTGGTATCATGCTGTTAACTTCGATCTCGAGGGGGAGACATGAGCCAGATTCCCGCGCAGGTCTTCGGCATCAACATCCTGGTCAAGCTCCTGGCCGAGCCCCCGGCTGACATCCGCGTGCACTGCCCCAAAGGCTCGCCCATCAGGTACGGTGAGGTGATGGGCAGAGGGGACGGATTCGACGAGGGCGCCAACGCCTTCAGGGAGATGCCTCCCGTGAAGGCCGTGGTCGCTTTCGAGGAGAACACCGAAGAGGTGGAGGGGCACTACTTCTACGTGGCCGGCGAGGAGTTCAGGGTGATCCGCCTCGACGCGGTGATCCTTTCTTTCCCTCACGAATAACCTTTCACGCCCGGCCGCTCTTCCTTGGAGCCCAACGACGATCGGCCAGCTCTTCGTCCGGTAGATGCCTTTCCGGCGTCAGTTGAAGGGCGGAGCGTGATCTGCCTTCGCGATCCGGCGGGCTTCACCGATAAGATCCTGGTGCTCCCCATCCCTCTTCTCGACATCGTGTCGCTCTTCGATGGAACGCGCACGGTCCTGGAGATACAGGAGTGTTTCATGAGGAGTCGCGGGGAGCTTCTTCCCCGCGACAAGATCGAGCAGATGATTCACGCTCTCGACGAGCAGGGGTTTCTGGACAGCCGCCGCTTCGCCGAGCGGCGCAGGTCGATCGAAGAACGGTTCAGGTCGAGCCCGACCCGTCCGGCGGCCCACGCGGGCGCGGCCTATGCCGGCGAGCCCGAAGCCCTCCGGGCCCAGATCGACTCTTTCTTAGCCCATCCCGACGGACCGGCAGCAGCGGGCCGCGCGATCCCGTCTGATCCTGTTCGGGCGTTGATCGCCCCGCACATCGATTTCTCCCGTGGCGCCCCGACATACGCCTGGGCCTACAGGGATCTGGCCGAGAGGTGTGACGCTGACCTCTTCGTGATCCTGGGGACCTGTCACGCCGGGATGGAAGATCCGTTCGCCCTGACCCTCAAGGATTACGAGACCCCCTTTGGCACTGCCGTGATTGACCGTGAGTTCGCAGACCAATTGACCCGCCGCGCCCGCCCGGATCTCTTTAAGAGCGAGCTGGCCCACCGCGCCGAACATTCCATCGAGTTTCAGTGCGTGATGCTCCGGCACGTCTTTGCAGGCCGCCGGGAATTCTCCATCGTTCCGATCCTCGCGAGCTTCCTCCACGAGCGCATGGCGTCCGGCAAAGACCCCGAATCCGATCCCGAGATCGCCGGTTTCCTGGGCGCCCTTCGTGAGACGGTCGCAGCATCGGGGAGGAAAGTCTGTCTGGTCGCCGGCGCCGATCTGGCCCACGTGGGGCCGCGCTTCGGCGATCCTCATCCCGCGACTCCGGCGTTTCTCCAGGACGTGGAGCGAGCCGACAGGGAGATGCTGGAGGCGGTCGCCGGGTGCGATGCCGGCGGGTTCTACGAGTCCGTGGCGCGGGATGGAGACAGCCGAAGGATCTGCGGGCTCTCGCCGATCTACGCCTTGCTCAGGGCGACCGACGCCTCCTCCGGAGTCCTCCTCCACTATGCCCAGTGGCCTGACCCTCAAGGCGCCGTCACCTTCGCCAGCCTGGCGTTCCCCGCGTGAGCTCCGATCTTCCCCCAGGCGTTTCTCTCCCGCGGTTTCGGATCGGCCGCGATGGCGACTGGTTCAGCGAGGATGGAGCGATCACCCACGAGGGGATTGTCGCCCACCTTCGCGAGAACCTGAAGGAGGAGGATGGTCGCTACTTTGTCCAGGCAGGCCGGTGGAGGCTTCCAGTCGAGGTCGAGGACACCCCGTTCACTGTGGTCCGTGTCGAAGCAGGCGCCGAGGGGACGAGCGTACTCCTTAACGACGGGAGCCGCGAGCGGCTAGATCCATCCACGCTCAGGTTTGCCGAGGGAGAGGTTCCGTATTGCAGGGTCAAAGGCGGGCGGTTTCCCGCGCGGCTGGCGCGCGCCGCAGCCCATCAACTGCTGAATCTCATCGCGCGCGACGAGTGGAAGCCCCTTTCGCCGTAAGGGTAGGGGTTGTAGAATCGTCCGACAGGGGGAGCCCGTGAGGATCGATCCGAAGAGGTGCGTGGCGTGCGGCAACTGCGTTGCGGTCTGCCCCATGGGGGCGATCTACGTTGACGCGGCGATAGGGCGAGCTGCGGTGAATGAGGACGAGTGCGTCGAGTGTTTTGCCTGCTACAGGGGAATGTCTAAGGAGCGCCTCTGGCCTCCGCTGGTCCGGGGTGTGCGCCGCCTGGCAAAGCTCTTCCGCTTCCGCTTTGACCCCGAGCCAGACATCTGCCCCACTGACGCCGTCGTGCCACAGGAGCTGGCTTGGCCCCGGATCGTGCGCCGCGCTTTCTCCGATCCCCGGGTCCCCCACGAGTCAACGGGGATTCACGGGCGCGGAACCGCCGAGGTGAAGACCAACGACGTCACCGGACGGGTAAAAGAGGGAGAGGCCGGGTTCGTGATCGAGTTCGGCCGCCCCGGCGTCGGCGCCAGGTTCAGCGAGATACAGAAGATGACCACGGCCCTGGTAGGCCTCGGTGTTGAATTCGAGGCGCAGAACCCCGTCACCTCGCTGATGGCGGACAGAGACAAGGGACTCATCAGGGAAGACATCCTGAGCGAGAAGGTCCTCTCAGCCATCGTGGAGATAAAGGTGGGGCTGGAGCAGGTGTCGGCTGTGTTCGGGACCGTCAGATCGGTTTCACGTGAGCTGGACACGGTGGTTGCCGTCGGGGTCTCCACCAGGTGCGGCCCTGACGGAGAGGATCCGCTCAGGAAGATGCTCGGGCGCGAAGGCCTTACGGCCTATCGGGGGAAGACCAACCTCGGGCTTGGCCGGTCAACGCGGGGGGTGATGGCGTGACCAACACTCTCCACCGCTACAGCGACCACTACGCCGTGGGGCGACGTGCGTCGGCGCCGCCGGTTCAGGACGACTTCATCGTCTTCGCCATGGCCACGCGGAACGTCAACGACGACGACCTTGTCGAGAAGTACCGGGCGTTCGCAAAGCTGGCCCTCAAGCACAATCCGGTGAATGTCGGCGACGGCACCAAGGGCGGGCTCTACAGGCCGCAGCGGGGCCTGACGCCGCTCGCCCACTGGAGGCGTGACCAGCGCCCGGACCCCGACCGCCTGATCAGCGACATCGAGGGGTTCACGACCATGGCCGCTGTCTTCAGGACCTTTGCAGATATGGAAGGGTTCGTCGGTGACCTCAAGGAGTCGGACCTGGGGGTCTCGGTCAACATCAGCGCGCCGATGGACGATGCGCGGCGCTGCTGCCGGAACGCCGGGATCTCCCCCCACAGCGTTGAGTACTCGCTCGGCTTCCTGGGACGGCTGGACAGGCTTCCCGATGGTCGCGTCCTCGAGATCGGGACGATGTGCGGACACGGGATGCTCTCTCACAACCTGGTCAGGAAGCTGATGGACTGGGTCAGGGAGGGGCGCCGCACCTCGGGGGAGGCCGCGCGCTACCTGGCCCGCTTCTGCATCTGCGGCGTCTTCAACCTGGCCCGCGCCGAGAAGATCTTCGAGGGGGTCAAAACCGGAAAGCCATAGGAGGTGTCATATGCGACGGCTGGCAATTGTTTCACTCATTGGGTTCTTCGCGGCTTCTTTCCTCGCTCTATCCTTCGCGACTGCCCAGGCGCAGGTCACGATCCGCCTCGGCCACGTCGGGTTCCCCGGCTCGCTCTTCGACATCATCACCAACGAGTACGCCAAGCGGGCCAACGAGGCCCTCAAGGGCAAAGCTGAGGTGAAGGTCTTCTACTCGAGCCAGCTAGGCACCGACGAGCAGATGATCAAGGGGATCAAAGTCGGGGCGCCTGAGATGTTCGTCCCCTCAACCATCATGAGCACTGTGGAGCCCAAGTACGGCGTCTTCGAGATGCCGTACATCATCGTGAACCGCTCCCACATGAAGAAGGTGGCTGAAGACCCCGTGGTTCAGAATGCCCTCTTTGAAGGACTACCCAAGCAGGGAATCAGGGTCATCGGGGTCTGGGAGAACGGCTTCCGCCACATCACGAACAACGTGAGGCCGATCAACAGGCCGGAGGACCTCAAGGGGATCAAGCTCAGGGTCCCCGGGGGGGTCTGGCGTGTGAAGATGTTCAAAGCCTACGGCGCCAACCCGTCGCCGATGGCCTTCGCGGAGGTCTACTCGGCGCTCCAGTCCGGCGTCTTTGACGCCCAGGAAAACCCGTTCCCCCAGATCTGGTCGGCCAAGTTCCACGAGGTCCAGAAGCACCTCTCGCTGACGGGCCACGTCTACACTCCCGCCTACCTGGTGGTGAGCGAGAGCTTCTGGCAGAAGCTCTCCCTCGACGTCAGGGCGCCCCTGGAGAAGATCGCGCTCGAGATGGGGGATTTCGCCCGCTCGACAGGGGAGCGTCTCGACAAGGAGCTTCAGGAGAAGATGCTCGCCTCGGGGAAGATCAAGGTGAATGAGGTGGACAAGGAGGCGTTCATCAAGGCTTCAGCCGCCATCTACGAGGAGTTCGGCAAGCAGGTGGCCGGCGGCGAGGCCCTGGTCAAGCAGATTCAGTCGCTCAGATAGCTTCAAGCTGCAAGCTTATGATGCTCCTTGCCAGGCTTGTGCGCCTGGTGGAGTGGTGGGCGATGGCGCTGCTGGCGGCCATGGTCGTCGTGGTCACTCTCGGGGTCTTCTACCGCTATGTCCTGGGCGCCTCGCTCCCCTGGTACGACGAGTTCGCCGCTTACCTCCTGGTGTGGCTGACCTTCTACGGGGCTGTCGTCACGTCTCACAAGGGGCACCACATCAGCTTCGATGTGATCGTCGAGAAGCTCGCCCCGCGCTCCCGCAGGACAGTCACGATCCTCGGCGAGTGCTTCACTCTCGCCTTTCAGGTCGTCCTCTTCGCCTACGGGATAGTCCTGGTCAGGGCTGTGGGGCACGAGACCGCAGTCTCCCTTGAGTGGGTGCGTATGGGATGGATCTACAGCGTGCTCCCGATCAGCGGCGGGCTCATGCTGCTGGTCAGCCTGGCCCGCCTCTCAGGGCTCGTCTATAAAAGTCGCGCATCAGTGGGGGACCCGAGGTGGAGTGGCTCATCCTCGGAATAATCATCGCCCTCACTCTCATCGGCGTCCCGATCGCATGGGCCCTCTCTCTCACCACGATCATCTTCCTTCTCGCCAAGGGCGCGGCCCCGCTCACCCTTGTTCCCCTGACCCTCTTCTCCGGCGCCTCGAGCTTCCCGCTTCTCGCGATCCCGCTCTTCATCCTCGCCGGAGGTCTCATGGAGACGTCGGGGATCTCCCAGCGGCTGGTGAACCTCGCCCAGAGCCTCGTGGGGTTCATCCGGGGCGGCCTCGCCATGGTCACCGTCGTCGCGACGATGATCCAGTCCGAGATCTCCGGGTCGTCGGTGGCCGATGCCGCAGCGATCGGGAAAGTCGTCATCCCCGCCATGGAGAGCCGGGGGTATCCCAAGACGCTCTCGGCAGCCATCGTCTCAAACGCAGCGTCGGCGGCGATTCTGATCCCTCCGTCGATCCCCATGATCATCTACGCCTGGATGGCCGAGGTCTCAGTAGGCAAGCTCTTCTTCGCCGGCTTCGTTCCCGGCTTTTTCGCCTGCGGCGCCATGATGGCGCTCTCGTACTATTTCGCCAGAAAGTTGAACCTCCCCAGCGAGCATTCGTTCTCCCTCAAGCGCGCCGGCGGCTCCTTCGTCGATGCGTTCTGGGCTCTGACGATTCCCCTCGTGATCTTCGGCGGGATCTTCGGCGGCATTGCGACGGCCACCGAGGTGGCGGCCCTGGCCGTGGTGGCGTCGCTCGTGATCGGGATCTTCATCTATCGTGAGCTGTCCTTGAGAGACGTTGTCGCGATTCTAAGGAGCTCTGTCTCCCAGACGGCTATGGTCATGGTGATCGTCGCCTGCTCGGCTGTGCTGGGCTGGTATCTGACCAACGAGCAGATCCCCCAGAAGTTTGCCCGGCTGATCCTGGAAACTACTCAGAACAAATATCTGGTCCTCTTCCTGCTCAACATCTTCTTCTTCGTCGTGGGGATGTTCCTCCACTCGGCCGCCGCCATCATCCTGGTGGTCCCGATCGTCATGCCGCTGATCCGCCAGCTCGGCATCGACCCGATCCACTTTGGGATCATCGTCACGATCAACCTCGGGGTGGGGCAACAGACCCCTCCGGTCGCCACCGTCCTCTTCACCACCTCGGCGATCGCGGGGGTGCCGTTCTGGGATGTCTTCAAGGCCGGGTGGATGTTCACGGCGGTCCTCGCCCTCGTCACCCTGGTCGTGACCTACTTCCCGCCGATGAGCCTCTTCCTGGTTGATCTGCTCTTCAAGTAAGCCGGGAGGAATCGCGTCGCCTCAACGCGGCTTCAAGCCCGCTGTTCCCCACTGCCTGTGTCGTTGCGGGGCCGTCTTGGCCGCGCCGACATGGCTTTGATCCCCTCGATGTTGCCCGCCTTGAGAAGCGAGTGCAGGGCGCCGTCCTTCAGCCAGGCGTGGCAGGTGTTGATGAACCAGAGGGAGTCGGTGTCCGTCGGGATTCGCTTTTCACCACGGAAGGCCGCGCCTGCCCCCTGCTTGACCACAGGGCCCATTGCGAGAATCAGTGAAGTCAGATGGGCGCACCCCTTCTCACGGCCGATCCGCTCGAGAACTGCTCGGTTGAACCCATGGGCGACAGAGACTCCAACCAACTGCTGGAGCGGCTGCGAGGCTTCCGGGCAGATCGTGTAGGGGTACGTGGCCATCCCGGCTGAGATACTGGTGATGGTGAAGTTCGGATAGCTGACTCGCAGCGTCACGGTCATGTTGTGTACCTCGGTGCCCCTCTCCTCGCCGAACCAGCGAGGAGTGCCGTCAGGCCGCTCATCAACGAGAGAGCCCTGCACCTCAAGCTCCTCATCGCCCACCCTCCGCGCTTCCATCCGAATCGCGCGCACGTGCACCACTGTCTCGCTCATCGTCGCTGTACCTCCGTCAAGACCGTTATCATCTCCCGGTGGATCTTCCCGTTTGACGCCAGCACCTCTCCCCGCGAGAGGTCGAACGGCCCGCCGTCGAGGGAAGTGACGCGCCCTCCGGCTTCCTCTACCATCACGACCCCGGCGGCCATATCCCACGGCCCGAGCCTCATTTCCCAGTAACCGTCGAGGCGCCCCGCCGCGACATAGGCGAGGTCAAGGATCGCCGACCCCATCCGCCTCACCCCGCGGCAGCGCAGCGTGAACGCGTTATGTTCTGTGAGGTTGTTCCGCGGGTGCTCCCTGATGTCGTAGGAGAAGCCTGTCGCGAGAAGGCTCTCGTTCAGCGACGTCGTGGGGGATACCCTGAGCGGCCTTCCGTTGAGAAACGCCCCGTGTCCGCGCTGTGCGACAAACAACTCCTCGCGCGTCGGGTCATACGCCACGCCCATGACCATCTCTCCCTCAGCTTCGAGGCCGATCGCCACGCAGAAGACGGGGAGCCCGTGGGCGAAATTGGTCGTTCCATCGAGCGGGTCGATGATCCACCGGTACGGCGCAGTGCCCTTCACCAGGGTGCCCTCCTCGGCGATGATCGAATGATCGGGGAAAGCCCTGGCGATGGCCTCAGTGATGGCAGCCTCCGAGCGCCGGTCGGCCTCCGTCACCAGGTCGATGGCGCCTTTGAGCGTAACGGCGCGGCGCCCCGCTCCCCACTCCAGGAGAAGCTTCCCGGCACGCTTCGCCGTCCTGATGGCCACATCGCGATATCTGTCTGTCACCTGATCTCCTCCTGAACATGCTGAGTGCGGCCGGAGGCCGCACCGGTACTTATGTTAACACACCGGGGCGACCGTTGCGCCGAAACGCGGCCCCGCTTGACAACGGGGGACGTATTGGCCAGAGTGGGCGAGGGACGAAGATGTTCAGGCGAATCGTGTCCAAACGTCCGATTAGGGTCCGGAAGCTCCTGGGGCTGAGGCGCGCCCGTCCCTCACGCGTCCGCCCGGGCGCCGCCCCGGGAACTCTCGACGCGCCGGAGCGCTATCGGGGGCAGCCCGTCCGGATCTCTCGCATGACGTTCTCGCCGGACGAGGTGAGCGAGATCGAGGCCAAGAGCGTTGAGGAGTGTCTCGATTTCCCCCCGCGGCCGGGGGTCGTCTGGATCAACGTGGAAGGGCTCGGCCAGCCCGACGTCATCGCCCGGATCGGGGAGCGGTTCGGACTCCATTCTCTCGCCCTTGAAGACGTCCTGGATGTTCACCATCGCCCCAAGGTCGAGGCCTACGCCGACCACTATTTCGTCGTGACGCGGATGGTCCGGCTGAAGACAAATGCGGAATGCGGAATGGGGGATGCGGAATGGGGGATAGAGGAAGAGCAGGTGAGCATCTTCTTCGGGCCCTCCTTCGTCATCACGTTTCAGGAGCGCGCTGACGGCGACGTCTTCGGCCCTCTCAGGGAGCGGATCAGGCACGCCCGCGGCCGCATACGGAGCGCGGGGGCCGACTACCTGGCCTACTCGATCCTGGACTCCCTCGTTGACGCCCTCTTCCCTGTGCTGGAAACGCTCGGCGAGCGGGTCGAGCAGCTCGAGGATGAGGTGATCGAGCGTCCATCCCAGAAGGTTGTGCCGAAGGTCCACGCCCTCCGCAGAGATCTTCTGGGCCTCAGGCGCACTCTCTGGCCCTTGAGGGAGGCGCTCGTCGTCCTCCAGCGCGAAGAGTCCCCGTTCGTAACACCGGAGACGCGTATCTTCTTGAGAGATTGCCACGACCACGCGGTCCAGGCCCTCGAGCTGGTCGAGACGCACCGGGAAACGGCGGCGTCTCTGATGGAGGTCTATCTCTCGGCACAGAATCAGCGGCTGAACGAGGTGATGAAAGTCCTCACGGTCATGGGCACGCTCTTCATCCCGCTGACGTTTATCGCGAGCATCTACGGGATGAATTTCCAGCACATGCCCGAGCTGGGATGGCGTTACGGCTACCCGGCGGCGCTCGGCTTGATGGCCTTGGTCGCCGGAGGGCTCCTGGCCTTCTTCAAGAGACGCGGTTGGTGGTGAGCTTGAC
>CAZXPE010000036.1:0-6132 GCA_964642915.1 uncultured bacterium | reverse complement strand
TTGACAGCCTCCGGTCCCTGTGATTTTCTGAACCAGTGATCCTTCAGGGGTGAAAGGCTTCGATGCCGTCCAGTTCTCCCGCCCGATCGACACTCCTCGTAGTTTCAGGAATCTGCCGGGAGGAGTCCGGGCCTGGCGGCTGGGGGTTTGTCGTCTGCCTCCCGACCGGCGTCGAGCAAGGGGGGGGCGGCGCCTGTCTCGATGAGACCAGCAAGGACCGGATGGAGTTGACGGCTATGATCGAAGGGTTTCGTTTCCTGAGCGCCGCGAAAGGACGCGCAACGCCGATCAGAGTGGTCAGCTCAAGCCAATATCTGGTTGAGTGCGCCAAGGGGAAGAGAGAGCGGAGCGGAAACGCTGATCTCTGGGAGCTTCTGGAGGCTCAGGTGAAGGGGCGGACCGTGGCGTGGGAGTGGGAGCCGCCCGACACGATGTTCATCCAGACTCAGGCGCTGGAGGTGGCCCGGAGCGCTCTCAGACAAGCGCTCCGGGGCGGGGGGTCCGAGCAACGATGAAGATCGTCGTCATGGGGACCGGCGGTGTCGGAGGCTACTTCGGGGCCAAGCTGGCCCGCGCCGGGGAGACCGTGACGTTCGTGGCGAGGGGAGATCACCTGAGAGAGATCAAGGCATCAGGCCTCAGGGTGGTGAGCGCGAGGGAGGGCGAGTTTGTCGTGAGAAGCCCTGCCACCGACGACCCCTCGTATATCGGGAGCGCAGACCTCGTTCTCTTCTGCGTGAAGTCTTACGACACTGAAACCGCAGCCCGCGCCATCAAACACGTCGTCGGGTCTGAAACCGCCGTCCTCTCGCTCCAGAACGGGATCGACAACGAGGAGAAGATCGAATCGGTGGCGGGCGGGGGCCGCGTCCTGGGGGGCGCCGCGTATGTTTTCGCCATCATCGAGTCTCCAGGAGTCATCAGGCACGCATCAGGCGGCAAGATCATCTTTGGCGAATTGGACGGAAGGGAGAGCGATCGGGCCCGCAGGATCCTGGCCACTTTCCAGGGGGCGGGCATAGACGCCGTCCTCTCGACAGACATCCAGCGGATCCTCTGGGAGAAGTATGTTTTCATCATCGCCCTCGGCGGGATGACGGCGCTCACCCGCTGCCCCGTGGGAGTCATCCGTTCGCTTCCTCAAACCCGCGGGATGTACCGGACCCTCCTGGAGGAAGCTGAGACCCTGGCGAAGACCTCTGGAATCCAGCTTGCCCCGGACACGGTTGAGAGAGCCCTTCGCTTTTTGGACAGGCTCCCCCCCGGAGAGCATTCCTCTCTCCACTACGACCTGACCCACGGCAAGCGGCTGGAGCTTGAGGCGCTTCAGGGCCACGCTACCCGCCTCGCGGGGAGGCTGGGCGTTCCAGTGCCGGCCATCTCAGCCGTGTACGCGGCGCTTACCCCCTACGCCAACGGCTCGCCGCTTTAATCTCCGCATGGCTTATCGCCTCCTCCTTTCGTATCTTGCCCGCTATCGCGCCCGGTACGCTGCGGGGTTTGCCTTCCAAATCTTCTCTTCGGGGTTCTCGCTGGCGATCCCGTGGATGCTGAAGAACGCCATCGAGGCGCTCGAGAGCCCGGCCGGGCTAGTGACGCTCAGGTGGTACGTGGCGGCTATTCTTGTCCTGGCAACCTGCCACGGCCTGGCGCGGCTCGGCTCCCGTCTCACAGTGGTCGGCGCCGGTCAGGGTGTTGAGTACGATGTCCGGAACGACCTCTACGCCCATCTCCAGAAGATGTCGCCTTCGTTCTATCAGGCCCGGCGCACCGGGGATTTAATGTCCCGCGCCTCCAACGACCTCAGCACGGTGAAGCACCTGGTCGGCTTTGGCGCCATTGGCCTCATGTCAACGACGATCATTTACGCTGGGACGCTCTTCGCAATGCTGGCCATAGACCTCTGGCTCACGCTCTACGCCCTCGCCCCGTACCCGATCCTGGTATTCCTGGCCAAGCGCTTCAACAGCGCCGTCCACCGCCGCTCTCAGGCGGTCCAGGAGCAGTTGGGGGTCCTCTCGGCCAAGACTCAGGAGAACCTCTCGGGGATGAGCGTGGTGCGCGCCTACACGATGGAGGAGCGGGAGATAAGAGAGTTCAACCGGCTCAACGGCGACTATCTCAGAAGGAGTCTCAGGCTGGCCAGAGTCCAGGGGGCGTTCTCGCCGCTGGTTGGAATGATCGCCGGGATCGGCACCCTCACGGTCCTCTGGCTGGGCGGCAAGGCGGTGGTTGACGGACGGATCACGCTCGGCGCCTTCGTCGCCTTCAACGCATATCTCGCCCACCTGGCATGGCCCACGATGGCCCTCGGGTACACGCTCTCTCTCTTCAAGCGCGGGCTAGCGGCGTTCGAGCGGATCGCGGAGATACTGACGACGGCGCCTGAGATCCGGGACGTCACGAATGCGGAGCGCGGAATGCGAAATGCGGAATCCGAGATCAGGGGGAGCATCGAGTTCAGAAACCTGACGTTCGCCTATGACGGCCGCTCTCCGGCGCTCAGAAACATCACGCTGGCGATCCCGGAGGGGAGCACGGTGGCAATCGTCGGCCCGACAGGGAGCGGGAAATCCACACTCGCGGCGCTGATCGTCCGGCTCTTCGATCCTCCGAGCGGGAGCCTCCTGATCGACGGAAGCGATGTCAGGCAGATCCCTCTCAGGAGCCTTCGCCGGGCCATCGGCTACGTCCCTCAAGAGGCGTTCTTGTTCTCCCGCTCCCTCCGCGAGAACCTGACGCTGGGAGGCGGCGAGGAAGTTTCCGACGACCGGATCCGGCAGGCGGGGGAGATGGCCGGCCTGACGGAGGAGGTCGAAGCGTTTCGCCTGGGGTGGGAGACCGTCGTCGGCGAGCGCGGCCTCACTCTCTCGGGGGGCCAGCGACAGCGCGCCGCCCTCGCCAGGGCCCTCCTCTCTGATCCGCGGATCCTGATCCTCGATGACGCGTTCGCGAGCGTTGACGCCGCCAAGGAGTCAGAGATCCTCCAGTCGCTTCGCGGAGTCTTCAAGGGGCGGACGGCCCTCGTCATCACCCATCGGCTCAGGGCGGCCCGTGAGGCTGACTGGGTCGTTGTGCTGGACGAGGGGCGGGTCGCTGAGCGGGGGACCCACGACGAGCTGGTCGCCTGCGGCGGCCTCTACGCGAGGCTGTGGAGGATTCAGCAGTTGGAAGAGGAGATTTTCAGTGCATAACGTGGGCGCGTGGGGAGAGGCTCACGAGGAAGAGATCCTCGGGAAGGCGTATGACGCCAGGCTGATCCGCCGCATCTGGGCTTTCACGAGACCGCACCGGCCGGTGGTGGCGGTCTCGATCTTCCTTTTCCCTGCGATCGCTGCCATCGAGCTGTTCCAGCCGTATTTGGTCAAGATCGCCATCGACGACCACATTCTCAAGAAGGACTGGGAGGGGCTATTCTGGGTTGCTCTCGTTTTTCTCCTGACGCTGGCAGGCCTCTACGCCCTCCGCGCAGTCCAGGGCTACCTGACGCACCTCACCGGGCAGAGGGTCATGCACGACCTCCGCCGGGCGTGTTTCGTCCACGTCCAGAAGATGGACGCGGCGTTCTTCGATAGAAATCCCGTGGGCCGGCTGATGACCAGGATCCTGAACGACGCGGAGGCGATCAGCGAAATGTTCGGGGCCGGGCTCGTGGCGATCTTCGGGGACGTGGTGACACTTGCCGGGATCGTCGTCATCATGCTCGCCATGAACTGGGAGCTGGCCCTGGTGACCTTTTCTCTTGTCCCCGTCCTCTTCGCCGCCGCAACCTTCTTCCGCGGGAGGGCCAGGGAAGGGTACCGCCAGGTGCGGACGCGGCTCGCGCGCCTCAACGGGTTTCTTCAAGAGTCGATCCAGGGGATGACGGTGATCCAGCTCTTCGCGCGGGAGCGGCAGGAGCGACAGGCGTTCCGGCGCCTGAACGACGACCACAGGAGCGCACTGCTCCGCTCTGCCACCTACGAGGCGGGCTTTCACGCGGTCGTCGAGGCGATCGGCTCGGCCGCCGTGGCGCTGCTCCTCTGGTACGGGGGCGGCCAGATCTGGGAAGGGGCCCTCACGTTCGGAGGGCTCGTGGCGTTCATCGAGTACACCAACCGCTTCTTCCTCCCTATCCGCGACCTTGGGGCGAAATACGCGGTCATGCAGTCGGCGATGGCTTCGTCAGAAAGGATCTTCGACCTCCTTGACCTCCACCCCAAGATCGTCTCGGTGGCGGCGCCAGTCAGGGTCGAGCGGGTGAGAGGAGAGATCGACTTCAGGAACGTCTGGTTCGCCTACGAGGACGGCCAGTGGGTGCTGAGTGACTGCTCTTTCAGCGTCGAGCGGGGAGAACGGGTGGCGCTCGTCGGAGTCACTGGGGCGGGGAAGAGCACCATCGCCAGGCTCTTGAACCGTTCCTACGAGGTCGGCCGAGGGCAGGTGCTCCTGGACGGCGTGGACTTGAGGGAATGGGACCTCCGCACCCTTCGCCGTCACGTCGGGCTGGTTCCGCAGGACGTCTTCCTCTTCACAGGCAGCGTCGAGGAGAACCTCAGGCTGGACGACGGGCGTGTTCCCATTGAGGTCGTCGAGCGCGCCGCTGAGATGGCGAACGCGCGGCCGTTCATCACGGCCCTTCCGAACGGCTACCAGGAGTTGATCAGGGAGCGCGGAGCCAACCTTTCCCAGGGACAGCGCCAGCTCCTGGCCATCGCCCGCGCCCTCGTGTACAATCCGGCCGTGCTCGTTCTGGACGAGGCGACCTCCAGTGTTGACCCTGAGTCTGAGGCCCTGATCCAGGAGGCGATGGGCCGTCTCCTTCAGGGGAGGACGAGCGTGGTCATCGCCCACCGCCTTTCGACAGTGCAGAAGGCCGACAGAATCATCGTCCTCCACAAAGGAAAGGTGAGGGAAGAAGGCACCCACCAGGCGCTGCTGCGCAGGGGTGAGATCTACGCCCGGCTCTATGAGCTTCAGTTCGGGCGGGCCTCGTGATCGCTCTTGATCGGGGGAGACAGGCGGTGAAGCTCAAGGGCAAAGCGGCGCTGGTGACGGGAGCGGGGTCGGGGATCGGACTGGCCACGGCGCTTCTCTTCGCCCGCGAGGGCTCGATGGTGACGTGCGCCGACGTCAACGAGTCCACGGCGCAGGAGACCGCGAGGAAGATCGAGGAGGCGGGAGGCCGCGCTCTCTCTGTCCGGGCGGATGTTTCTCTTGCTGCTGACTGCCGGGCGATGGTCGAGAGGACGGTGGCCGCCTGGGGGCGCCTGGATATTCTGTTCAACAACGCCGGCGTCCCCCAGTCTCCGACGCCCGTGGAAGAGCTTGACGAGGCCACCTTCGACAGGATCATGGCTGTCAACGTCCGTGGGGTTTACCTCTGCTGCAAGTATGCCGTGCCTGTCATGAAGCGGCAGGGAAGCGGCGTGATTGTGAACATGGCCTCGACCGCCGCGGTCAGGCCGCGGCACGGGCTGAACGCCTACTGCGCGTCGAAGGGCGCCGTGATCGCCTGGACCAGGGCGCTGGCGATGGAGCTGGCGCCGAACGGGATCCGTGCCGTCGCCATCGCCCCGGTGGCCACAGATACGCCGATGCTCCCGACCTTCGTGGGGAAGGCGGAGATGGACGAGGCGGGGCGCGGCGCGATGCTCAGGACGATCCCGCTGGGACGGCTCAACACCCCTGAAGACATCGCGCGGGCCGCCCTCTTTCTCGCCTCAGACGACGCCGCCATGATGACCGGAAGCTGCATCGAAGTGGACGGAGGGCGGTGTCTATGAAGATCGTCCCGCTGGCGGCCGAGTCATTGGGGGTCCGCTCGATGGCGACGTACGTTGAGTGCGGGGATGCGAGGATCCTCATAGATCCCGGCGCGGCCCTGGGGCCGAGACGCTACAACCTTCCGCCTGCCGACGAGGAGTGGGAAGCGTTCAGGCGGGCCAACGACAGAATCGCCGGCTACGCGATCCGGGCCGGGTTGATCCACGTGAGCCATTACCACCATGACCACTTCTGGTACGACCCTGAGATCTACGCGGGGCGCTCAGTGTGGGCCAAAGATCCCGCTCGAATGATCAATCCCGGCCAGGCCCAGCGCGCCGGGAAGTTCTGGGCTGAGATCAAGGCCAAGTGCCGGCTCGACTCGGC
>CAZXPE010000035.1:0-16204 GCA_964642915.1 uncultured bacterium | reverse complement strand
CGGGAGCCGTGACGGCTCCCCTGAGATCCTCCGCGCCCTCCACGAGGAGGACGCGACCGTCAAGGTGGTGAGGTTCAACCGGAACTACGGCCAGCACGCCGCGGTCTTCGCAGGCCTGGAACGGTGCAAGGGAGAGGTCGTCGTCACCCTTGACGCTGACCTCCAGAACCCTCCCGAGGAGATCCCGAAGCTCCTCGATCGGATCGATGGAGGGTGTGAGGTCGTGGGGGGCTTGCGCGCGCCCCGCCATGATTCTATGGTGCGCAGGGGGCTTTCCTGGCTGGTCAACCGCCTGACCTCTGTGACTGTCGGTGTCCCCATGAAGGATTACGGGTGCATGTTGAGAGCCTACCGCCGGTCTGTCGTCGAGCAACTTCTCCGCTGCAAGGAGATCTCTTCCTTTATTCCGGCCCTTGCCGTGAGTTTCGCGGGCTCTGTGGCCGAGTTGCCTGTGGCCCACCGGTCGCGGGCGGCGGGCCGCTCGAAGTACAGTCTCCTTCGACTGCTCCGTCTCAACTTCGATCTCCTGACCGGCTTCTCTCTTTTGCCGATCCAGGTCGTGAGCCTTTCCGGGATCGCCATCTCGTTCCTGGGGCTCGCCTTCGCGCTGTTTCTCGGGATCAGGCGGCTCTTCGTCGGGCCTGAGGTCGAGGGCGTCTTCACTCTCTTCGCGATCCTCTTCTTCTTCGTCGGCCTTCAGATCCTCGCCCTCGGCCTCATAGGAGAGTATGTCGGGAGGATCTATCAGGAGGTCAGGAGGCGCCCCCGCTATGTGATCTCAGAGGTTCTGGAGTGAGCCAGCCGCGTCTGGTCGTCTTCGCCAATCACGCCCTTGGCGCCCGCTGCCTGGAGTTTCTCATCGGCAGCGGCGAAACGATCGCGGGAGTGGTCACTCATCAGGACGACCCGGAAGAGGCTCGTTGGTTTGAATCCGTCGCCGATCTCGCTCGGGCCCACAGCCTCCCCGTCTTCACCCCTGCCTCTCCCAACACCTTTGAGTTTGCAGGAGTGCTCCGCGGCCTCGCCCCCTCACTCTTTTTCTCTGTCATGTACCGCCGGCTCCTCTCCCCCGAGCTTCTGGCCATACCTGCCCTCGGAGCCGTCAATTTGCACCCTTCGCTGCTCCCCAAATATCGGGGACGCGCCCCGATCAACTGGGTCCTGGTCAACGGCGAGACGCTGACGGGGGTGACGCTCCACCACATGATCGAAGAGGCCGACGCTGGCGACATCATCGCCCAGGAGTCTGTCGGGATCGACCCCGATGACACCGCATGGACCCTCTATCAGAAGATGGAGAAGTCGGGTGTGGCCCTCCTCCAGCGAGCCTACCCCCGGATCGTTGCGGGGAGCGCCCCAAGGATCCCGCAGGACCACTCTCGGGCGACCCGGTACGGAAAGCGCCGTCCCGAGGACGGCCTCATCCGCTGGGATCGGCCGGCCGTCGAGATCCGAAACTTGATCCGCGCAGTCACCCACCCGTTCCCCGGCGCCTTTGTTCACCTCAATGGAAAGCGACTCTTCCTCTGGAACGCCCGGGAGGAGGACAGCGAGGCCGGGAGCACTCTTCCTGGAATCGTTGAGGCAATTCGCCGGGGGGAAGGGATCGTGGTCGCTACGGGCGCGGGCCGGCTCCTCCTCCAGAGCGTCCAGCTCGAAGGAGAGCCGGAACTGCCCGCCGACCGTTTCGCCGAGCGCCGGGGGCTCCGCGCCGGCGATCGGCTGGGAGACGCGGCATGAGAGTGCTCATCACGGGAGGGGCGGGATTCCTCGGCTCCCACCTCACCGACGCGTTCCTTGCCAGAGGAGACGAGGTCACAATCCTCGACACCGCCTCCGATCTGAAAGTCAGCCATCACCGGGGGCACAAGGCGTTCCGCCACGTCAGGGAGTCGGTCCTCAACAGGGAGATCCTCGAAGGGCTTATGGTCTGGTGCGATCTCGTCTATCACCTTGCGGCTGTCGTGGGGGTGGAGCATTACGTCGGCGACCCGTACCAGGTGCTGACGGTCAACGTCAACGGGACTCAGGACGTTCTCACTATGGCGTTCCGACACGGCAAGAAAGTCGTCTTCAGCTCTACCTCCGAGGTCTACGGCCGGAGCTCCCAGGTGCCGTTCGAGGAGGACGGGGACAGGGTCCTGGGCTCAACCAGGATCGACCGCTGGTGTTATGCGACCTCAAAGGCTGTCGGCGAGCACTTCTGCTTCGCCTTCCACAAGCTGGGCCTCCCCGTGGTGGTGCTCCGCTACTTCAACGTCTACGGCCCCAGGTTGGATCGCATGGACAAGGGGAGGGTCGTCACCATCTTCATGGGGCAGCTCCTCCGCGGCCAGCCGCTTACGGTGATCGGAGACGGACGCCAGACCCGGACGTTCACATACGTGGACGATGCCGTCCGGGCAACGGTGGAGGCGGGGCTCGTTGAGGAGGCGGTCGGCCAGGTGATCAACGTGGGATCTGAACGGGAGGTCAGCATTCGAGAGCTTGCCGAGATGATGGTGCGGGTTTCCGGCTCCTCCTCGTCTATAACTTACGTCTCTCAGGAATCGATCTACGGCCCGAGTTATGAGGACATTCCGCGACGGGTGCCGTCCACCAGCCGGATGAGGGCGATCCTGGGAGTGACCGCTGAGGTCCTTCTGGAGGAGGGGCTCAGGCGCACCATCGCGTGGTTCCGTCGCGAAAACTCCGAATGAATCTAAATGGGGACGCGGCTTGCCATTCGGGTTGACGTAGACACGAGAGGGGGACTCCTCGATGGTGTCCCGCGCCTCCTTGAGCTGTTCCGCAGGCTCGATCTTCGGGCCAGTTTCTTCGTCACGTTCGGTCCCGACCGCTCGGGGCTCGCCATCCGCCGGGCCTGGCGTCCCAGCTTCCTTCTCAAGATGTGGCGGACCAATCCGTTCCGCCTCTACGGCATGGGAACGCTCCTCTCAGGGACGCTGCTTCGACCGCAGCTCGTTGGGGCCGGATCCCCTGATCTGCTTCGCCAGATGGCCACTGAAGGGCACGAGATCTGTCCTCACGGCTATGACCATTTTGGGTGGCTGGATCGGGTCCACAGGATGACCGCTGGCGAGATCGAGCACGACCTTGAGATGGCAGCGGCCGCCTACCGGGATCTGTTCGGCCACCCTCCCTCGGCGACAGCCGCTCCCGGATGGAGGTGCACGCCGGAAGGGCTGGCCATTCAGGACAGGTTCCGGTTTGTCTATGCCAGCGACGTCAGGGGGACCGAACCCTTCCGGCCTGTCCACCATGGAGAGACCCTGAAGACCATTCAAATTCCTACGACGCTCCCGACGGTTGACGAGCTCCTCGGGCGCTGCCGGGATGTCGCCGGCACTCTCGGCCGGTCTCTCAGGCCGGGGCTGAACGTTCTGACAACCCACGCTGAGGTTGAAGGGGGGGCCTTCGTCGAGCCGTTCCGCCGATTCCTGGATGGGTCGCTCTCGCGCGGCGTTCGGATCCTCCCGCTCGGGGAGGTCGCCAAAGAGCTGCTCGTCGACGGCCGGGACTATCCGCACCTTCCCGTGGTTAGGGGGCGAATACCGGGTCGGAGCGGCTGGATAGCGATTCAGGGTCGGCTATGAAGGCTGTACTCTTTTGGGTTCTTTTCTTCCTGGCATTTCCGCTGGAAGGATTTGGCCAGCCCCTGGGACACCTTGTGGGCCGGAGGGTTGAAGTTGAGCACCAGGGCAGCCGGTTTGCCCACCTGACTTCAACCCTGGTCTACTTCCACGACCTCTCCGACCTCACGGCGGCTATTGAAGGGAAGTCTCTCCCCCAGCGGCACATGGCTGTGCTGTTCAGGGATTCCCCGAGGGAGCTGGTCGGGTACATCGTGGCTGTGACCCGCGAGGGGACGCTCGTCGTAGGAGCTCAGATCCACTCCTGGGAGCCTGAGAAGAGGCGGTATGTGTTCTCCCGAGCGGAGATCCACCGTTCTTATCCTCCGTTGAATGGCGCCCGTCCGTGGAAATGGCTCGTTCCCATTTCAGTCGGGAGAGAGTACGAGGCCACGCTGGAAATCGAGGCAGTCGCGGATCGTTTACCGGTGCGGGGCCTCAGGGTGGGCCTTTCAAACCCTCCGCCGGCGGTTCGCTGAAATGTGTCTTCCGCTTGTTTTCTGGAGATTGGTTAGTTACGATAGGCGGGGTTTTTGCTTCTCAACGGCAGGGCGCGTGAGGACGGCGGAGTGAGAATGTGATGCGCGACGTAGTCGTGATCGGGGCAGGTCCGGCGGGGCTCTTTGCCGCCGCCCTCCTGGCTGAAGAGGGTCTCGATGTCCTCGTCCTTGAGGAGCACGAAATCGTCGGGGAGCCGACCCACTGCACCGGCATCGTTTCGACTGAGGTTTTTGAGCTCTTCAAAGTTCCCGAACAGGCTATCCTGAATCGTCCGTCCGTCTGCCGTCTCGTTTCTCCGTTCGGATCGTCCTTTGATTTCTCCTCCAACGGAGAAGAGATCCTCGTGATAGACCGGGGGGTGTTCGACCGGCAGATCGCCGCCAAGGCCCAGGAGGCCGGAGTGGAGGTGCGGCCGGGCTTCAGAGTGGATCGAGTTGATCCGGAGAGCAACTGGGTAGAGGTGAGCGGCTCAGAGAGCCCTTCGGTCAGGGCCCGGGTCTCCATCCTGGCGTGCGGTGTGACCTACCGCTTCCAGCGCCGGCTTGGCCTTGGGTTGCCCTCTCGTTTCCTCCATTCGGCACAGATCGAAGTCGGTGGAAATGGAGGGGGGGAGGTCGAGCTTCATTTCGGCAGAAGCGTTGCTCCCGAGGGGTTCGCCTGGATCGTCCCCGTTGTGAGGGGAGACCGGGCCCGGTTGAAGCTTGGCGTCATGGCCCGCGGTGACGCCGGGGGATACCTCGGCCGGTTTCTCCAGCGGCCTGAGATCAGCCAACGCCTCACCGAAGCACCGCAGACTCCGGTCAGGAGGCTGCTCCCGATCGGCCCCGTGGGGAAGACCTGCGCGGATCGCCTCCTTGCGATAGGTGATGCCGCCGGCCTCGCCAAGCCGACCACGGGCGGGGGTATCTTCTACAGCCTGCTCTCGGCCTCTTTCGCCGTCGAAACTCTCGTCAAAGCGTTCAGGATCGGGCAGTTCAGCGCTGAATGCCTCAAGGCATACGAGGAACGCTGGCAGGGCCGTCTCTTGCCCGACATCAAGGCCTCAACGCGGTTCAGGAGTCTCGTGGCGCACCTCAGTGACAAGGAGATCGAAACCCTTCTCAGGGCCCTCGCATCTGACGATGTGCGTGAGGTAATCCGGCAGTCGGCAAGGTTCAACTGGCACCGCGAGCTGCTCTTCTCCATGCTGAGGCAGCCCGGGATCAAGTCGATCGTCCTCCGGTCGTTCTTCCGGTAGTCCGACTCTCGGCGTTCAGCCTTCAGCGGTCAGCCCTCGGTTTTTGGCTGGCCGCTTTTTTGTGTGTATTCACCGCGCAAGATCAACAAGTCTCCTGATGCCTGCCCTCCTGTCGCCTCTCAGGCGGCACCCGATCACCCGGAGGCCGCGGGCTTTGAGCGCCTCCAGGTCGCCGAGGGCCTGGGCCCACTCGAGGGCGCCGAAGCTGTACGGCATTCCCGGAATGGGAAGATCGACGGGATCGTCGTGGGTGATCTGGAGAAAGAGGCCGCTGGGCGGGCCGCCTTTGTGGAGCTGGCCAGTTGAGTGAAGGAAGCGAGGTCCGTACCCCAGTGTCGTCGCGATTTGTAGCCGGTCGCGGAGCGCCAGCCGAAGCGACTGAAGGGAGGCATCAGTTTCGGGTTCCCGGGGCAGGTAAGCCATCAGAGCGAGGTAATCGCCGGCTTTTGCCTTGTTGAAGTGGGCCGTGAGCCCCTCGCCGAGCGAGCGGCCGGACGAGCCGTAGAGCGAGATGCCATCCTCCTCAATGCAGGGAACGATCTCCGGGAGCTCTCCGGCGGCCTCATAATGGGCGAGGAGGCGGTTAGTCCGCTCTTTTGACTCAGTGACGTTGGGCTCGTCGAACGGGTTGACCCCGAGGAGCGCCCCCGCGGCTGCTGCTGCAACTTCCCACCTGAAGAACTCCCCGGTAAGATCCAGCCGATCTCTAAGCGTGATACTTGCAACCGGGTGACCCGCAGCCTGGAGGGAAGCCAGAGCCGGTGCGTGCTCGCCCTCTTCCCCTTTGAGAGCGACAGCCACGAAGAGCCGATCGTCGCCGTATGCGGCCGTTAGGCCGAGAGGCTCCCCTTCAACGGGGACGACGCCACGGCCCTCCTTTCCAAGGCTCTCGGCGATCAACTGCTCAACCCAGCTCCCGAAGCCGCGGATGGAGCGGGAACAGAGCAGGGTGAGCTTGTCCCTCCCCGCTAGCGCCAGGGCCCCTATCGTTGCTCCCAGGATGGCGCCCGGGTTGTCATCCGGTGATCGGTCGGGGGTCGAGGCGCTCACCATTCGCTCAGCGCGCTCCAGGAATGCCTCGAGGTCGATCCCCAGGAGAGCGGCGGGGACCAGCCCGAAGAGGGAAAGCGCCGAGTAACGGCCTCCGATTTCGGGCGTGTTCAGAAACGTCCGGCTGAAGTCGTGCTCTTTGGCCAGCCTTTCGAGCGGGGTCTCAGGGTCGGTGATCGCCACGAACTGGCTGCCTGCCGATCCGCCCCGGGCTGCCCGCGCCCGCTCAAAGAAGTAGCGAAAGAACGCGATGGTCTCGGCGGTCGTCCCCGATTTGCTCGATACGATGAAGAGTGTATGCCCGATGTCGGACCTTCGCTCGGCCGCCATGATCTCTGCGGGATCCGTGGAGTCGAGCACCGCCAGGTCGAGAAAACCCGGCCTGACTCCGCAGGTGAGCCTGAGCAGCTCGGGGCAGAGACTCGACCCTCCCATCCCGAGGAGGAGCGCGTGGGTGAAACCCTCCAGGCGGACACTGTCGGCGAACTCGGCGAGGGCCGGCGCCTCGCCGCGCATGGCTGAGACGGAAGCGAGCCAGCCGAGACGGGCCTTGATGGGATCAGCGCAGGCAGGCTCGTTGCTCCAGAGTGTCGGGTCCCTTTGCCACAACCTCTCGACAAAGTGCTCCCGTCCGAGCTTCTCTATCGCCCCGGTGACTTCAGGCGAGAATCGCCCGAGCCCCGTCGTGTCCAGTTCGCTCACCCGACGTCCGGAGTTAAAAAGACACGTTACTTGACGGGCTGGGCGGGATAACGTGAAGCGACGGTCGCCCACGGCGCACCGCCGAAGAGATCGGAGAAAACCTGCTTGAGTTCCCCGATGGGAACGCGGATCTGGCCCATCGAGTCGCGGTCACGAATGGTCACCCGGTGGTCGGGGGGCTCACCGCTCTGGGGATCGCCGACAGTCTGCACGTCCACTGTGACGCAGTACGGCGTCCCGACCTCGTCCTGCCTCCGGTAGAGCCTCCCGATCGCCGCCGTGTCGTCGTACACTGTGACCCACTGCCTTCCCATCTCGTCCCGTATCGCCGCCGCCCGAGCGACGATCTCCTCGCGCTTTTTCAGGAGCGGGAGGACGGCGATCTTCACGGGGGCGATCTCGGGATGAAAGCGGAGGAAGACGCGCTTCTCCCCCCTGACCTCCTCGGCGTGGTAGGCGTCAGCGAGGAACGCGAGCAGGCTGCGGTCCACTCCCGCGGAAGGCTCTATGACGTACGGCACGATGTGCTCCTTCCGCTCTTCGTCGAAGTAGGTAAGGGACCTGCCGCTCCACGCCGAGTGCTGGTTGAGGTCGAAGTCGGTCCGGTTTGCGATCCCTTCCAGTTCGCTCCATCCCATGGGGAAACGGTACTCGATGTCGGCGCAGCGCTTGGCGTAGTGCGCCAGCTCTTCCCTGCCGTGCTCGCGGAGGCGCAGGCTCTCCGCGCGGATCCCGTACCGCCGGTACCAGGCAAGACGCTCCTGGATCCACCACTCGTGCCAGTACTCGTCGGCGGGCTGGCCGTTCACCCGGTCGTGAGGGTTCACGAAAAACTCGATCTCCATCTGTTCGAACTCGCGCGTGCGGAAGATGAAGTTCCCCGGCGTGATCTCGTTTCTGAAGCTCTTGCCGATCTGGGCGATCCCGAACGGGAGCTTCTTCCGCGTGGCCTGGAGCACGTTGTCGAAGTTGACGAAGATCCCCTGGGCGGTCTCCGGGCGGAGGTAGATCACCGTGGCGTCCTCCTCGACCGGCCCCATGAAGGTCCTGAACATTAAATTAAACTGGCGCGGCTCGGTCAGATCGCCCTTGCCGCACTCCGGGCAGAGCGTCCGCCTGTTGCCGCAGTGCTTGCACGGCTCGCCCGCCGGCACGTCGAACTTGTTTTCTTTCTTCGCCGGGCAGTAGTGGACCCACGGCTCTTCGTCGAGCTTGTCGGCGCGGAAGCGGCGCTTGCACGCCCTGCAATCCACGAGCGGGTCCGTGAAGTGGTCCACGTGGCCGCTCGCCTTCCAGACCGTCGGGTGCATGAGGATGGAGGCGTCGAGCCCCACCATGTCGGCGCGGCGGTGGACGGTGTCGCGCCACCAGAGCTCCTTGATGTTTCGCTTCAGCTCTGCGCCCAGCGGGCCGTAGTCCCAGCAGGAGCCGGTCCCGCCGTAAATCTCACTCGACTGGAAGATAAACCCCCGGCGCTTCGAGAGTGAGACCAGCGTGTCCATGTCGATCATGGCGTACAGGGTAACACATGAATGCGGAATGGGGAATGAAGAGCGGGGGATCGAGAGTCGGGTGGATCAGACGCTGGCGCGCCTGAAGTAGCGCTGGCAAGTCGGGCAGAACCGGCGGCCCGGCTCCACGGACTTGAGCGAATCGCCGCAGTGGGGGCAGGTGTGGACCACCCTCCGACCCCGGCGGCGGCGCCACGCTTCCCAGGTGAGGGCGACGGCGGTCAGGAAGAAGAGGACGATGAGAATGAGAGCTTCCGGGCTCATTCGATCCTCCGAGAGCAGAGTCCGGTTCGGAACGCAGTTCTCGCTCATGATCGCCCCGGCCGGTCTCTGTTGTCAACAAAAAGTCATGCGCGTGCTATACTAAACGCGTCGTTCTCAGGCTTTTCCAATTTGCCCGTCACAGAGGGAGGCTCCGCCGTGGGATTCTACATCATGATGAGCACGCTGAGTGAATCCGGGCGAAAGGTGCTGCGCGAGCGGCCGGGATGGATCAGGAAAGTGAACCGGGAGGTGGAGCGGATGGGGGTGAAGGTCCGCGCCCAGTATGCCGTCCTGGGTCCGTACGACTTCGTCACGGTTCTTGAGGCCCCGGACAACGAGGCGGTCTCCCGTGTCTCCATCGAGCTGGGCGCCAGAGGGTCGCTCCAGATGATGACCATGGCGGCCATACCGCTGGACGAGTTCATCGGGGGGCTTGAGAGGCGAGGCGCCCGGAAGAAGCGCTAATTTCCCGGAGCGTGAAAGTCCTCAAGATCTTCCCCCAGAAGTGCACCGGCTGTCTCCGGTGCGAGTTGGCGTGCTCATACGCCCAGACAGGAAGCTTCAGGCCCGCCAGGTCGGCGATCCGCATCTCGCCGTTTGAATCTCACACGAGCTACGCGCCGTACACCTGCTTTCAGTGCTCAGAAGGGTGGTGCATGGCGGCCTGCCCGGTGGGGGCAATCACCATCTCGCCTTTGGGAGCCAAGGCTATCCTGGGAGACAGGTGTGTGGGCTGCAAGCTCTGCGCTATCGCCTGTCCCTACGGGACGGTATTCTACAACCCCGATTCCCGGAAAGTGTTCAAGTGCGACCTGTGCAGTGGCGCTCCGGCCTGCGCCGAGGCGTGCCCGACGCAGGCGATCCTCTGCGAGGAGTCGGAGACAGCAGACTGGCTCGGGGATTTTGCCGCCTCCCGCTCAGCCCGCCTCCTCACCGCAGGAGAGGCGTCATGAGGGCGCGGCATCTCATCGTGGGAGGCGGCACCGCCGGGATCAACGCCATCCGCGCCATCAGGGAGGAGGAGCGCGAGCCTTCCGAGATCACGCTGGTCTCGGCAGAGCGCCCGTATTCTCGGATGGTTCTGCCGTACTATCTGGGCCGTTTCATCTCCGAGTCCCGTGTTTTCACGGCGGGGCCGTCTGATCTAGCCCGCTGGAGGGTCAAGGCTGAGATCGGAAGGAAAGCCGCCAGCCTGGACCCTGCCGCCAGAGTCCTTACTTTGGACAACGGCGCCGTGATCGAGTACGACGACTGCCTGATCGCCACAGGCTCGAGAGCAGTGAGGCCGCTCCTGCCGGGATCAGACAGGCCCGGGGTTTGGAGCTTCTGGACCCTGGACGACGCGCGCGCTGTCATCGCCCGGATCGCGGAGGGGAGCCATGTGGTCATCGTGGGGGCGGGGTTCATCGCCTTTACGATCCTGGACTCGATTCTTGCCCTCGGGGCGAAGCTGACGATCGTTGAGGTGGCGCCCCAGGTCCTGCCACGGATGATCGACAGAGCCGGGGCGAAGATCGTGGAGGAGTGGCTCAGGAGAAGCGGCGTGGAGATCAGAACCGGAGCTGACCTCGCTTCGATTGAGGAAAGGTCTGGCAGGCCCCGCCTTCGCTTCGGGAGCGGGGAGGATCTTAAGGCCGACATTGTCATCATGGCGACAGGGATCGCCCCAAACCTCGAATGGCTCGGCGGCTCAGGCATTACGATCAACCGTGGAATCGTCGTGGACGACCGTCTCAGATCGAGCGCGCCGGCCGTCTACGCTGCTGGTGACGTGGCTGAGGGATCTGACCTGGTGACGGGAGAGCGGGTTCTCCACGCTATCGAGCCGACAGCCGCTCAACATGGCAGGGTAGCCGGCGCCAATATGGCGGGGCGCGACGTAGCGTATCGAGGAAGCCTTTCCATGAACATCGTTGGGGTCTCGGGCCTCGAAGTCGCCAGCTTTGGCTGCTGGGACGATCCGATCGCCGAGGCGATTGCCGCGGCCAAGCCCGAGCGCCCGGCGTACAGGAAGCTTCTCTTCAAGGGCGACAGGCTGACGGGCGCGGTGTTAATCGGCAGGGCAGAGGAGATTTGGGCCGGAAATGACGTCGGCGTGCTGAAGGGGCTGATCCAGTCAGGTGTGAGCCTGGGCCCCTGGAAGGAGCATCTCAGAAGGAATCCCTGCGACCTGAAGCCCGCCTTCGTCGCCTCGCGCGCGGTCTCCTGTTTGTTGCCCCAGACCATCCTCTCCCGTCCTTCGGCCTCTCCCGCCTCGTCGAGGCAAGCCCGATGAGCGAAAAGATTCCGGGCGGATACGCGGGGAAGATCCTGAGAGTTAATCTCGCGTCGGGGAGGGTGGAGGCTGTCCCGTGGTCAGCCGGGGAGATGAGGACGCTGATCGGCGGAGTCGGGCTCGGCGCCAAGATCCTCTACGATGAGGTGCCGCCCGAGGCCGGATGGGACCATTCTGAAAACCGCCTGGTCCTGGCTACAGGACCCCTGGCGGGGCTCCCCGTCTGGGGGACAGGTGGCCTCACGGTGGTGACCCGGGGAGCGCTCACCAACGGCGCAACGTCAACTCAGGCTAACGGCTTCTTCGGCGCCTGCCTCAAATATTCCGGGTACGATGCCATCGTCGTCCGGGGCCAAGCCAAACGCTGGGTTTACCTGTTTGTTCACGACGACGCGGTTGAGCTTCGCGACGCCTCCCACCTCGCGGGAAAGGACACATGGGAGACCCAGGATATCCTCTCGGCTGAGCTGGGGCTCACGGGCCATCAGCTCTCCGTCTACTCCATCGGCCCCGCCGGGGAGAACCTTGTCCGCTTCGCGGCGATCCAGGGGGACTATGGCCACGTTGCTTCTAAGAACGGCTGCGGCGCCGTCATGGGAAAGAAGAAGCTGAAGGCAGTCGCGATCGTCAAAGGGAGCAGGCCGATCTCCGCCGCCGATCCGCGGGGACTTCTCACGGCGGCGGACGAGATCGCCTACGACCTCAGGACCGATCCCGGGGCTCGCCCACTCTACGAGTACGGCACCCTCACCGCTGTGCTGAGCCTCTACAAGCTCGGCGTCCTCCCGATCAAGAATTACCGGACAAACATCGCCCCTCCGGAGGTGGACCTCTCCTCATGGGAGGCCCCCGCGCTCAGGGGGGCGTTCGACCACCGCGGCCACCAGTGCAACTCATGCGGGATGAGCCACTGCCAGATGCAGCTCATCCCCTCGGGACCTCGAGCGGGGGAGATCGTTGACGAGCCTGAGTACGAGGGGTGGGCGGGCGCTGGGTGGACGATCGGCCTGACAGACCGGGCAGCAATCTCCTGGCTCAATACCAGAATCGACAGGGCCTGCGTTGACATCAACGAGTTCGGCTGGATCACCGGGTGGGTGATGGAGTGCCAGGAGAGAGGATACATCACCAGTGAACAGCTCGGCTTCGATCTCAGGTGGGGGGACGCCGAGGGGACCTACAGACTGCTCCAGATGATTGTGCACCGCCAGGGGTTTGGCGATCTCCTTGCCGAGGGCGTGAAGCGCGCCGCCGAGAAGCTCGGCGGACCGGCCAGTGAGTGCGCCATCTACACCCTCAAGGGCGCCGCTCCACGCAGCCACGACCACAGGGGACGATGGGAGGAGATGCTCGACACCTGCACGGCGAGCACGGGGACATACGAGACCGGAATACCGGTTCACCCCGATGAGGTGGGGATGCCTTCGCGCATCAACCCCTTCGATCCGGAGGCCGTGGCGCGAAACGTGGGCGGGCTCCTGGGGCGCCGCCACTTTGAGGACTCGCTCGGCATCTGCTCCTTTACCGCCCGAACGCGGCTCGAGAAGATATGCCGCGCCCTCTCGGCGGCGACGGGGTGGAACTACGCGGTTGAGGAATCGCTCAGCTTCGGCCGGAGGACCGCGGCGATTCTCCGGGCCTTCAACCTCCGCTGCGGCATAGGCCCTGAGCTTGAGTACCCCTCCGCCCGTTACGGGTCAACGCCTATTGACGGTCCGGCTAAGGACCAGGCGATCATGGCTCACTGGGAGCGGATGGTGGACCTCTGGTACCAGACGGTCGGCTACGACAGGAAGACGGGGAGACCCACGCCTGAGACCCTCAACCGGCTCGGCCTTGAGTGGCTGGTCAAGGACCTCTGGGGGGCGGGGTGAGGGAGGAAGGGACCTTCTCTGCCACCGTCGAGGTGATGGGCTGGGTCACCAAGCTCGTGGGGGGACCCGGCTCAGGCCGCCGGGAGTATGAGGAGAGCTTCGCCCCCGGGGAGACTGTGAGGGGACTGCTCAAGCGGATTTCGGACTGCCACCATGAGCTTGACCAGGCCCTCTGGGACGCCTCAAGGAAGGAGCTGGGGCAGCATATCGAGGTCCTGGTCAACGATGCCGTCCTGGGTGTTACCCACACCCTCGACTCCCAGCTCAAACCCGGCGACCGTATCACCCTCGTCGGTCAGTACGCGGGGGGTTGAACCGGCAATTTTCTGCTCGATTGAGGGAATTCCCTTGACCCTTCTCGCCCGAGTGTGCTAATTGAGCGCAAGCGACCGAAGGGGGGAGGAGCTTCATGGCACTCAGAATAGGCTTTATCGGCCTTGGTATCATGGGGCGGCCCATGGCCAGAAACCTCCTCAAGTCCGGGTATTCTTTAGTTGTCCACAACCGGAGTCAGGGCCCGGTCGAAGCCCTGGTGGGTGAAGGGGCGAAAGCTGCCCCGTCCCCCAACGTTGTGGCTGGACAGGTGGATTGCCTCATCACCATGCTCCCGAACTCTCCAGACGTTGAGCAGGTCGCCCTGGGCCCCAACGGGATCATCGAGTCGGCGAGGGAGGGGCTTATCTTTGTGGACATGAGCACGATCTCCCCTATCGTCTCCCGGAAGGTCGCCGTGGCTCTGGCCCCGAAAGGAGTCAGGATGCTCGACGCCCCGGTTTCTGGAGGCGAAAAAGGCGCCATCGAAGGGACCCTCTCGATAATGGTCGGGGGGGAGAGGCCGGTGTTCGACCAGGTTCTGCCCATCTTCCAGGCCCTCGGGCGCACGATTACCTATCTTGGGCCGCTGGGAGCGGGCGGGTTCACCAAGCTGGCCAACCAGATCATCGTCGCGGTGAACCTGACGGCCATCGCCGAGTCCCTCACCTTCGCCGCCAAAGCTGGCCTCGACAGAGCGCTGACGATCAATGCCCTTGCTGGGGGGCTCGCCGGAAGCCGTTGCCTTGACCAGAAGAGCCCAAACTACCTCGCAGGCTCCTACAACCCGGGCTTCAAGATCGACCTGCACTATAAAGACCTTGGCCTCATCTTTGAGGCCGGCCGCGAGTTAGGCGTTCCTCTGCCCACCACTGCTGTGGTCCGGGAGATCTTCAATGCCCTCAGGGTCAAAGGGCGAGGCGGTCTCGATCACTCCGGGGTGATCACGCTTCTCGAAGAGCTTGCCGGGGTCAGGGCGGAAGGATGAGGGCCTCCGTTGACCGGCCAGGGATGAATTCTCAGGGGAGAATGCCCGTGATAAAGATCAGACGGGTTCGAAAGGGAGACCTCTCTAAGGTTCGTGACGTCGTCGAGCAGGCATTCGGCGATTTCTACGAGAGGCAGCTCGGGACGCGCCCGCGCCAGGCATTCGGGGGGGCCCAGTATGTCCACCACCGATGGCTCATCGAGCCGTGGGGTTGCTTCGTCGCTGAGGAGGGTGAGGGGAAGATCGTCGGCGCCTCGATCGCCGTCATGTGGGGGAGCCTCGGGCTCGTGGGGCCGATCGCTGTCCTGACGGCCTACCAGAACCAGGACATAGGCCAGCAGCTCCTCAAGGCGACAGAAGGCTTCTTCGAGGAGAACAACGCGACACTGAGGGGGCTATCCACCTATCCCCAGAGCCCCAGGCACCTTCTCTTCTACCAAAAATTCAGCTACAGACCTAAAGGGCTGGTCGCGATCACCTCCAAGGGGTTGGACCGCAGGGAGATCGTTCAGGAGACAAAGCCGTCCAAGCTGGTGGTCCAGGCGCGCCGCTACTCCACACTGGAGGAGGCGAAGAAGAAAGCCACGATGCAGCGGTTCCGCCGAATCACCAATCAGATCTACAAGGGGATGGACATCGGCAAAGAGGTGGAGATCGTTGACGGGCTGGCGCTGGGAGACACGCTGCTTCTGGAGAAGGGGAGGGATCTCCTGGGTTTTGCCATCTACCACACCCCCGGTGTCAGCGAGGCGCCCCAGGGGACCCTCTACGTGAAGTTCCTGGCACTGGACCCGGGAAGCAAGAAGCCTGAGCACTTCCACCAGCTCATGGCCGCCCTCGAGGATCTGGCAGGTGAGGCGGGGCTCCAGCGGGTGATCGCGCCGGTGTACACAGGGTACTGGTCGCCATATCAAGAATTACTGGGACGTGGATACCACATCGACTTCACGATGGTTCGGATGAAGCGGGGAAAGCTGGAGGAGTACGAGGGGCAGGGGGATTTCGTTCTCGACGACTGGCGCTGAAGTGGTCCGTAAGATCCATCACGTCGGGATCGCTGTTCAGAGCCTCAGCCGATCGTGCGCCTTTTACCGCGACGCCCTCGGCCTCCCGCTGGTGATGGAGGCGGAGGTGAAGGACCAGGGCGTGAGAGCCGCGCTCCTTGGAGCCGGGGAGAGCGAGATCGAACTGCTGGAGCCGATTTCTGCCGAGGCGGGAGTGGCCAGGTTTCTCGCCAAGCGCGGCGAGGGCCTTCACCACCTCTGTCTCGAGGCCGAGGACATCGGTGCGGCTCTTGAAGGGCTCTCAGCCCGGGGCGTCTCCCTCATAGACAGGTATCCTCGCCCCGGCCTCGCAGGGATGGTCGCCTTTCTTCACCCAAAGGCCTGCGCCGGAGTTCTGGTAGAGCTTGCGACTCCGACAGAGCCTGTTCGTGAGCAGGTCTCACCAGTAAGACTGAAACGGCTGGTCATCGGGGCTCGGGACCCGAAGGAGGCTGCCCGGACGTTCAGGGGGCTTTTCGACTTTTCTGAAGAGATGCCTAACGAAGGTCCCCGCGCGATGCTCCGGGTTGGGCGCGCTGCGCTCCTGATGGTTCCCGCCGAAGAGGTGGGGGGCGCAGAGGGGTTGGTGGCGGTTTCCCTCCTGGCGGAGGATTTCCCCGCCCTTGTCGAGAGGCTTGAGGGAGCGCGGATCTCCATGCTGAGAGGGGCGGGAGAGGTGACTGTGGAGCCGGCTTCGAGTAGCGGCGTCCACCTCCACATCAGCCGCTTCGATTAGCGCCATGCCGATAACCGTCGCATCTCTGCGTCCTCTGTCGTCGCCGATCCTCACGTATAACTGCATACGCTCCGGTCGG
>CAZXPE010000034.1:0-16426 GCA_964642915.1 uncultured bacterium | reverse complement strand
GCGTCGCAATCGCTGAGAACGCGAGGAGTGTTGAGATCGGCGGAGGGCCGATGGTCGTGGAAGATCCGGGCGGGCGTCCCGTCCTCACTGACGCTCCCACCTGGATTCGCGTCACACAGCGGAATGGCGGCGTCGAGGTGAGTGGCAGGCAGGCCGCGGGGCTCAAACTCAGGCCTGCCGGAGGGCGGGCGTTGAGGCTCAACGGCCGGGAGTATCCCGGAACGATCGAGGTCCTGAGGAACGGCAATGGCCTCGTAGTAGTTAACGAGCTGCCTCTGGAGGAGTATCTTGCCGGAGCCATGAAAGCCGAAGCCTCGGATAAGTGGCCGATGGAGATGCTCAAGGCCCAGGCGATCGTGGCGCGGACTTACGCCGCCTATCATCGCCAGCTCAACCAAGTCAAGCCGTACCACATCGTCGCGTCCACGGCACACCAGCAGTACGCGGGGCGAGTGGACCCGGCCTCTCCGGCCTGGGCGGCGGTCAACGAGACTCGCGGCCAGGTTCTCCTCTGGGAAGGAGAGCTGTTCCCGGCCTTCTACCACACCGACAGCGGCGGCCACACCGAGGAGCCGCGCCTTGTCTTCGCCGGTAATAACCTGCCGGCGCTTCGAGCCGTGCGCGTGGAATTTTTCTCCGGGTCTCCCCACTTCTACTGGAATCTTGCCTTGCGCCTCACTGACCTCGAGGCGCTCTTGAGAAAAGGCGGCGTCTCGGTCGGGACGACCAGGCGCCTTGAGGTGGTGGAGCGAAGCCCATCGCTCCGCGTCGTGCGCCTCACCGTCCACGGAAGCCGAGGGAGCGCCTCTCTCAGAGGGAACGACTTCCGCCGCCTCGTCGGCTACGACACCCTCAAGAGCACCCTCTTCGCAGTCGCCGTGGATGGGGAGACGGCCCGCTTCTCCGGACGCGGTTACGGCCACGGCGTCGGCATGGACCAGTGGAGCGCCAAGGCCATGGCCGAGCAGGGCTACACCGCCCGCCAGATCCTGGATTACTACTACCTGGGTGCGACCTTCTCCACCCTGCGTTGACGATCTCCGCCGTGCCTGCCGGCAGGCAGGCGGACCCTCATCCTCACGAGCATCCGCCCCATCTGTGCCCGGCTCAGCTTTCGCCTTGACAGCCTCCTCATTCGCCCCGTAGCCTACCCGCGGGGACCTGGCAGGCATAGGGAACGAGGGGCAGGCCATGTCTGCCGACGGGCAGGGAGCGGTGGGAGCCATGTCTGGACTGGGCCTGCCTGCCGGCAGGCAGGAGCGAGTACCGATAAGGGCCTTTGTGGTTCCTACGCCCAGAAGGTCCTGCAGCTCCCCCTGGAAGCGTTCCTGAACCCCGCGAACTTCCGCATGGAGCAGTGGAAGCGGGGCTGGCGGACCCAGCCCGTGTACTTCTTAGAGGTTCAGGACGAGACCGTCTGGGGAGCGACGGCACGAATCCTCAAGCATTTCCTGGATCTGGTCTTTCCCGGGTGGGAACGGTCCTGAGTTCCCCTTCGGTCGGGCTCTGCACCGACTACATGTGGAGCCGTCGCGTTGTTTCCGCCAAGGGCTCCGAGTTCTGGCTCTGCGGCAAGTCTGAGGAAGATCCGCGCTTCCCGAAGTACCCCCGCCTCCCAGTCCTCCAGTGCCCCGGCTACGAGCGGCACCGCCCTCCGGCCTCTCCCGCGCCAGGGGAAAGGTAGAAAGACTATTCACCCGCTTGGTGCCAAATAAAGTGGTCATCTTGACAACCGGGTCCATATTTAGTAGCTTCTTTGGCACCGGGATTCGAAACGACCGGAAATTTTCAGATCGGCTCGTCCAGGACTTAGGGGGGAAGCATGATCGGGGACAAACGAGAGCCGGGCATTGAAGCGAAATTTGTCGAGAAGCGCCGTGCGTGGGCAAGGAATCCGGCGATTCTCAAGACTACTCATCGGATCTACTTAGGCGATGCCCGCCGCATGGAAGAGCTAGGTGTAGACCCCTTCTTACATCTGGTCGTAACATCGCCCCCTTACTGGAACCTGAAGGAGTACCCTCCGCTGATCGGCAGCCAGCTCGGAAATCTAGCGGATTACCAAGAGTTCCTGGTTGAACTGCGCCATATCTGGAATCGTTGCTTTCAGCTTTTGGTGCCCGGCGGCAGACTATGCGTTGTCGTGGGTGACGTATGCTTGTCGCGACGAAAAGCCGGTCGTCATAGTGTTATCCCTCTCCACGCCGACATCTCAAGGGATTGCATCGGCATTGGCTTCGACTACCTGAGCCCGATCTTCTGGTACAAGATTGCGAATGCTGCAACCGAGGTCGAGGGGAACGGCACTACTTTTCTGGGGAAGCCCTACGAGCCCAACGCCGTGATCAAGAACGACGTCGAGTACATTCTCATTTTCCGTAAGCCCGGCGCCTATCGGACACCGACACCCGAGCAGCGAGCGTTAAGCATCATCGACCGGGGGGATCACGACCGGTGGTTTCGACAGATCTGGGAAGACATTCCCGGACAAGTGCGTGCTCGGGGCCATCCAGCTCCCTTTCCGAAGGAGCTTGCCAATCGCTTAATTGGCATGTTTTCCTTCGTCGGCGACATCGTGTTAGATCCCTTTTGGGGAACCGGAACCACGACCGCTGCGGCGATCGAATCGCACCGTTCGAGTATCGGCTACGAAATCGAGCCCCAATACCTGGAAATCGGTAAAACCCGATTCCGGCAGAGTTCTCTGGATGCTCACGTTGAATTCTTCGGACCCGTGCCAGGGAAGATCTCGTCGTGTGCGGCTTATCGGGTGGTGGGAGCCTCGCCCCCTGATAGGGTACTCACACCGCGGGGCTTATATGCCACTCGCGCCCGCGCGATTCGTTGACTATCTGCGACAGCACGGCTATCACCCTCGATCAAACGCTCACGGGAAGGCGCTGTGCGATTTTGTCCTCGAAGACCTCCTTGAGGCCTGCCCCGGGATCCAAGAACATGCAGCCAGAGAGTTGCTGGTCTATGACCTCAACCGTAAGATCATAGTCGGGAGCAGCGAGTGGAATATTGACCTGGTGTTGGGGCCTCCGCCAGCGGGCTTTAAACAACAACCGTCTCCAAGAAGGATCCAGCAATCTTCGCCTGCAACGATCCGCATTGCGATCGAGGCGAAGACGGTCATGACCGAGCATGGCAAAGCTCGCCGCAACCGCCAAAGGGACCTTGATTCTTTCCACCAGTTTGTCCACAGGTACGATCCGGAGGCCATTGCCGCCGGTTTGACGGTTGTCAATATCGCGGAGCGCTTCAAATCGCCTCTCCGTCCAGAAGTGAGCATTCATCGGAACATTGAACAACTTGTGGAAACGACGATGGAGTTACTTCGTGCATTGCCAACTCGCTCCGCGACGAATCAGGCTACGGGCCTGGAAGCGAATGGGGCAATCTTGGTAGACCACGACAATGTTGCCCTGAAGAAGACCCGACTCGTGACCACGCAGCCCGCCCCTCAGGTTGGTGATCCGTTACACTACGACACTTTCCTGCGCCGAATCTGTGATCGATATACGCAGCGGTGGTTATAAAGGTCGCCCGCGCTCGCGCAAGTTGGTGTTGGGGGAGGTTCGGAAGGGAGTGAGGCTCCTCGCCTGGGATTCCCGTGCCCCGGCTACGAACGGCACTACAAGGGGGAGTAGGGGGATGAAGGGCTTCGTGCCGACACCTGAAGCAACCGTCGATGCGATGGTGAAGCGGCTCTTCAGAAAGCGTCCTCCGCGCAAGGGGTCACGACTCCTTGATCCGGGATGCGGACACGGGGCCTTCATCGAAGGTGTCCTTCGCTGGTGTCGTCGCCACAACGCCCCACGGCCCGAGATTGTCGGGATCGAGCTGGACTCCGAGAAAATCAGGGAGGCGAGGAGAAGACTCAGGGGGGAACCGGGCGTCATCCTGATTCAGGGTGACTTCCTCACGATCCAGCTAGAGTCCTTTGACTACATCGTGGGGAATCCGCCCTACGTCGCGATCGAAGAGCTGTCCGAGGAAGAGCGCGCCCGCTACCGAAGACTGTTCGACACGGCACGGGGGCGCCTTGACCTGTATTTGCTCTTCTGGGAACGCGCTCTAGGGCTTCTACGCCTGAGGGGGTGGCTCATCTTCATCACGCCCGAGAAGTTCGCCTACGTGGAAACTGCGCGCCCTCTCCGGAAGATCCTCTCTCGGTTTCAGGTTGAGGAGATCTTCTTCGCGCCGGAGGACACGTTTCCGGGCCTTACCACCTATCCGACGAGTACGACGGTCGTAAACCGGATGCCGTCGGAACCTACGGTCGTCGAGACTAGGGCCGGTGAGCGGAAATCGGTTCGCCTGCCCCAGGGCAGTGGGTCGTGGCAACCCATAATTCAGGGCTCAGTCGAACTCGGCGGCGCTCGGAGGCTTGAGAACTTGGCGCTCCGCGTGATCTGCGGCGTGGCAACCGGCGCCGACAAGATGTTCGTGCTTGCGACGACCAAGCTCCCTCCGGATCTGAAGCGACTGTCGTGTCCGACCCTGGCAGGACGAGAGTTACGCCTCGGCAAGCCCCTTCCCGAGCCCCTCTGGCGGATGCTAATACCCTACGATCAAGAGGGTCGCCTCTTGCCGGAGGAACGCCTCGCGGCGCTCGGGGAGTACCTGAATCGACCCGAGGTCAGGAGGCGCCTGGAAGCCCGGACTTGTGTTCAGCGGAAGCCGTGGTACGCCTTCCACGAGACGCCACAGCTCAGAGATATCCTGCGCCCGAAGCTACTCTGCAAGGATGTTACGCCGGAGCCATTCTTCTGGATCGACCGTCAGGGCGACATCGTCCCTCGGCACTCGGTCTACTATGTGGTGCCGCAGGCGCCCGATCTCCTTGATCCGCTGGCCGACTTCCTGAACTCAGCAGAGGTTCGCTCTTGGCTACGGTCTCACTGCCAGCGAGCAGCAAACGGCTTCCTTCGGGTCCAGAGCAGTGTCCTCAAGAAGCTCCCAGTGCCAGATGACCTCGGCGAGCTGATCAGATCTCGAGCTGTCGCGGTGTAGCCCATGACCGCAGGCAGCGGTCGTGGTGCGGTGACAAATCCGTTCGACGAAGTGGTCAAGGCGATCCGTACTGCGGGCTACCACAACCATCGTCTTGAGCAGCATTCGGATCTCGTGAGCGCTGGAATCTTTCGTGATCTCATGAAGCGTTGCCCGCAGATCGCCACCGATTACCGTTCAGGCCTCATCGCACGCTGGTACAACGTACCTGCTCCTGGGGCTCGGGGGCGAAGGGTAGATCTCTTCGTTGGCGAACCAAGCCCGAGTGGTAAGTACAATGCTCGGGGAGCGCGAATCTGCGTGGAGAACAAAAGCGTCATCACTGCTCATCGTAATAAGACCAACCGGCTCGACGATCTCGACGAAGTTGTGCGAGGGATCCATCGCGTCAAGCCAGAAAGCATCATCGTCGCTACCGTTCTGGTCGGCACTGCTCTGACAGTTCTCAACATCCCGGATCATGTGAAGAAGCGCTACAGGAATCGACCTGATCTCTTCGAGAGTAAAGTTCTTCCGAGGTTATCGAAGGGGGCCGATCCCTGTGGCGCGAGTTCAAGTTCGCCGTAAGTCAGAACCGCGAGAACGACCCGCAGAAGACTGTCGATGCGTTTCGGACGCTCCCGACCCGTGCCCCAGGGCACACGCACGTTCTCGGGTACGACTTCATCCTACTGGTGCCAGTCTTCATCGACAATGTCAACCCACCGCGCGTCGACCGCAAAAACGCGTTCGGTATCAACGTCGACCGGGAGTACCAGCGGATGCTGGAGACGATCTGTCGCGCCTACGAGGCGCGCTGGCATCTCTGACGGGCCGTGTCCTGGCGTCCGGCAGACGGGAGCGTAACGTAACCTGGCAGGCCGACGTGAGCAGGGGGGACGACGGGCAAGGGAAGCGGCTGGCTAAGTCTACACCTGTTCGACGTCCGCAATGATCGTGTGGAGCCGGAAGCGCCGAAGGGTCGGGCAGTACAGGGCCGCAAGCCTGTCAGGACTTGTGGCTCTCCATGTAGGCCCGCAGCAGCGCGTTGATCCGGGTTTGGTAGCCCGGCCCCTGCGCCCTGAGCCATTCCAATACTTGCCGGTCGAGCCGGATGGTCACGGTCGCTTTCGGTTCGGGCAGACGGAGGACGTCGCGCTTGAAAAACTCTTTTTCCAGTGGAGCGCCAAGGCCATGGCCGAGCAGGGGTACACCGCCCGCCAGATCCTGGAGTACTATTACCAGGGCGCGATCTTCTCCACTCTGCGTTGACGATCTCCGCTGCGCTTCTGTCTGCTTGACAGCCTCTCCACCTCGCTTACACTCATCCTGTCATGGACTCGGCCCTGTTTGATTATGAGCTGCCTCCTGGCCGGATCGCCCAGTATCCGGCTGAGCGGCGCGATGCCTCACGGCTCCTCCTGGTGGATCGGGCGACGCGGCGTTGGGAGGACAGGCAGTTTGCTGACCTACCTGATCTCCTGAGACCGGGCGACTGCCTCGTGCTGAACGACAGCCGGGTGATCCCGGCCCGCCTCTTCGGGATGCTTCCGGGTGGCGCTCCGGTGGAGCTGTTGTTCCTCAGGGAGATTACCTCCTGCCGATGGGAGGTGCTCGTCAAACCCGGGAAGCGCTGCCGCGTGGGCGCGGTCGTCATGCTGGGAGAGGCTCAAGCCCGGGTTGTTGAAGCCGGCGAAGAGGGGCGCCGGGTCATTGAAGTGCAGGGGATCACATCGGCTCGAGATTTCCTCGAGCGCCACGGCCTGCCGCACATCGGGCGCCACGCCAAGCCGGGAGCGGAAGATTGGGAGCGCTACCAGACGGTCTATGCCCGTCCCGAGGGATCGGTGGCCGCCCCCACTGCGGGGCTTCACTTCACCGAGGAATCGCTGGAGAAGCTCAGAGCGCGGGGGGTGGAGGTGAGACATCTCACTCTCCATGTGGGTCCGGGGACCTTCAGACCAATCCGGCGGGCCCGGATAGAAGAACACCGGATGGAGGCCGAGCCGGTTGAGATCCCCGAGGAAACTGCCGTCGCGGTCAACCGTGCAAAAAGAGAGGGACGCCGGGTGGTCGCTGTGGGGACCACCACGACCCGTGCTCTCGAATCGGCGGCTGATGACTCGGGAGAGGTAAAGTCACTGAGCGGCGAGGCCGATCTTTTTATCGTTCCCGGCCACCGGTTCAGGGTGGTTGACGCGCTCCTGACCAATTTCCACCTGCCGCGATCTTCGCTCCTCGTCCTGGTTTCGGCCTTCGCCGGCCGAGAGCTGATCCTTGACGCCTACCGCCACGCCGTCCTGTCAGGCTACCGCTTCTACTCATACGGCGACGCCATGTTGATAGCATGAACCCCTTCTCGTTCGAGCTGGTCAAGAACGACGGGGCGGCGCGGTGGGGGAGGCTCAAGACTCCCCGCGGCGTCGTTGAGACACCGGCGTTCATGCCTGTGGGGACAGTGGGCGCAGTCAAGGGGCTAACACCCGAGGATCTCATGGCAGCCGGCGCCCAGATCATCCTCGGCAACACCTATCATCTCTACCTCCGCCCGGGCCATCAACTTATCGCCGAGCTGGGAGGGCTCCATCGCTTCATGGCGTGGGACGGGCCGATCCTGACGGACTCAGGAGGGTTCCAGGTCTATAGCCTCTCCTCAATGAGGAAGGTAGCGGAAGAAGGCGTGAGCTTCCGCTCCCATCTCGACGGCTCGGAGCATCTTCTGACTCCCGAGCGCGCCATTGAAATCCAGCAAGCCCTGGGGGCAGACATCATCCAGCCACTCGACGAGTGCCTGGCGCTCCCCGCGACACTCGAGGAGTGTGAGCGATCTCTGGCGCTGACGCTTCGCTGGGCGGCCCGCTCCAAGGCCGCTCACAGGGACGGCCCCGGAGGCCAGGCTCTCTTCGGGATCATTCAGGGAGGGGGCGACGAGGAGTTGAGGCGCCGGGCTGTGGAGGAGACTTGCGCGCTGGGCTTTGACGGCTACGCCATCGGGGGATTGGCTACCGGTGAGCCGAAGCCGCTAATGCTCGATCTCGTAGAGCTGACGGCTGGCCTCCTCCCGCCCGGTCAGCCGCGCTATCTCATGGGGATCGGTGCCCCGCTGGACCTGGTTGACGCCGTGGCTAGGGGGGTGGATCTCTTCGATTGCGTGCTGCCGACCAGGAACGCTCGGAACGGCCAACTTTTCACCGACGATGGCGTCCTGACCATCAAGCAGTCGCGCTACACCAGGGACCCTTCGCCCCCTCAGAAGGATTGTGCCTGCTACACCTGCCGCCGCTTCTCCCGCGCCTACCTCCGCCACTGCTTCATGGCAGGGGAGATGCTGGCGGCGCGACTCCTGACCCTCCACAACCTCCACTTTTATCTCGGGCTGATGGCGCGGATGCGCGAAGCTATCCGGTCGGGAAGGTTTCAACAATTCAGCGTAGCCTTCAGGGGGCGGTATGAGTTATCATCCCATGGCGATTTGACTGCCAACATAGAGGGCACGGAGGCATGACTCATGATTGATCTGGCATATGCGGCAGGACAGGCTCCAAGCGGAGGGGGTCCCGGAGCGGCGACGACTCAGATCCTCTTCTTCGTCGCCATCTTCGCGATCTTCTACTTCCTCCTGATCCGCCCCCAGCAGAAGCAGCGCAAGGAGCGCCAGCGGATGCTTACCGCGCTTAAAAAAGGGGACCGGGTCGCCACCACAGGAGGTCTCCACGGCACTGTCGTGGGGCTCGGCGAGCAGATCGTGACACTGAAGATCGCCGATCAGGTGAAGGTCGAAGTCGATCGGTCCGCAGTCGGCCGGGTGGTCGCCCAGGGCGACAAGGAATCGTAGGGGCCGAGGATGCGGAGATATCTCTGGCTTCGAGTCGCCATCGTCCTCGTTGTGATCGCGGGATCGGTCTGGTACCTCTACCCGCCGAAGAAGACGATCAACCTGGGACTTGACCTCCAGGGGGGTATCCACCTGGTCCTCGGCGTTGACGCTGACAGGGCGCTCGAGACCCAGGTGGAGCGGGCAGCTCAGGACCTCGGGGCCTCCCTCGACAAGAAAGGGATCGGAGTGACCCAGCTCGGGAGGCAGGGCGTCACAGCGATCGCTCTCAGGCTCGCCTCGCCCCAGACCTGGACAGACGCCATCGCCGTCGTCAACGAGCTCGGTAGCTTCGAGCAGAAAGAGGCCGATCAGGCCGCCGGCCGGATCGTTCTCGCCCTCAGGGAAAAAGAGGCCGCCACCTTGAGGGACCTTTCCGTCCGCCAGGGGCTCGAAACGATCAGGAACCGGGTGGACGAGTTCGGCGTGGCGGAGCCCACCATCCAGCGCCAGGGGGAGAACCGCATCCTGGTTCAACTCCCAGGCGTCCGCGATCCCGAGCGGGCCAAGGCGCTCATCGGCAAGACCGCGCTTCTGGAGTTCAAGTTTCTGGATGAGCAGGCCGACGTCGAGAAGGCCGTGAGAGAGGGCCCTCCCGAGGGGGATGAGCTGCTCTGGCAGCGGCACGTGGACAGGCAGACGAAGCAGGAGCGGAAGGTCCCCTACGCGATTAAGAAGAAGACCCTTCTGACAGGCGCCGACCTCGCCACGGCCAGGGTCTCCATCGACCAGACGACAAGCGAGCCGTACGTCTCGGTAGAGTTCAACAAGACCGGCGCCAAGGTTTTCGCCGAGCTGACTGAGCAGAATGTGGGGAAGCGCCTGGCCATCATCCTCGACGGCAACGTCCACTCGGCCCCTGTGATCCGCGAGCGGATCCCGTCAGGGCAGGCTCAGATCACCGGCGGGTTCACCGCTGAAGAGGCCGCCGATCTCGCCATCGTGCTCCGGGCGGGCGCGCTCCCGGCCCCTGTGAAGATTCTCGAGGAGCGGAGCGTGGGGCCGTCCCTCGGCGCCGACTCGATCCGCCAGGGGATGATCGCCATCCTGGCTTCCTCCCTCGTCGTCTTCCTCTTCATGCTGGTTTACTACCGGCTCTCGGGCTTGATCGCCGACGTGGCGCTCGGGTTGAACCTTCTGATCCTTTTGGCTACGATGGCCGGCTTCCATGCGACGCTCACGCTCCCCGGCATCGCGGGGATCGCGCTGACGGTCGGCATGGCGGTTGACACCAACATCCTGATCTTCGAGCGGATCCGCGAGGAGCTCCGGACGGGAAAGACGGTGCGGGCGTCCATCGACGCCGGGTTCAAGCGGGCCTTCAGGACCGTGCTGGACACCCACGTCACAGTCCTGGTCTCGTCGGTCATCCTCTACCAGTTCGGGACGGGGCCTGTGAAGGGGTTCGCCGTTTCGCTCTTTATCGGGATCCTCGCCAGCCTCTTCACCGCCGTCTTCTTCACCCGGCTCCTGTTCGACTTGCTCTACATGGGTCGCCGGAAGGTTGAAGCCCTCTCAATCTGAGCGCGGAGAAGCCATGATTCAGCTCTTCAAGGACACCTCGTACGACTTCATCGGCAAGCGCCGGTGGGCCTACCTCCTCTCTCTCGCATTCATCGCCGTCGGCCTCGTCTCGGTCGGCTTGAAGGGAGGGCTCCGCTACGGGATCGACTTCTCCGGCGGCACGCTCATCCAGGCGCGCCTTGAGAAAGCGGTGCCGGTGGACCGGATCAGGGCGGCGCTCGACCAGATCAAGCTCGGAGAAAGCGTGATCCAGGAGTTCGGCGACCCCAGGGAGTTCATCTTCAGGCTCCCCCTGGTGGACGTAGCTCCTGAGGAAGTGACCCGTCGGGTACAGGAGGCCCTCAGCATGGACGGGAGCCTCGGGAAGGTCGAGATCCGGCGCGCGGAGTTCGTGGGACCCCAGGTGGGGCGCGACCTCCAGATCCAGGCCCTGTACGCCGTGCTGGCGAGCCTCGTGGGGATCCTGATCTACATAGCGATCCGGTTCGATCTCAAGGGAGGAGCTGCTGCCATCGTGGCTGTCTTCCACGACGTGCTGGTTTCGATGAGCGCCATGTCTCTCACAGGCCGGGAGATCTCGCTTCCGATCTTGGCCGCCTTCCTCACGATCATCGGCTATTCGGTCAACGACACCATCGTCGCATACGACCGGATCCGCGAGAACCGGGGCAAAGGGGTGAGGAAGGGCCAGTCTTTTGCCGAGCAGATCAACATCGCCATCAACCAGACCCTCTCCAGGACCGTGCTGACGGCCCTCACGACGTTCATCGCCACGGCGGTCCTCTTCTTCTTCGGCGGGAAGGTCCTGGAGGACTTCGCCTTCGCCCTCGTCGTGGGAGTGATCACGGGGACCTACTCGACGATCTACATCGCCGGCGCCCTCATCGTGGACTGGACCGAGTGGGCGGAGGCCCGCTCCCGCCGGGTAAAAAAAGCCGTGGCCAAAGCCTGATTGGAGGTGCATAATAAATGATTAACATTAAAGGGTTTTGCCGTGACCGAGCTAAAAACCCTGATCGAGGAGATTCCGAAGTACCAGCCGGGCGCCGACCTGGAGCTGATCTCGCGCGCCTACCGATTCTCTGAGCTTTCCCACCGCGGACAGCAGCGCGCTTCGGGGGAGCCGTACCTCTCCCACCCCCTTGAGGTCGCAGCCCTGCTTGTCAATTTCAAGATGGACGTGACCACGGTGACGGCCGGGCTCCTCCACGACGTCCTCGAGGACACGGAGACCGCCAAGAACGACCTCGCCCGCGAGTTCGGCCCAGAGATCGCCGAGCTTGTGGACGGCGTGACAAAGATCGGCAAGCTCGCATTCTCATCCCGCGAGGAGCGCCAGGCCGAGAACTTCCGCAAGATGCTGGTCGCGATGGCCCGGGACCTCCGGGTGCTGATGATCAAGCTGGCCGACCGCCTCCACAACATGCGCACCCTCGACTACCTCGATTCCGAGAAGGCGCGAAAGATCGCCGAGGAGACGCTGGACATCTACGCCCCCCTGGCGCACCGCCTCGGCATGGCGAAGGTCAAGGCCGAGCTGGAGGACCTGGCCCTGCGCTGCCTCCACCCGGAGGACTATGCGGACCTCCAGAAGCGGGTGGCCAAGCGGCGGCTCGAGCGGGAGGCCGAGATCAGCCAGGTCATAGCGATCCTCGAAAAAAAGCTCGGGGAGGTGGGAATCGAGGCCCAGATCCGAGGCCGGCCCAAGCACTTCCACTCTATCTGGAAGAAGATGCACGACCAGGGCCGGGAGTTCGACGAGATCTACGACCTCACCGCCGTCCGGGTGATCACAAGCTCTGTGCGCGACTGCTACGGGAGCCTGGGCGTGATCCACTCGCTCTGGAAGCCGGTGCCCGGGCGATTCAAGGACTTCATCGCCATGCCCAAGGTCAACATGTACCAGTCGCTCCACACCACGGTCATCGGCCCCAAGGGCGACCCTGTGGAGATCCAGATCCGCACGTGGGAGATGCACAGGATCGCTGAGGAGGGGATCGCCGCCCACTGGCTCTATAAGGAGAAGAAGACCGGAAAGGACAAGTTTGACGACGCGTTCCTCTGGCTCCGCCAGCTCGTGGAGTGGCAGCAGGAGATGAAGGACCCGCGCGAGTTCATGGACACGGTGCGGGTGGATCTCTTCCCGGACGAGGTCTATGTCTTCACCCCCAAAGGGGACGTCAAGGCCCTCTCAGAGGGCTCCACGCCGATCGACTTTGCCTACGCGGTCCACACCCAGGTGGGTGAGCACTGCGTCGGCGCCAAGGTCAACGGCAAGCTGGTACCACTCCGATACACCCTCAAGCAGGGAGACATCGTCGAGATCGTCACCTCGCCCGCCCAGCACCCGAGCCGGGACTGGCTCAAGATCGTCAAGTCATCGCGGGCCCGCTCCAAGATCAACCAATGGCTCAAGGTCGAGGAGCGGAAGCGCTCGCTCACGCTGGGACGTGAGCTGTTCGAGAGAGAGGCGCGGAAGTATAGGCTCTCACCGGCGAACCTCCTGGCGTCAGAGGAGATCAAGAAGATCACCGCCGCCGACGGCTTCGCCACCGTGGACGACCTGCTCGCCTCCGTCGGGTACGGGAAGACATCTGTCCACCACGTGCTCGCCAAGCTGGCCCCGGCTGAAGCGCTTGAGGCCGAGAGGGCGCCTCAGGCCCCGCCTCAGAAAGCTGCCCGTCCCGCGCCGAAGGCCGCGGAGGGCGTGAAGATCCGCGGGGTGGAAGACCTCCTCGTCCGCTTCGCCAAGTGTTGCTCTCCGGTGCATGGTGACACGATAGTCGGGTTCATCACCCGCGGGCGCGGGCTGACGGTCCACACCAAGGACTGCCTGACAGTGGCCAAGAACGTCCTCGACAAGGAGCGCCTGGTTAACGTGGAATGGGACGTGGCCGAGCCGGCGAAACGGCCGGTGAAGATCGCCGTCTACATCGGCCGCGACCGGCCGGGGCTCCTGGCCGAAATCTCCTCAGCGATTTCCTCCCGGTCAGGCAACATCACCAAAGCGGAGGTTAACGTGACCGAGGACGGGAAGGGGATCAACCACTTCGTGGTTGAGGTGGCGGACCTCTCCCAGCTCCAGGGAATCATGCAGGCGATCCGCGAGGTGAAGGACATCATCAACGTTGAGCGCATCCGCGGCCTCTAGCGGGGTCGTCTCGTCGAAACTCAGCGATGACTCGGGGGGAGTTTGAGGCGCTGGTGGAGCGGGCCCTCAAGAGTCTCCCCCGGCGCTTCAAGCGGCAGATGAAGAACATCGCGGTGGTCGTCGAGGACTGGGCCGACGCCGCGACTCTGAACGATATGGGGATCGAGCCGCCCGACACGCTCTACGGCCTCTACCGCGGCGTCGATCTCACGCGCAGGGATTCAGGTTACGGCAATGTTCTCCCCGACACGATCACCATCTATCAGGGCCCGATTGAAGCTGACTGCGACGACGAAGAGGAAATGGCTGAGCTTGTCCGAGAGGTAGTCATTCACGAGGTCGGCCACTACTTCGGTCTCGACGACGCCCGCCTGGAAGAACTAGAGAGCGACCAGGATCCTTCCTGAAGCGAGTCTTCGGTCCTGGTGAACCAAACTTTTTTGCTTGACAAGGGTTTCAGCCTTTCTTATGTTTTCAGCAGATGCTGAAAGAAGCTGAACAAGTGAAACAATGCTTAAGTCCAGGGAGATTCGGCGTTTGGCGGTCCAAAGGCTGCGGGAGTTCTTTCCCAAGGCGAAAGCGTGGGAAGAGACACCGGATGCCAAGGTCGGGAGCCAAGCCGTTGACCTGCTGGTGAAATTCCGCATGGGAGAGCAGGAGCAGACCCTCGTGCTGGAAGTCAGCGGACTCGGACAACCCCGGCAAATCCGGGAGGCGATTACCAGACTTTCAGAGGTTCGAAGGGAACTGCCTGGAAGTTATCCCGTGGCCGTCTCTGTTTACGTAAGTCCCCAGAGCGCCGCTCTTCTGCGACGGAACGGCCTGGGCTACCTGGATCTCTCAGGAAATTGCTACCTCGCCTTCGAAAACGTCTTGATCGAAAAAGAGGGGAAGCCGAACGTCCGCCCCTCCACCAGACCGCTCAAGTCGCTCTTCGCTCCGCGGGCCACTCGCGTGGTGCGCGTTCTGCTGGTGGAGCCCCACCGCTCCTGGCGGCTGGAGGAGCTGGCGAAGGCGGCGGACGTGAGCCTGGGTCACGCCCACAACGTCGTGAAGCGGCTCGAAGAGCTTGCATGGGTCGATAGGGACGAGCATCAGAGAATCCGCCTCGCCAAGCCTTCGGACCTGCTCGATGCCTGGCGCGACGGGTACTCCTATCTTCAGAACCGCGTGGGAACCTACTTCTCGCCGGAGAAGATCACGCGGAAGATGGTGGCTGATGTGGCGCGGCTGGCCCAGGCTGAAGGGCGCCGCTATGCCTTTACCCTCCACACCGGGGCGTCTCTCGTGGCGCCTCACATCCGCTTTCCATCCATTCACTGCTATCTGGAGGGCGAGCCCGACGCCATCGCCAAGTCGCTGGGGATCAGGCCCGGAGAGGGCGAGGGTAACATCCACTTCTTGTCCCCTTACGACCAGGGGGTCTTTTACGGCCTTCTGGCCAAGGGGGGACTCTCAGTGGTCTGCCTCCCACAGCTCTACGCGGATCTCTACCACTATGAGAGGCGGGGCCGCGAGCAGGCAGAGTATCTCAGGCGAGAGGCCATGGGCTACTGAGCCCGAAAGGAGGTGATCAGATCCATGGCAGCTAAGAAGAAGGCCAAGAAGAAGAAGAGGTAAGCTCGAGCGTTCGGATCGAATTGAGGGATGAGCCGGAGTCTCAGAACTAGCCTCCGGCGTGGGAAGGAGGTGAAACCTGAATGGCGAAGAAAAAGGCCGCCAAGAAGAAGAAGAAGTAAGCTCGATTACACCCATCGGTGGGGGGTGGCGGCCTCCCACCGGGACTCATCGTCAGGGAGGGGGGTGCCATCACCCCCCTCCCCGTTTATGTCGCTTTGACGACCTTTCCTGCCTTGAGGCAGCGGGTGCAGAGCCTGATCCGCTTCGGCGTTCCGGCGATCACCGTTCTGACGGAGATGAGGTTGGGGAGCCAGCGCCGCTTGGTCACGTTGTGGGCGTGACTGATCCGGTGACCGACGGCGAGGCCCTTCCCGCAGATCTCACAACGTCTCGCCATGATTTCTCCTTCAAGAGGATGAAGCGTAAAGTTGCCGGGAACGAGCATCTTTTATAGCATACTCCCCTGAGTGAGGCAACCCCTTGACATCGCTCAAAAGCCCCAGCCCTCCCCATGACGCCGGGCTGCAGACCCCCTTGAGATACATCAAGGGAGTCGGGCCCCAGCGGGGAAAGCTCCTTTCCAGGCTTAACTTAGAGACGGTGGAGGACGCGTTTTTCTACGTTCCCTGCCGTCACGAGGACCGGAGCCGCCTGACCCCTTTCGGGGCTCTCAGGGCCGGTGTCATCCAGTCCTGCTCGGGGACCATCGTCGGCGTGAGCCCGCCTCCCCGCGGGAACCCGCGTGTCCCATTTCAGGCGCTTCTCAGCGACAGCTCAGGCTATCTGGCCGCGGTCTGGTTCAACCAGCCATACCTTGAGAAGGTTCTCAGGCGCGGGCAAACGCTCGTGCTCTACGGCAAAGCCGTCCGCTTCCGCGGCGGCCCCCTTCAGATGCGGCATCCCGACTTCGAGATTGTCGAAGAGACGGACGACGAGCGCCTTCACACAGGTCGGATCGTTCCCATCTACCGCCTGACCGAGGGGCTCACCCAGCGGGCCCTCCGCTCGCTCCTCTGGCGCATCGTCGAAGCCCACGTCTCCGAGGTGGCTGATCCGCTCCCCGAGCCGATCAGATCGAGGAGAAAACTTCTCTCTCTTCCCGAGGCGCTCAGGGCCGTTCACTTCCCTGAGAACGAGGCGGAGATCACTGCCGCCCGCCGGAGGCTCGCCTTCGACGACTTCCTGCTCCTCCAGCTCGGCCTCGCCATCCGCCGCCACCGCGAAGGCCGCGCCCCTGGCCTCGCCATCCGGCCCAGGGG
>CAZXPE010000033.1:6479-16775 GCA_964642915.1 uncultured bacterium | reverse complement strand
TGCCGGAGCCCGGGCCCGCGATCACCAGCAGAGGGCCGTCAAAATAGCCGACGACCCTGCGCTGCGAGTCGCTCAGGTCCGGGTAGTGCTCTAGGATGGCCGGGGCGACGCTCACAACAAGCCTGCCTTCCGAAAGCTGAACGATTCGCTCGCAGAGACGATGACGTGGTCGACGATCTTCACGCCGACCGTCTCCGTAGCCAAGACGATCGCACGCGTGAGCAGCTTGTCCTGCTCGCTCGGCGTCACCTGGCCGTTCGGGTGGTTGTGGGCGAGCACGAGTCCGGCCGCGCCGCGCCGGAGCCCTGACTCGACGACACGACGCGGATAGACAGCGGCGCGGTCAATCGTCCCCTCTTCGAGGGTCTCGATCCCGTCGCGCAGCAGACGGTAGCCGGAGTCCAGGTAGGCCACCTGGAAGACCTCGATCTGGAGCCCGCCGATCCGCATGCGCCAGAAGTCCGCGAGCCGCGACGGATCGGCCAGAGAGTCCTGACCCTCCCCGCTCTGCTGGAGGTAGAGCGTCGCGGCCGCCTTGATGATCTTGAGCGCAACCGGCGTGACCGAGCCGAGGCCCTTGACGGCCTGCAGTTCCTCGATCGGCGCGTCGAGCATGTTGCGCAGGTTGCCGAAGCGGGCGATCAACGCCTTGGCGGGCTGTTTCACGTCCGACCGTGGAACCGCTAGCGTCAGCAGCAGCTCCACGACTTCGTAGTCGGCGAAGCCCTCGAGGCCAGACTTCAAGAACCGCTCGCGGAGGCGCTGCCGGTGGCCGAGGTAGTGGGGATCGCGTTCGCTCATGTCCAGTCAGGTCTCGCTTCCTCACAGCGTGGGCGCATTCACCGACGATATGAGGGGCGGCTAACGTTAAGGCTTTTATCCGTTGTGCGACGGCATGACGGATAGAACCAGTGGGGCTAAACCCCTCGCGTCCATGGCGTATGGGGATTCTATCGTAGGCGGGCCGCGACTAGAAGCGGGAATCGGACGCGGCCGGGTCGGTGTCCGGCCTGCTGCGCGAGCGGTTTAGTTCAACAGGGAGGTGGCTCTGGTGTCAGTGCCGGCTCATCGGCCGGGCTTCGAGCCCCTCTGCCCCTCCACGAGAGGGGGACCTTCATTTTCCCTAGCCGCTGAGGAGGCGGCTCCACTGCCGCTCCAGCTCGGCCATCGGCAACCCGTAGACCTTGAGGAGCGCCTCGCTGATTGATTCTCCTCCGCCGAGGCGGGTGAGAAGCTGGCGGATCCGCTCCATCCCTCCGCGCTCGAGAAGATCCCTGACGAGCCAGAGTGAGATCTGATACCCCGTCCGCGCCTTGGCGAGATCTCCGTCAGCGAGGAGCGCCTCCATCCCTCTGAGGGTGATCCCTCCGGAGAGCTGGAGGTCCGCGTCGTGAGAGAGCCCCTCCAGGCGCTGGGCCAGCCCTTCCTGGAGCCAGCGGGGGGCGCGCCCCTTCGAGATCAGATGGACGGCAGCATGAGCGTACTCGTGGGTGAGAAGCCGCTCAAGAGCGCGGGTGCGGCCCGAAAGGCTTCCGACAGGAAGCCTGATCTTTCCGTCAAAGAGGCCATTGACCCAATGGTGGGCCCCGGTGACTTCCTGGAAACGCTCGTCAGGATAGAGGATCACGGTGATTTTCTCAGGCGGGAAAAAGGCGAGGTCCCTTCCGACCCGCTCGGCGGCTTCCTCGAGGATCTGCGTCACCACGCGGCTCAGCTCAAGCCCGCGCGCGCCGCGGGACTTGACGACGAAATGCTGGCTTTCGTCCTTTCGGTATCCCGCCTCCGCCTGGCGTTCGCGCTCGAGCTTCTTGAGGAGCGCCTTGGCGTCAGGGCGAGAAGGGTCGGCGGCCAGGAGGCGCCTGAGGTGACCGAGAGCGCGTTCTGTCTGATCGCGCTGGTCGTAGAGCCGTGCCAGGAGAAGCGTGGTCTCGGGATCGGGACCCGACCCACCTCCGGTGGGTGCCCGCACCGACGCCTCTAGATGCTCCAGCGCTTCTTCGGGGCGCCCGGCGTGGATGGCGGCGAGCCCCAGGCCTTTCAGCAGAGGGGCGCCATCCGGGTCCTGGCGAAGCCCCTGGCGGAAGAGCGCGACCGACTCGTCGGACCGTCCCGCGCGTAGCGCCTGCCATCCCCATCTTTCAAAGCACCTGGCGAGGTTCAGGCGGAGCGTGGGGTTCTCCTCTTCCTTTTCGAGCGCCTCGGTAAAACGCTGACAGGCTTCGGGGTACCGGCCGGCTGAGTAGAAGCGGATCCCCTCTTCGGTCAGAAGAGCGACCTCGGGGATCCGGCCGGAGGGAGCCGCTTCGAGCAACCGGTATGATCGGGTGTCCGCTTCTCCGGTCTGGCGGGGCATCCGGCCCTGGGTCAACAAGATCGCAGCCAATCCGATCGCCAGAAGCAACAGCGATGCCTCGGCGAAACCGAAGAGGCCCTTTCGCCGCTTCGCGCGACCCATCCACTGGATGGGTGCCCCGCGGCACCGGGAGGCGGCTGAGGAAGACGGGGCTCCGCAGAGGGGACAACTCATGCGCTGAACTTCCCGTCAGCTAACCGGCAGGCTCGATAAGAAAGAGAGGCTGGCCATACTCGACAGGCTGGCCGGTTTCGACGAGTATTTTGACGACACGGCCGGCGACGCTCGACTCGACCTCGTTCATCAGCTTCATCGCCTCGACGATGCAGACGGTCTGCCCCGCCTTGATGGCATCTCCTTCTTTGACATACGGCTCGGCATCAGGAGCGGGGGCCCGATAGAACGTCCCGACCATCGGGGCTTCTATGGTGACGAGGCGGCCCGCCGATGGCTCGGTCTTCGCCGGGACCTCGACAGCGGGCGCCGCCGCGTGCGGGGCCGCTCCGGCTGCCGCGTGTCTGCTGACGCGGATGCGGGTTTCGCCGAACGCGACTTCAATCTCGCTCGCCCCGTAGCTCTGCGCCAATTCCAGGAGGGCCTGGACTTCAGCGAGCGGAACCTTACTGGAGGGCTTCGAGCGCTGAGGCATCAGCTTGATCCTACGGCGGCGCGACCGAGATACTCTCCGGTGCGGGTATCGATCTTCACGAAATCCCCCTCGTTTATGAAGAGCGGCACCGAAACCACGGCGCCGGTCTCGAGCGTGGCGGGCTTGGAGCCGCCGCTCGCGGTGTCCCCTCTCACTCCGGGCTCTGTCTTGGCTACCATCAGCTCCACGAAGTTCGGCAGCTCCACGGCGATGGGAGAGTCGTCAACGTAGAGGAGGTCCACCTCGGTGTTTTCCTTGAGGAAGTCCTTGGCCTCCCCCACTTCGCCGTCTGAGAGCGCGATCTGGTCGTAGCTCTCCAGGTCCATGAAGTGGTATCTGTCATCGCGGTAGAGGAACTGCATCCGCTTTTCTTCGAAGTTGACCAGCGGGACTTTTTCCCCGGCCCGGAAGGTGTTGTCAATGACGGTGCCGAGGCGCAGGTGCTTGAGCTTCGTCCTGACGAACGCCCCGCCCTTGCCCGGCTTGACGTGCTGGAACTCCACGATCACGTAAGGTTCCCCGTCGAACTCGATCTTCAGCCCTTTTCTGAACTCGCTTGTGGCAACCTGCATCAACTCGATCCCCGCCTTCTCTGCGTTTTGGCTTTGAGGACCTCTTCCAGCCGCTCCCTCACAGCACGGTTCCCCGGCTCCCTGCGGAGGACCCGAACGAAAATCGCGGCCGCTTCGTCCAGAAGTCCTTGCTGGAAGCAGAGGTTTCCGAAGGTCACCGTGGCGAACGTGTCGTCGTCGAGAAGGAGCCGTCGCACCCCCTGAGATTCTCCCTGGGGCGTCTGCCCCTTGAGGAGGTCTATAACCGCTTTTGCCTCCTTGTCGCCAGGGTCTAGGGAGGTCACCCGTTCCAGGTGGATGACCGCCCTGTCGAGGTCTCCCGCCTTCCTGTAGAGATCGGCGAGAAGCCGATGGCACTGGGCGTCGTCGGGGGTGATGGCGGCAACCCTGTTCAGCTCTTGGAGCGCCTCCTCCTGATTTCCATCTGCCATGTAGGCCCTGGCGAGAATCATTCTGGCGGCCGGGAAGTCAGGGTGGCGGCTCAGCCCTTCCTGGCAGAGATCAATGGCCTCCTTGATCCGTCCGGCCTTCCGGTACGCGTCGGCCAGCGGTGCGAAAGCCAGGGAGGTCGGATCTTTGGCCAACCGCTCCTCATACCGGCGGATGGCGCTGGCGGTAATCGGATCATCGGCCACGCCCCCCCCGCCGGGGCGAGGGACAGTGTCAGCCATGGTTTATCTTTTATACGGGGAGAGCGACGGGTTGTCAACCCGTCGCCTGGACCTCGCTGATGGCTGCCAGAACGTCAGCGGCAGGGATGTCGAAGAAGAGCCGCGCCTCACCGATCCGGGGAGCGAGAACGAAGGGGACGCGCCCGCCTCGCCCCTTTTTGTCGCGGCCCAGGGCTTCGAGGATGGCCGGCGGCTCGGGCTCTTTGAAGGTAACAGGGAGGCCCGCTCTCTCAAGGAGCGCGACCTGGCGCTCTCGGGTCTCTGGGGTCGCGATGCCGAGGCGCTGAGCGAGTGTCGCCGCTACGGCGATGCCGAGGGAGACGGCCTCGCCATGGGACCATCTCCCGTACCCCGTAAGCGCCTCAAGGGCGTGCCCTGCCGTGTGGCCGTAGTTCAATATGGACCTCAAACCAGCCTCGCGCTCGTCGGCTTCGACCACCCCGGCCTTTAGCCGGCAAGAGCCCATCACGATTCGCTCAAGCGTCGGCAGATCGCGGCTGAGGATCTCTCCCGCATGGGCCTCCAGATCGGCGAAGTAGTCTGCGTCCAGGATGATCCCATGCTTGATCACCTCGGCGAGCCCCGACCGATAGTCCTTGTCGGGCAGGGTGAGGAGAGTTTCGGGGTCGGTCACCACGAGCCGCGGCTGATGGAACGCTCCGATGAGGTTCTTCGCCTTCGGGTGGTCGATGGCGACTTTGCCGCCGATAGAGGCGTCCACCTGGGCCAGGAGCGTTGTGGGGAGCTGGACGAAGTCGATGCCGCGCATGTAGGTGGCGGCGACGAACCCGGTTAGATCGCCGACCGCTCCCCCTCCCAGCCCAAGGAGCGTTGATCCGCGATCCAGGCCAGCCTCAAGGCACCGCTCCCAGGCGCTCTCTGCTGTGGCGAGCGTTTTGGCCGCCTCTCCCTCAGGCAGCTCGATGAGGGACACCTCGAAGCCTTCAGCCTTGAGGCTCCTGGCCACAGGGCCGCCGTGGAGCGCCAGGACCTTGGGATCGCTGGCCAGGGCGACCTTCAGTCCCGCGCCCAGCGAACGCAGGCGTGGGCCGACGCCGCTGAGGCTCCCCGCCCCGACGACGATCGGGTAGGATCGACTTCCCAGGTTGACGATAATCTCAGTCATTTCGGGGATCGGGGTTCGGGGGCCGGGGTTCGGCGATCCCCGAATCCCGGCCTTTACCAGCTTTTCAGGGCGTCTTGGTAGGAGAGATAGTTCCGGCGGATCTCCTCCAGGCTGTCACCGCCGAACTTCTCGATAAACGCCCCTGCCAGGACGATGGCGATCATGGCCTCCCCGATGACGCCGGCGGCGGGGACGGCGCAGACGTCGCTCCGTTCAATTGTGGCCTCCGTTGCTTCCTTGGTCGCGACATCCACGGAGCGTAGCGGCGAGCGGAGAGTGGCGAGCGGTTTCATGGCGGCTCGGGCTACCAGAGGCTGGCCGTTGGTCACCCCTCCCTCAAGGCCTCCCGCGTGGTTGGTGAGGCGGCTCCAGCCTGATTCGGCTCCGTAGAAGATCTCGTCGTGCGCCTTGGAGCCGGGGCATCGCGCGCTCTCAAAGCCGAGCCCGATCTCGGCCCCCTTGATCGCCTGGATGGAGCAGAGGGCCTGGGCCACTCTCCCGTCGAGCCTCCTGTCCCACTGCACGTAAGACCCCAGTCCCACCGGCACTCCGAGGGCGACGACTTCGAAAACTCCGCCGAGGGTGTCCCCCTTTGCCCCGGCGTCATCAATCGCGGCGATCATCCGGGCCTCCGCTTCAGGATCAGCGCAGCGCACCCCTGATCCCTCAGACCGGCTTTTGATCTCTTTCCAGGGTAGATCCAGCTTCGTCGCCCGCACGCCGCCGATCTCGGTGACGTGACTCAGGACCTCGATCCCGAACTCTTCGAGGAACCGCTTCGCCACCGCCCCGACTGCGACGCGCGCCGTGGTCTCCCTGGCGCTGGAGCGCTCCAGGACGTTTCTGATATCGTGGTGTCCGTACTTCATGGCGCCGGCGAGATCGGCGTGACCCGGGCGGGGCCTCGTGACCTGCTTGGCCGCGACCCCGGGCTCAGGGACACTCACTGACATCGTCTCCTTCCAGTTCTCCCAGTCGCGGTTCTGGATCGTGAGCGTGACGGGGCTGCCGAGGGTCACCCCCCAGCGCACGCCGGACGTGATGTGGACGCTGTCGCGCTCGATCTTCATCCGGCCGCCCCGGCCGTGCCCACCCTGGCGGCGGGCCAGCTCTTCGTTGATCGCTTCCTCGGTGAGCGGGAGTCCAGCGGGAACGCCGTCTATGATCGCCGCAAGGCATTCTCCGTGTGACTCCCCGGCGGTGAGGTAACGGAACGGGTGGGCCATCGCTATTTGGCCGGCGCGGGTTGGGTCTGAGCCGGCTTGGCTTGCTCGCTCTTCAAGATGGAGGGGGTGACGAAGACGACCAGCTCACGACCGGTTTCGCTCATCTCCCGGGACTTGAAGAGCCAGCCGATGAGCGGGATCCGGCCGAGGAGCGGGACGAACCTGAAAGTGCTGACCGTTTCACCGGTCGTCGCCCCTCCGATGACGAGCCGTTCCCCCTCCCTGACCAGCACCTCGGTCTCGGCTTTTCGCTTGTTGATGACCGGCGGGGCGCCGGCGCTCCCTAGATCGACGGTGGTCGTGCCGCGCGAGTTGTTCTCCACGGTGACCTTCATCTTGATCTTGGTGATCTCTCCCTCGCGGATCACCGTGGGCTTCACGGTGAGCTTGAGGAGCGCCTCCTTGAACTGGATCTGAGTCCCGGCCGAGCTGACGGTGGCGTAGGGGATCTCCTCGCCCAGCGACATGACGGCTTCGTTGTTCTCCACGGTGACGATTTCAGGGCGGGCCAGAGTCCTGGTCTTCCCGCTGGTCTCGAGGGCCTGGAGCACCAGATTGATGTTCATCTTGGCGCCGGTGATCCCGAATTGTAACCCTCCGGCCGGGCTCGTCCCGGCGGTGGGAAGGGCTGAGACGGGAAGGTTGACGAGGTTTCCGCCGAGCGGGAGGCCTGTGGCGGCGCTCACCGGGAGAAGCTCCGTCAGCGTGAGGTTAGGGTTGAACCGCCTCGGAACGTTCGCCGGCGCCCCGATACCTCCCGTGGCTGAGGAGAAGCCCCGTCCCACCAGAGTGAGCCGGTTCTCGCTTTCGGTCGCGGCCCCGGCCCCTCCCCACTGGATCCCGATCTGCTCCAGGGCAGTGCGGTCGAGGATCTCCATTCGGGCCTCGATCTTCACCTGGGGAAGCGGGACGTCCAGGTTCTCTCTGATTAGCTTTTTGATCCGATCAAGGTCGGCTGCGTGGTGGCGGATGAAGATCGAGTTTGTAGGTTTGTGGGCCTTGATGGTTATCCCCTTGGCCAGAACGTCCTGTGACGGAGAGATTGCAGTCGGCTTGGGCGGCTGCTGGGCCCCTGGGCCGAAGAGCGCCGAGAAAGGCGGCTCTGCGATCGGAGGCGGCCCTCCGGAGATCGGCGCGGCGCCGGCCTGGGCCCCCTCAGGGGGTATCCCAAGGATTCCCTGGAGGGTCTTGGCGACTTCCTCCGGATCGGCGTAGGAAAGGCGAATCGTCTCTTCCTTCAAAGGGCCTCGGGCTTCGGCCTCGGCCTTGGCCGCTTCAGCGGCAAGCTTTCTCTGAAGGACTTCCTGCTCTTTTATCTCCGCTTCTGCGATCTTTGCCCGGATTTCCGCTTCGGCCTTTAGCTTAGCCTCCTCCACCTTTGCCTTGGCCTCGCGTTCCTTGGTGAGCTGCTCGACTGAGACGATGCGGATCACGTTTGCCTTCTCGATCTTCTGGAGCCCTCTCGCTTCCAGGATCGTGTCGAGCGCCTGCTCCCACGGGACGTTCCTGAGAGAGATCGAGACCTTCCCCTTCACGTCGTCTCCCGCTATGATGTTCTTCCCGCTCTCTGCGGCGAGGATCCTGAGGAGGTTGGCGATGTCAGCGTCCTTGAAGTCGAGGGAGATCAATCTCTGGCCGGTGTCGGCAGGCTGGGGAGCTGTCACCTGGGCCACCCTGATCGGCGCCACGGGGAGGGAAGCTGGCGGGGAGGCACCGGTCCGAGAGGCCCCTGCAATCGCTGGCTTGGGATCTAAGGTTACCCGCACCCCCTGGGGATTCTCGTCGATGGCGTAGGCCGTCTTCCGCGAAAGCTCGAGGACGACCCGGGTCACTCCTTTCTTCCACTGGCTCCCGCGGATCTCTTTGAGAGGCCCCGTGTTGACCACGAGAGGAGCCCTTCGCCATGCGTAGGAGGTCGATTCGAGGTCGATCACGAGGCGGGCGGGGGTGTCTATGAGAGCGGCCTGGTATTTGGGAGAGCCCGATGTCTTGAGAGTAACCGTGAGCGCGTCGTCTCTGGATTCGACAGTCACCTCTCTTAGCTCAGCCTGATCTGCAGCGGATACAGCCCCTCCGCTGTTGGGCCCCGAGAAGACGAACACCAGGAAGGCTCCCGCGATCACCTGTTGCCGTCGCATTGCCTCCACCCCCTTCTCAAATGCGGAATGCGGGATTCGGAATGAGGAATTTCTTCCCTTCATTTCCCATTTCGCACTCCACATTTCGCATTTCCATCAGTCTGCTCTGAGTCGAAGCACCACCCGAGACGGGGCCTGCCCCGGGCGGCCCGCCACGGTCAACGTAACACTCTCCCCTCCGATCTCTGTCACCCTTCCGTCTCCGATCACGTCCCCGACCTTAACAATATACCCCAACCCATCGGGAGTCTCGACAAGGGCGAGAGGGCCCTGCCGCCCATGAACGGTGCCCACCAGCTTCATCGACGCCGCTACAGGCCCCTTGGCTCCCTCGGCAGTGACCAGCGGGCGAAACGGATCCCGCCGGCCCCTGGCTTCGTAAGCCTTCGGCGGCAACTGCGAAGGCAGTTCCAGCTCCTTCGAGGCCGGAGAAGGTGAAGGTGGAGTTGCTCCAGGAGCGGCCGGGGTGACAGCGGCAGGCTTTGGCGGCTCGGGCGCCGGGCTTCCCCCGCATCCCCCGAGGAGCGCGGCCAGCGCAGTGAGGGCGACCCATCGGCCTTTCACCGCTTCGCCCCTGCCGGTGGTGTGGGAGGCGGGGCCCCGTGGGGTCGGAAGAGGTAGGTGGTCAGGGTGAAATCCGCCTTCACCGTGGCGGATGCCTCCCTCTCGATCCCGGTGAGCTTGAGGGTGGCGAGAGTGACGATGCGAGGGAGCCGGCTCAACCGATCGAAGAAGGTCCCCAGTTGGTGGAAGCTCGACTCCAACGAGACGACAATCGGGACCTCAGAGTAAAACTCTTTCGGCTGGGGATCCTTGGGCTGGAAGAGGGAGACCGCGAGCCCGGCCTGGAAGGCCAGCTCTGAGATCCGGCGATAGAGCCCGGGCATCTCTTTCTCCGAGGGGAGCCGCTCCCTGGCGGCTTCGAGGCGCTCGCGGAGGCGCGCGGCCTCCTGGCGGAAGCGGGTGAGGCTCTGGGCCACAGCGCGGCTCTGAATCAGCTCAGACTGGAGCGCAGTATGTCGGCTCCGAAGTCCGCCCACCTCTGCCATCTTAGGCGAGAGGAGGAGGAAGTAGCCGCCCGCACCGATAATGGCCAGGAGCATGACCCCCAGCAGGATTTTCTGGGAGCGAGGGGCGTTGGTGATCGGGTCCAGCAGCGCCATCGTTTAGATTCCGGCCTCGCAAGCTATCTCGAAGGTCACCACGCGCGGCTGCTTTGTGAGGTCCTGCCGTGAGACGACGAGGTCCACTTCTTTGAAAGTTCCTGAGCGTTTGAGGTTAGCCATGAAATCAGCCACCGTCGAGAAAGAGAAGGCGACTCCACCCAGCCGGAGCCGACCCTCCTTTTCCTCCAGGGCCGTCAGCCAGAGGCCCTGAGGAACGGTGTCGGCCACGGCGTCGAGGACGTGGACAGGGCGCGACTGGTTGCGCGCGATCAGATCGATGGCGCCCACTCGCAATTCCAGCTCCTCTTTCTCCTTCTTGAAGCGGTTGCCCTCGGCAATGGCGGCCTTGAGGCCGTCCAGATCCATCTGGGCCCGCGCGATCTCCGACTGAAGTC
>CAZXPE010000033.1:0-6469 GCA_964642915.1 uncultured bacterium | reverse complement strand
AGGACGAGCGCGACGCCGAAGGTTGCTCCCAACCCGGGGAGAGGCGGGAGGCGAACAGCAAGACCTTTACGCGCGGGCTTGGGGGCGAGGTTGATCTTGATCATGCCGGTTTGTCGCCCCTGCTTCTCAGGCTGAGCCCCACTGCTGTCGCCATGAGAGGACCGGAGGCGTCAAGCTCCTCATGTGAGAAGCGGGCGGGGTCACACTGGATCTTCAGGAACGGCTTGACGATCTCAACCGGCACACCCCAGCTCGAGGAAAGGAAATCGGCGAGCCCCGGGAGCTTGACTCCTCCGCCTGAGAGCACGATCCGGTCGATGTGGAGAGGCTCCGCAGCGGAGGTGAAGTAGTCGAAGGTGCGCTGGATCTCCAGCGAGAGTTCCCGGGAGACCGCGTCGAGAGACGGCACCAGGTCGTCCCATCTCACCCCCTGGCTCTCATCTCCGCGCTTGGCGGCCTCCGCTTTCTCAAGCGGGATCCGAAGCCGCTGAGCGATTGCCTGCGTGTAGTTTCCCCCCCCGAAGGCGATGTCGCGGGCGAAAAGGGGGGCGCCGCCCCGGATCACGGCGGTCTTCATCACTGAGGCCCCGATGTCGATCAGTGCCACGACCTCGTCTCCTGCATCCGGGTTGTTCATCTCGAACTGGTTCTCCAGGGCGAAGGCGTCCACGTCCACCACCGACACCGTGAGCCCTGCCTCCTCGACCACGGCGACGTACTCGTCCACCTTGGCCTTCTTCACCGCCACCAGCATCACGTCCATCATCTCCCCCCCGCCCTTGTTTCCTCCGCCGGACGCTCCCAGGGCCTGGTAATCCAGGTAGACGTCGTCGATGGCGAATGGAACGTGATGCTCGGCCTCGATCTGTATGGCGTCGGCCAGCTCCTTGGGGCTCACTCTCGGGAGGGAGAGCCTTTTCATGATGATGGAGTGCCCCGACAGACCTATCACCGCCCTGTTCGTCTTGACCCCGGACCTGGCGATGACCTCCTTGACGGCGTCAACCACCACCGGGGGGTCCTTGATGCTCCCCTCGCCGATGGCGTCAGGTGGGAGCTCTATCGCGCCGAGAGCTTTGAGGGTGTATCCCGATGGCCGCTCGTCGAGGTGGACGAGCTTGATCGCGCTCGACCCGACGTCGAGCCCGACGGCGGCTTCTCTTCTTGAGAACAGGCCCATAAGTATAAATATATATGAACATGGACTTCCCGGGAGCAACATTTATCGCCCGGGAAGGGGAGCGACCGCCGGTGAACGGGGGACCCCGCTACCCGGAAACTTCCCGCCAGGAGCCCGGCTTGACGAAGAAACCCTGCGGGACGGTCCCGCCGCCGGTCTTCACGGCATCGCAGTCGTAGGCGACGCTGGCGTTGCCGTCTGTGCTCGAATCCACGGTCGTGGAGACGGTGTCCACCACGTTGAGGGAGATCATCGCTCCGGTGACCCCTCCGCCTTGCCCGGTCCCGCGATAGACGATGTCGTTCGCCGCGTAGACGAGCCCCCTGTACGCCACGTTTCCGTGGATCGTGATCTTCCCCATCACGATCAGCCACCCGGAAGCGTCCCCCCTGGTGATGGTCACCTCGGCCAGGTCTCCCGCGTCCGGCGGGTTCCCGATCGGGTTCCCGCTTACCGTGTCCACAAAGATGATCCCGTTCGGGAGAGACCCGAACGACTGGGATCCCTGATAGTAGGTCCCGTTGGCCTTGGCGAGCGACCGGAGGAGGCTCAGATCGTCCTGGGTGAAGCTGATGCCGTCGAACGAGGAGGCGCTCTGGTTCTCGGCGTAGTCTGTGGCCTGGTTGGGAGTGGAGTTGCCGTCGCCGCCGTAGATCTTACCGTTGCCGCTCACTGAGGTGCCTTCCTTGCTGTAGGTGCCCGTCTTGCTCCCGCAAGTTGAGCTTCTTGCGTCGATCACCGTGTTGCCGCCGACGTCAAGCTGGCCCTTGACGCAGAGGGCGCAGGGCGGGCTCAGATCGGGAAGCCTGGTGAGAGTGGCGGCAATGGTCCGCCTGGCCAGGGGGTTCACCGTGGGCGCGGCAATGTCGCCCGGGAGATACCCTGTGGCCGTCACAGCGCGTTCATTGACGGCTCCACCGTTGGAGACCTGGACGGTGAACCCCCCTGCGCCGAGAAGGGTGTAGGCGTTTCCATCGTAGGGCGACGGCGCGGGGCTGCTCGCAAGGGGATCGGCAAGGCCGGGGCCGAACCCCGAGGTGGAGACGTTGGCAGGATTTGAGAGCGCCCAGAGGGCCCTCTCGATCCCGGCCTCTGCGAGGGCGCGGGCCTGTGAGGCGCGGGTGTGGTTGGCTGCTATCTGGGGCTCAGACGCCGACATCACGGCGAGGGCGGCCATCAGCGCCGCCAGGACCAGCATCACTACGAAGGCCAGCGGAAGGATGACCCCCCGCTGGTTCAGAAAAGGATAGCGCAGAGAGGTTCTCACAGGACGTTCCTCAGGCGGACAGTGGTTGCAACGGTGACTGTCCGGCTCCCCATGAGCGTGTAGCCCCCGACGCTTTCAGGCTCAGTCGTGATCGAGATGTCGATCATCCTGACGTCTCCTGGCGCTCCCGTCGTCGCCCCGGCCTGGGTCTTGTAAGTGAAGGCGAGCGACAGGACCCCGGCGGCCGCATCCTCGAAAGCGCCGGCTCCTTCCTTCCTCTGGAGGGTCGCGCCCGAGAGCCGATACTGGACCGCCGCGCCGTTTGAGTCGATGAAAGAGACGCTCGTAGCCCCGATGGCCGTGAGCGACCGGGCGGATCTCAGCTCTCCCGCCATCCGGTCAAGGACGGCCCGCGAGCTCTGCTGAGCCTCAACCCGGCCCGCCCCGAAGAGGTAGATCTCCTGACCCTGCATCTGAAGAGTGACGACGGCGGCTAGGAGCAGCCCGGCCACGGCAAGGACCACTAGAAGCTCGGCGAGAGTGAACCCCGGCGCCATGCCGATAACCGTCGCATCTCTGCGTCCTCGGTTCATCGCCGATCCTCACGTATAACTGCATACGCTCCGGTCGGCTCTTCCCTGCGTCCTTGATCTGCTCGGTTCTCAGCATGGCGCGTGTCGTTCATGGCGCTACCGTTTGGCTATCAGCATGGTCAACTGGGCGCTCTGCTCAAACGTCGCCGCGCCCGCGGCTGTCATCGGGTTGTAAAGGACGCTCACGGTGACCTGGCGGAGGGTGTCGGCGCTCCCGGCAGGCGAGACATCGATGATCCTGACAGTGCGCCGGTAACCCTGATAGCCGGAGGCCGGGTTCTCATCGGCGAACGTTATCACCCCGCCCGATGCCGGCGGCGACGAGGGATCGGGGGAGAGACCGAGTGAATCAACCGCCGGAGCGGCGCTCCATTGGGCGTTTTTGACCTGTTCGAGCCGCTGGTCAGCGAGAAAAGCGGCGGTGCTGGCTTGCTTGCCCTGCTGGACACCGAAGATGGAAGAGGGGATCATTGCAGAGAGGGCGACCAGGGCGATCCCGATGATAGCCACAGCCAGGAGCGCTTCCACCAGGGTGAGCCCGCGTTGGTTTATAAGCACAGGATCGCCTCCTCTCAGGACGTGGTGCTCCACGAGACGGTTTTAAGAGGCCCTGTGAGGGGGGTGCGCGTGCCGACCTCATAGATGACGGTAGCGTTCCCCTTGATCTCCACCTCTCCGTTGGAGACGACGTTTCCCGTCAGGGTGACGCTCCCATCGAGCTTCACCTCGCCGGCTGAGAGGACGGCGCCTTTGAGGCTCGCGTCTCCTCCGCTCCCCTTCAGCTCAGCTTCCTTGCCGGCGACGATCAGGACATCCTGAAGATAGGGGATGATGTTGGGGTGCCCCTCGATCTCCACTTCGCCTGTCGTTGTGCTCGTTCCCGCGAGGAAGGTGGCCTTCCAGGGAGTCGCAGCAGTGCCCGGACTCGCCGATATCTTGATCTCCTTCGAGGCGTAGTAGGTGCCGTTTAGGGGGGTCGTGCCGCCGGAGAACTTCCACTCTCCTGACCCGCTCATTTTCCATCCCACGAAACTCTCGGTGTTTTCAGCCACAAGGGCACCGGTTGCCACGACGAGCACGTTTCCATCATTTTGAAGAATAAAATCCGCCTTCGACTGGTAGTCCATGGGGTTGATGGTGGGGATGGTCTGGGTCTGCTTGCCCGCCCCGCTGGCTGACGGCACTCCCACGCGGCTGGCGTTGGTGCACCCGCTGCACGTGGCGCCGGCGGCTGTCGCAGTCTGATCGACGAAGGTTGAGCCCGTTACCTCGGTTTTGGTGTTGCCGTGGACCGCTCCCAGAGTTCCTTGGACCCTGGCGTTTCCGCTGACCTCGACCTCGTCGGCGAGGATCGCGTAATCAGACACGAACGCCGTGGTGACGATGACTCGCACCGACCGCTGGGCTGTGCCGACAGACGAGCCGCCTGTGGAGTCGATGCGGACCGCGGCCGATCCCGCGTCGCAGGAGTAAGTCACGGCCGCAGTGCCGGTCCCCAGGACCACGGACGAGGCGGCGGGAGTGGGGCACGTGGAGGGGGCGTTGCTCACGAGGGATGGAGTCGCCACGAACTGGGCGATGGCCCGCTCGGCGCCCGCCTCGGCGACGAAGAGCGCCTGGGTTCCCCGGAGGAGGTTGGCCGAGATCTGCGGCTCCCACCCCCCCATGGCCAGGAGCGCCATGACGAGAGAGGACAAGATCAGAAGGATCACCATGGTGAGGGGGAGGACCACCCCTTCTTCGCTTACGATCGTTCGCCTGATCCGCTCCATCTTCCGATCCCTAGAAAAGATTCCGCGGCCTGGCGGCGGCCTGCATCGTCCGCTGAACGGTCTGATCGCCTGATTTCGAGCTGACAGTGAGCTGGATCCTGATCTCGCGGACGCCGTCGCGGTTGGCCTGGGTCGAGACGTCGGTGATCTGAACCGGTGGGACCGATCCGTCCCAGTAGGTGAGCTGGAAACCTGTCACTCCGCTGGCGATAGGCTGAGCGCCACTGCCGCCCACCGTGCGGGTCAGATCGGAGCCGCTCAGGTTGTACGTCACCGTCTCGACTGAGCGGACGAAGCTCCCGGCCGGGTAAGACTGGCTGAGACCCGCCCCGAGAGTCAGTGTGGTTCCCGAGATCGCTGTGATCGTTTGGGTCTCCTTGATCGCGCCGTCGGTGATTGAGAGCAGCTCCCCCACAGAGAAGCCTGACCCCGAGCTGACTTGAACTGAGGTCGCCCCTGAGCCGGCCGCCGCTGCGAGTGTGGCCTCGGCGCCCGCTGAGGTGAGGGTGTCGTTGTTGATGTCGGCGAGAAAGGTGATGCTGCTCGCCGTCGCCGCAGTGATGGCCCCCTCGGAAGCCGCTCGGCCGTTGTTGATCATTCTGAACTCTGAGACGATCCGGTCGAGAGCGGAGCGGGCTGTGAGCTGGGCGTCCCCGCCTGCTGTGGCGAAGAGGTAGGACTGCTGGGTGGTTTGATAGATGCCGAGGACCGCCGCCATGACGAATCCGAGGATCGCCAGGACGATCAGCAGCTCAGCCAGCGTATAGCCGTCCTCCCGGATACACTGATTCACAGGATTTGCCTTCATGGGCGTTGGGCGATGATCGTGGCGAGGCTCACACCCTCTTCCTGGCCGGTTCCGGTCTCAAGGAGCGGCCTGAAGAAGACCTGGACCGTGAGAGTCTTCATCCCCGCCGCCGGCGTTGAGTTGGCGATCGTGACAGTCCGGCGGAAGCCCGTAAATCCGGAGATGGCGCCGTAAGCCTCGTCAGTGAAGTTGGCGGCGGTGATCTGGTCCGCCGATGCGGTGTACTGGGCGTTCTTGATCTCCTCGAGCCTCGCCTGGGCGAGCATAGTGGCGGTTGCGACGGAGTTGGCTCGGCTGACAGCGGCCTGGCCGAACGCCGCTCCGCTCGCCACCCCCCGGCTCTGGACCCCGGCAGTGGCCGCGACGCCGAGGATTCCGATGGTCAGAAGGGCGATCGCCACGAGGACCTCGACGAAAGTGAACCCCTCTTCCTGCTTCAACGGATGTCTCATCACTGAATCCTGATCCGGCCCGCCGGGCTCACCACCACGCTCAGGCTTGAGGTGCCCTGAGAGTTTTGGACAGTGATCGTCGCTCCCGGGGCGACGGTTCCGAGCGGGTTGAACGCGGGATTGTTGTTCGCCGAGGTAATTCTTGCCTGGTTTTGAAGCCTCATCCATCCCTGGCTGTCTGTCCCGGCTCCGAGCCAGACCGTCCCATCCAGGCAGGCGGTGCTTCCCGGCATTTGATGGAAACGGAGACGGTTCCCCGCCGTGTCAAACTCGACGCAGTGCTGGACGTTCCGGGTGATGGCGATCTGGCGGGCCTGATTCAAAAAGGTCACCAGCTCCTGGGCGGCCGCCCGTGTTTCGCTCGCCTGGAGGTAGGTCAGGAGCATGGGGGTTCCCAGCACCGTGATGATCCCGAGGACGGCGATCACGACGATCACCTCTGCCAGGCCGAGGCCGC
>CAZXPE010000032.1:16240-17219 GCA_964642915.1 uncultured bacterium | reverse complement strand
GTATACGACTCTCTCGAGCTTCACGCTGGACCAGATGGAGAGAGGGGGCAACCCTCGCCCGCCTGGGTATCCGGCTTGGGCCAGAAGCTCCCGCGCTCTTTGAGGATCATACGAATATCCTTTGAGCTTTGGGTTATATCCTTGGGTTCCCGGGGGGAGGATCCCCCGCGCGAGCGCGTACCGGCCAAGGAACACCTCGTCGATGAGGGCTTGCCTGTCAATGGCATAGATGAGAGCCTGACGCACTCTCCGGTCATCGAGAGGTTTCAAACGTGTATTGAACCCATAATGCCGAATGCTGATCATGGGCCGCTTGACGTAGACGTGGTTTCCTCCTGCCACAATCCGGCGGTAATCCTGAGTCGGGATAGGCGAGTCCTCGAGATTCCCCTTCTGAAAATCCTCGTACATCTGGTCAAACTGCTCTCCCGGAAAAACTCGATACACGACACGGGAGAGCCTGGGGGGGCCAGCGAAGTAGTCAGGGTTGGCGGCCAGGACAATCTCCTTTCCCCGCTCCCAACTGACGAACCTAAACGGACCAGTCCCTACCGGGCGAGCGCCAAAGGCGTCACCTTCTCTCTCCACAACATCATCTTTCGGGACGATCTTGGCGTGGCCCACTGCCAGGACGGAGACAAAGGGAGCCAGGGTTTCGTTGAGGACGATCTGAATCGTGCGGCGGTCAAGCGTGACCAGTCCTGATATCTGCTTCGTCTTCCCTTCTCTGAACTCCCGAGCCCCCTTGATACTCATGAAGAGGTCCGCGGCCCCTGACTTGACTGCTGGATCCAGAATCCGGCCGAAGGAATAGACGACATCTTCAGCGGTGACCTCCCTCCCGTGGTGGAACTTCACCCCTTTCCTGAGAGCAAAGGTCCATGTGAGGCCGTCACGCGAGGCTTTCCACGACTCAGCGAGGGCCGGGGTGATGGAGAGAGTCTGGTCGAACTGAACGAGGCCGTCGAAGATCTGCTGG
>CAZXPE010000032.1:12098-16230 GCA_964642915.1 uncultured bacterium | reverse complement strand
AGAGTCACGGGATCGTTCCCCAGGGGTCGGCGGTAGACCCCTCCGTTGACAAGGGGTTCCCTCTCTGCCTGCCGCTCCTGGGCAAAGGCAGGAACCGATGAGGCCACGAGCACGCAAAGGAAAAGCAATGAGAACCACCGGAGGAGGGGAAAGCTTCCCCTCCTCCGGATGAGATGGCGACGAAGATAACCGCTTAAGGCCATTTGAGGCTGATCAGTCGGTGACTACCCGCCGCCTCCGCCTGAGTCGGCGGTGCCGATGGCCTGGAAGAACTGGGTGGAGCTTGAGGTGCCGGACTCGATCACGGGAGCGACCAGGAGCGCTGAGGCGAGGACCAGGATCACTGCGACTAGCTTCTTCATGGCTTCCCTCCTTCGGGCTATTTGTTTCCGGGGTGCTCACCATGAGCACCCTCTACAAGAGGGAGGGAGCAATGTCCGGGCCAATGTCATCTGCGCCGCGGGAACAAACAGAAGTGCCTGTGACTCAACAAATTTCTTCCCGGTGCCCGTGACCGCGGTCAATATAAGCCAAAGAGAAAGTGCATGGCCGGCAGTGCAGCCTGCACGGAAATCAGTGCAAGCTCTCCGGACCTCGGCCTATGCTCGGGGCTTTCTGACCCCCCAGGCGATGAGCTTTTCCTTCAGCGTGTTCCGGTGAAGGCCCAGGAGGCGGGCGGCCCGGCTCTGGTTCCATTCCGCCCGCTCCAGCACCCCCAGGATGAACTGCCGATCAAACTGCTCGCGCGCCTCCCTGAGGGAGAGGGGCCCCTCGTCCAGCTCCTGGGCTCCATGGTCTGAAAGGGCAAGGTCCAGCGGAAGATTCTTGAGGTAGATGGCGCCGCCCGGCGCCAGGGCCACTGAGCGCTCGATGATATTTTCAAGCTCCCTCACGTTCCCCGGCCACCGGTAGTCCATGAGAAGGGCGAGGGCCCTCTGCGAGATCCCCTTGACCTCTCTTCCAAACTGCCGGTTGTATTTCCCGATGAAATGCTCTACGAGAAGCGGCACGTCTCCGCGCCTCTCGCGAAGCGGAGGGACAGTGATCGGCACCACGTTCAGCCGGTAGTATAGGTCTTCCCTGAATGTCCGATCCCTGACGGCCTTCTTCAAGTTGGCGTTCGTTGCTGCGATGATCCGCACGTCCACCTTGACTGTCCGGCTTCCCCCGACCCGCTCCACTTCCCGCTCCTGGAGTACCCGGAGGAGCTTGGCCTGAAGGTCCACCCGCAGGCTTGCCACCTCGTCAAGGAAGAGGGTCCCCCCGTGGGCCAGCTCGAACTTGCCGATCTTTTTGTAGTAGGCCCCGGTGAATGCGCCTCGCTCATGACCGAAGAGCTCCGACTCCGCGAGCGACTCCGGGATCGCCGCGACGTTCACGGCCACGAACGGTTTCTCCCTTCTCGGCCCCTGGCGGTGGATGGCCCGCGCGATCAGCTCCTTGCCTGTTCCGCTCTCCCCCTGTATCAGAACGGTGGCGGTGGTCCTGGCGACGCGCGAGACGAGCTGGTATATCTTCACCATCCCGGAGTGCCTCCCCACGATCTCGTCGAACCCCTGGAGGCTTGCCAGCTCAGAGCGGAGGTAGAGCACCTCCCGCTGGAGCGCGCGCTTCTCGAGAGCGCGGCGGACGAGCGATAGGATCTCGTCCACGTCGAACGGCTTGGTCAGATAGTCGTAGGCGCCGAGCTTGATGGCGGCGACCGCGGTCCTCACAGTCTTGACCGCAGTGACCAGGATGACCTCGATCTGCTCGTCAAGCGCCTTGATCCGCTCGAGGACTTCGATACCATCCATCCCCGGGAGCTTGATGTCCAGGAGGACCAGATCGACCTCGCGGGAGCCGACGATTTCAAGGGCGCGGGAGCCGTCTGCGGCATCGAGGACTTCGTAGTCGTCCTCAAGGATCACCCTGAACGACTCCCGCACTCCGGGCTCGTCGTCAACCACCAGGACTGCGGGGCGCACTGCCCGGACTCTCTCGGCGGGATCGGACGCGACGGCTTCGCGGCGGGCAGCTTCTCCCTCTGAGGTCATGGGAAGCGCTCAGCAATCAGCGGTCAGCGTTCAGCTTCCGGCGGCAAGGGCTTGGTCTCGGCCTCACCGCTTGGGTGACGGCTTATCGGGTCCCTTGAGGACGATATACTCGCGCCCCCCGTCGCCGCGCCTGAGATAGACCGGCACCATCTGGCCCGGAACGAGCTTGGTCAGCGCCTGGAGGAACTCCTCGACGCCTGAGACCCGCTGGCGGTTCACCTCAAGGATCACGTCCCCCTCCCTGATCCCGGCCTGCGCTCCCTGGCTCCCCGGCACGACGGCTGTGACCACCACGCCTTCGCCCTCGGGAAGATTGAAGCGCGCAGCGGTTTCCGGGGTGAGCGGCTCAACTTTGAGTCCCCACCCCTCCTCGGCTGAGGCCGCCACCATCGTTTCCTCTCCCGGCATCTCTCCGATCTTCACCGTGAGCCGCTCGCGCTGGCGGTCACGAACCACCACCAACGGAGAGGGGCGGCCGGGCGTGGTGGCGGCCACACGCCGCTGGAGATCAGGAACCTCCTTGACCGCATGGCCTCCGAACTCCACGATGACATCCCCGGCCTTGACTCCGGCTGCCTCGGCGGGGCTCCCTTTCATCACGTCGGCCACGAGCACGCCGCTCCGCGGCTGGACACCGAAACCCGCGGCCAATTCATCGGTCAATTCCTGGATCGCGATCCCAAGCCACCCGCGGACCACCTTCCCGGTCTCGATCAACTGGCGCATGACCTCCCTGGCCATGTTGATCGGAATAGAAAAGCCGATCCCCTGGCCGGCGGCCACGATGGCTGTGTTGATCCCGACGACTTTCCCGTCCAGGTTCAGGAGCGGGCCCCCGGAGTTTCCGGGGTTGATAGAGGCGTCGGTCTGGATGAAGTTCTCGTAAGTCGCCACGCCGACCCGCTGCCGCCCGGTGGCCGAGATGATCCCCACCGTCACCGTTCGGTCAAGGCCGAAGGGGTTTCCGATCGCTATCGCCCACTGGCCGATCTTGAGCTTGTCAGAATCCCCCAGCTCGGCCACCGGCAGGGAGCCGGCGGGCACCTCGACCTTGACCACCGCCAGATCGGTCTTGGGGTCGCGGCCGATCACCTTGGCGGTGAATTTCCGCTGATCTGAGAGGCGCACCGTCACCGTCTCCGCATTCTCGATGACGTGGTTGTTGGTCAAGATATATCCGCGGGAGTCAACGATCACCCCCGAGCCTGCGGCCCGGCTCTCCTCCCGGGGCGGCTGGCCGCGGAAAAAGCGTTCCATGAATTCCTCGCCGAAGAACTCCCTGAAGCGCTCTTCCTGGTGGGGAGACCCCTCGCTTCCCCTCCCTTTCTTCGGGGTGGTGCTGACGTTGACCACAGCCGGCATCACCCGGTCGGCCACAGAGACGAACGCCCCTTCCATCGCCTTGAGAAGAGCTTTCGGCTCCTGCGACTGGGCAGGGAGGGACGGAGGGCTTGTAAAGACCAGAGCTGCTGATGCCAGAAGTCCGAGCGCGGTCGTTCTCAATTTCAGCACCGATGGGTCCTCCTTGTAGAGGGGATCATCTTACTCCGCTCTTTCGTGTTCGCCAAGTGGTCTGGCGGTCACCTCCACTACGCGGCGGGTCTCCGGAGTCACAGGGGCCAGGGAGCTCCGGCGGAGCCCCACGACCCAGAGGATCTCTCCCCCCGCAGCGAGAAGCGGCACGCGGCTTCGCTCCCAGCGTGGAACTTTCGCGTCGATGAGAAATTTCTTGAGCCGCTTCGAGCCGGAAAGCCCGAACGGGGCAAAACGGTCGCCGGGCCGCCGGGAGCGAAGGGTCAAAGACCCCGGGAGCCGGTCCCGATCAAACGCAGCTCTCCCCCGATCGGCTGGGACAGTATAGCCGGCAGGCCGGGAAAACTCCTTCGCCTCGATCAAAAGTCCGGCTTCAGGAAGCTTCACGGCTCCCGGTATCGGCACGGGCCGCTCAGGGAGGGCCGCGCCCTCAATCCGAGCTAGCCGGATCAGGCCGCTTCCCCGTTCGACCACGATCCCGCCAAGCCTGAGCTGGCCGCGAGGGGGATTGTCCCGGATCAAGCGCTCAAGAGCCCGCTGCGGCGACCTCCTGAGCGGCCCGG
>CAZXPE010000032.1:0-12088 GCA_964642915.1 uncultured bacterium | reverse complement strand
GCCTCAAAAGCGCCAGGCGGAGCACCAAGGCGCCGACCCCCGGCGGGAGCGCGAGGAGCGCAGAGTCGGGAAGCGTGATGGCGCCACCCGACGCCACAGCCAGCCGCTCCATCTCCCGCTCCGCAGCCCGATCGAGCGATTCTACGAGAGAGCGGGAGAGAGCCGCGACCCGGCAGAGCGCCTCGACGATGCGCGGGTTGTAGCCGCCTGCCAGGAGCGGAAGGAGATCGTGGCGGAGCCGGTTCCTGAGGAACTTCGGGTCGCGGTTTGAAGGGTCCTCAACCCAGGGGAGGTTCCTGGCTTGAAGCTCTTTCAGAATCTCCCCGCGTCCCGTCTCGATGAGAGGACGTATGTACGGGCCGCGAACCGGCGGGATCCCCGCAAGCCCACGCGGACCCGCCCCCTGGAGAAGCCTCATCAGGACCGTCTCGGCCTGATCGTCGGCGGTGTGCCCCAGCGCCACCCTGGAGGCGGCGGAGCGCTCAGCCCAGAGCCTGAAGGCCGCGTACCTCGCCCGCCTCATCGCGGCCTCGGGGGAGAGACCGCGCGGGCGCTCCACGGTGACCCTCTCCACGATCACTGGAAGACGCATCTCTTCCTCAAGCCTCTCGACGAAGCGGGCTTCGTCGTCGGCCTCCGGCCTCAGGCCGTGATGGACGTGGAGGACGCTGAGCTTGAGCGAGAGAGAATCAGCCAGTTCGCTGAGGACGTGAAGGAGCGCCACGGAGTCGGCGCCCCCTGAGACTCCCACCAGGACAGTCTCGCCGCCGGAAAGCATCCCGTGGCGGCGAATCGTTCGAAGGGCCTTAGCGGCGAGATGAGCGCCGGTGGTCACACTCTGACTGTAGCCCGACCCACACATCCCCATCCTCGAAGTATTCCTTCTTCCAGACGGGGACGATTTCCTTGAGGCGGTCGATAGCGTAGCGGCAGGCCTCAAACGCCTCCTGGCGGTGGGCGGCCGAGACGGCGATGATAACGCTCGCCTCGCCGATCTCAAGGCGGCCAACCCTGTGGGCCATCGCCACTTTCTTGACTCCCGGCCAGCGGGCGCGGAGCGTCTCGCCGATCTCCCGCATTTTTGCCTCGGCCATGGGAGGATGGGCCTCGTATTCGAGGAACTTCACCCGGCGGCCGTGGGTTTCGTTCCTGACGACGCCCGAGAAGACCACCACCCCTCCGGCCTCGGGGTGCGCCACCTCCTGGATCAGATCCTCCTGTGAGAGCGGCTCGTCAGCGACGCGGTACATCGTTAACTCCGGCAGACCCTCCGCTGACCGGGGGGAAGCAGCAGACCTCTTCGCCCGGGCTCAACGGCCGATCGGGCTTCACGTACTCCTGGCCCACGGCGAAGAGCGTGTACGGGCGGTAGGAGGCGAGAGCAGGGTAGCGCTCGACCACTGCCGACCACGCGTGCTCGACCGTTCCACCCTCGGGAAGCTCCACCTCGACGCGCTCCCTTCCCGCCGCTTCGCGGTAGCGGGCAAACAACCTGACTCCCACCTTCACTGTCATTGAGCGACTCCTGAACTCTTATCGCTACTCTATACCCGGGCCTGCCGGCCGGCAAGCGGTCAGAGAATCCCCGCCGAGGGGAGAATCGTCAGATCTTCGAGGGCGGCTCGCGGGGGAAGGCTCGCCATCAGGACTGCGGTCTCAGCGACGTCCTCCGGCCTGAGCATCAGAGACCGGTCCGGAGGGTCAGGCACCGAATCCCAGAGCCGGGTGTTCACGGCCCCCGGGCAGATGGCGCCGACCCTGATCCCGTGGGGCCGCACCTCCTCTGCCAGCGCCTGAGTGAACCCGAGAACGCCGTGCTTCGAGGCCGTGTACGCCGCGCAGCCGGGGACGGCCCGCTTCGCCGCAACCGACACGATGTTGATGATGGTTCCGCGCCTCCGGCCGACCATCGGCGCGAGCACGGCCCGGCAGGCGAGAAAGACGCCCCGCAGGTTCACAGCCATCATGGATTCCCACTCATCGAGCTTCGAGTCGATCACCGGGCCGAAGGCGGCGCTCCCGGCTGCCGTGACCAGAACGTCGAGACGGTTGAATTCGGCGAGAGTCCTCGCGACCAGCTCCGCCACCGAACCCTCCCGCGTCACGTCAGCCTGGACAGGAAGCGCCCTGGCGCCGCGGCTTCTGATCTCCTCAGCGACAGCCTCAATCTCCGAGCGCGTCCGAGCCGCCACTGCCACGGCGGCGCCCTCGCGGGCGAGGGCAAGGGCCACTGCGCGGCCGATCCCTCTCCCCGCCCCCGTGACGATCGCCGCCTGCCCGCCGAGCTTCAAATGACGCTCCCCCGCGGCTTGATCAGCTCCATGAACTCCGCCCTCGTCTCGGGCCTGTCCCGGAACGCCCCGAGCATCGCCGAGGTGACGGCCTTTGAGTTCTGCTTCTCCACTCCCCGCATGACCATGCACAGGTGCATGGCCTCCATCACCACCGCGACGCCTCGCGGCCTGAGCACCTCCTGGAGCGTCTGGGCTATCTGGGTCGTAAGCCGCTCCTGCACCTGAAGCCGCCGGCTGAACATCTCCACCAGGCGGGCGATCTTGGAGAGCCCCACGATCTTCTTCCCCGGTATGTAGGCCACGTGGCACTTGCCGACGAAGGGCAGAAGATGATGTTCACATAAAGAAAATACGTCGATGTCTTTGACCACCACCATCTCATCGTAGTCCTCGACGAAGAGCGCGTCGTTGAGGACGTCCTCGACGTCTTTACCGTACCCCGAGGTGAGGAAGCGCAGCGCGCTCGCCACCCGCTCGGGGGTCCGCTCTAGCCCCTCCCGCTTGACGTTCTCACCCAGCTCTTCCAGGATCCGCGCCACCATCTCTTCGATCATTTTCCGTCTCCTTCGGCAGCCTCGCCGTAGTATTCAAAGGTGTTGTTGGCAGTCTCCACAACGGCGACCCTCTGCAGGGCGCCCCCCGGAAGTTCCGCCGAGAGCATCAGCCAGAAGGCCCGGGCAAGATTCTCGCCCGTCGTGATGATTCCCTCCAGCGCCGGAACGTCGCTGTCGAGGTCGCGGTGGTCCACCAGGTCCAGGATCGCGCGGCGCACCCCGGCCTCCAACTCGGCCAGGTCCGTCGCCATCCCCGTGAGCGGGTCGATGCGCCCCCCCACCGTCACCTCGATCAGATAATTGTGACCGTGGGGCCTGAAGCAGGGTCCATAGCTCTCGCGACTGGCCTCTTCACCGAGATCCCGGCTCCTCAATCGGTGGCCGGCGCTGAAGTGGAAGATCCGCGTCAGCTTCAGCGAGCCGTCACCCATAGTAGTCGACATAAAAAGTCGGGTCCTCCCACAGTCGCAGCCGCGACAGCCGCTCTGCTCCGATCTTGGGGGCAAGCCACTCCCAGATGGCGCGGACCAGATTCTCTGTTGTCGGGACGGCGGCGGCAAAGGCGGGATCGTCGTTCAGGTTGGCATGGTCCAGCCTCTGGATCACGTGTTCTCCGACGACCCGCTTCAGCTCGCCCAGGTCCATGAGCATTCCGGTCCGCGGGTCAACCGGGCCTCGAATCGTCACCTCCAGCGTGTAGTTGTGCCCGTGTACCGCTGTGAGGTGGCCGAACACGCGCCTGTTCTCCTCGGCGCTCCACTCGGCCCGCCAGTAGCGGTGGGCTGCCGAGAAGGTGAAGCGCCTGGTCGCCCACACCACTCCGGCCTGAGATTCCCTCATCGCGCCACCTCGCTGAGGAAGCACTCAGCGACGCGGGGAGCCGCAAACTCCTCAACTCGGTGCCCCCCCGCCTCTCCAAACTCTTTACGGCGGCCCGGATCAGCCAGCAGCTCCTCAAGCGCCGACGCAAGCTGCTCCGGATTCCGCGGCTCAACGAGAAGGCCTGCGGCCCCGTGAGGCACCACCTCCGGCACTGCTGCCGCCCGGCAGGCGACGACAGGAAGCCTCGCTGCCATGGCCTCGAGAAAAACGATCCCGAACCCCTCCTGAACGCTCGGGAGGCAGAAGCAGTCGGCGCTCAGATACTCTTCGGCGAGCCGGTTCCAGGAGACCTCGCCAAGGAAGAGCACGGTGTCGGTGAGACTCAGCTCTGATCTCAAGCGAAGCAGACGCCCCTTCTCGGGGCCTTCACCTACAACGCGGACCTGGAGGCCGGGGATCTTCCGCCTCAGCCGATCGACCGCGAGTAGCAGGTCCTGGACCCGCTTTCGAGGATAGAGATGCGCCGCCGAGAGGACTACCGGTCCGTCGGACTGCCGGCGCAAGGTCTGAGCGAACCGCATATCCCACGCTTCGAGATCGATCAGCTCAGGAACCACTGAGATCTTAGATGCCTGAACCCCATATTCCCGGCGGACCACGCCCGCGCTGTGGCGGCTCGTCACTACGACCCTGTCGGCGCGCTCCGCGTTCCGCCGCTCCCATCGGGCCTGGATCCCCAGGAGCATCCGCACCCAACCCCGCTCATGCCGAAGCTCGTCGGCGATGATCCCCTTGAGGCTCGCCACGAACCGAACACGGCGGCGACGGGCCCAGATAAAACCGTCGAGGTCAAAACCCACGACGAGATCCGCCGGCGGCGGCGCGAGCTTCACTCCCACGTTGTACGCCCACCTGTCAAAGGTGTGGAACCCGGACCGGACCTTAAGCCCCCGCACTTCCACAGCGTGTCCCAGGGAGGAGAGGGAGCGCTGAAGCTCACTGATCCCGACGAAGGTGCCGCTCCCCTCCATGGGGTTCAGCGGGGTGGAGGTGAGGAACGCGATGCGCATGGCTCCCGCCTTTCGAACCAGTCAGGTCACCGTACCCGGAAGCGCTGGGATGGTGGCGGTGGGAGGAATCGAACCTCCGACACAGGGCTTATGAGACCCCCGCTCTGCCGCTGAGCTACACCGCCGGAAGCAACTCGGGAAAATCCCGTAGACAGCTTATCGCGTTTTGCTATAATTCGCGCACAACCGCTTTTCACAGTACGCCAGGCCCGCGCGAGAAGTCAAGCCGAGGGCGTTACACACAGCAACGGAGGACCGGCAGATGTGGCTCCGGAAGCATCCCGCCAGCGAGGACGAAGAGAACCCTCACTACGACGACGTCGATCGCGAAGACGACGAGTGGGACGACGAGGACGACGACCTCGACGAGGAAGAGTTCGAAGACGATGAAGATGAGGGAGAAGAGATAGAGAACGATCACGAAACCGAAGACGAGGAGTAAGGACTCGGCCGTGGTCACAACGCGCGACGGTCTTCATGCGCGGGAACAGGGGAGGGGCATATGGCGCTGATCAGCGAGGACGGACTGCTCTTTCTTATCCGGTGGGTGCATTTCCTCGCGGGCATCACGTGGATCGGGCTCCTGTACTATTTCAACTTCGTCCAGACGCCGTTTTTCGCCGAGACCGAGCCGCCGGTCCGGAGCGGAGCAATCCAGAAGCTCGTGCCGCGGGCGCTTTGGTGGTTCCGCTGGGGGGCTATGGTCACGTTCATTTCCGGCTGGCTGATCATCCTGCACGCGATGGGGAAGTTCGGCTTCAAGGGGTTCTTCAACACCTCGTACGGCTGGGCCATTTTCCTCGGCGGCGCGCTGGGCTCTTTCATGTGGGCCAATGTCTGGTTCGTGATCTGGCCGAACCAGAAGGTCGTGATCCAAAACGCCATCGACACGGCGGCTGGCAAGCCCGCGAACCCGGCAGCCGCTGCCTCCGGGCAGCGCGCGGGCTTCGCCTCGCGCACGAACGTCGTCTTCTCCATCCCCATGCTCTTCTACATGGGAGCGGCCAAGCACCTTACCGGCCTGGCAGAGCAGATGACCAGGAACGGGAAAGTGGCAATGGCTCTTCTCTCGGCCCTGATCATTCTTCTCGTCGAGGCCAACGCCCTCCTCGGCACGAGCGGGACGACCAAAAAACCGCTGGCCACCGTGAAAGGCGTCCTCTGGGCTGGGTTCATCCTCTCTGCCGTCTTCTACCTGCTCTTCGAGATCCTATTTTAAAAACGCCTCAAGGTCAGGGATGCTCCGGGCGAGGCCCGGCGTCGGCTGCATGACCGTCGTGTTCCGCTTCGGCGCGTAGCCCGGCGGGTAGGTCCCTCTCAGGAGGCGTGCTTCGAGCAGCTCTCTCGACGAGCCCTTGACAGCGGGGCCGACGGGGCCGTCCCTCGCCGCGTCGCTCGCGTGGCACTCGGCGCACCTGGCCAGATAGACCTGTCTTCCGCGCGCCACTGGACCCGACTCTTCAGCGCAACCGGCGAGCAGCAGCAAGGCGGCCGCTCCCAGAACCAGTCTCACTTCAAATCCTCAAGCAGGGAAGCTCTCACCTCATCGGGAATCCGCGCCCACACCCGCTCCCCCGGCTGGTCCACAACGAGGAAAGCCTCCTGATTGCCGAACGCTTCGATCGCCTCGGGAGGGAACGCAAAGCACACGTAGTGGACCGCCGAGATCTTCCCGCGTTCCTCGTCTGAGTGACCCGATTCAAACTCGGCTGGGACCGCGAACTCCTTGCCCACCTGGATCCAGACGCGCTCCCCCGTGTCGATCCCCATGAAGCGGTCCAGCACCGGCTTGATCTGGTCGCGGTCCTCGATCTCGATCATCAGCGTGGCGGACAGCTCTCCCGGGCGCGGCAGCAGCGCGCTGTAGACGTCGATCTCGTCCTGGGTTCTGGCGTCGTCCACGATCCGCTCGGCCCGGCACATCTCCTGGATCTGGAAGAGCACGGTCTCCCGGTTTTCAAAAAGAAAGGAAAGGTATTCTCCGACGCGGACGCGGCGGCAGCGCTTGAGGTCGATGATTTGTCGCCGCACCCCGTCTCTGATCTTCTCGTACTCATAGATGTTCCTGACATCGGCCAGCTCGATCCGTCTCATAACGGTCTCCATCCGCTCGCTTTCGATCTATTCTGTGTCAAGGCCATAAGCGTCGGCCACAATCTGGATCGGGTGTCTGGCGGCCGCTCCAGTCCCCTGCACGATCTGGAGCGCCGCTAGGGGGCAGTCGGTGGCGACGCAATCGGGGCGTGCGGCGCCGATCTCCTTGAAGAGCGGGTCGGCCACCTTGAGCGACAGCTCGAAATATTCCTTCTTGAGTCCCCAGGTGCCGTCCATCCCCGAGCAACGCTCGATCACCTCCACCCGCGCGCCCGGAATCAACCTGAGAAGGTCAGCCGATTTGGTCCCGATGTTCTGGGCTCTGAGGTGGCACGGAAGGTGATAGGCCACGCGCCCCGGGCTCCTCCTGAAGCCGCGATCCAGCTTTCCCTCGGAGTGAAGCCGCATGAGGTACTCGAAGAGATCATGCGTGTGCGCCGAGACCAGCCGGGCCTCCTCAGATCCGTCGAGCCACGGGTATTCCTGCTTCAGCATGTAGGAGCAGGTCGGGCCGGGCACGACGATCTCGCGCCCGCGCCTGACCTCTGCGGCGAGAGCCCGCACGTTGCTTGCGATGAGCGCCCTGGCGTCCTTCACCGCGCCGCCGTCCAGGTACGGCATTCCGCAACAACGCTGCTCCGGAAGAGTTACCTCAACTCGGTTCCTCTCGAGGACGGCCACCGTCGCCCGGCCTACAGCCGGGTCGTTGTACTCCACCGGGCAGGTCGCAAAGAGCGCCACTCGCGCCTGAGGCTCAAAGCGCGGCGGCCTCCTTCTGTCGAACCACCTGGAGAAAGTCTCGCGGTGGAACGCGGGGAGGTTCCTGTCCTTGTGAATTCCCACCACCGCCTGCATGAACGCCCGGTGCGGCCGGACGCCGGAGATCCAGTTGGAAAGGGGAGCAGTGAGGCTCCCCATCTTCCCCACCAGCCCGGTGTTGCCGAGGAACCTGTCCTGAAGACTCACGCCCTTCACGCGGGCCTCCGCCGCTCGGGCGCGCAGCATGAGCCGAGGGAAATCCACCTGCCAGCGATGCGGGGGCGTGTAGGGGCAGTGGTTGTAGCAGAGCTTGCACTGGTAGCAGAGGTCCACGACCTCTTTCACGTCCGCCGCCGGCAGCTTCTCCACGTCTCCGTCCACAGGCTCGGCGTCGAGTCGGTCAAACATGATCCTGAAAGACGGGCAGAGCGGCAGGCAGCGACGGCAGCCGCCGCAGATGTCGTACACGCGCCGGAGCTCTCCCTCCACACTGGCAGGGTCCCAGAACTCCGGCGCGCGAATATCAAGTGTCACAGCGTTAGATGGCGTCCGCCGGCTCCTTGCCGGCGACCTGCTTCAGCCCCTTCGTAAAGCGGCCGGCGTGGGACTTCTCAGCCTTGCCGAGGGTCTCGAACCACTCAGCCAGCTCCGGGAGCCCTTCCTCCCGCGCCGTCTTGGCCATGCCGGGATACATCTGGGTGTATTCGTACGTCTCCCCATCGACGGCCGATCTCAGGTTCTGCTCGGTCTTGCCGATCGGGACTCCAGTCACCGGATCGCCCACTTCCTTCAGGAAGTCCAGGTGGCCGAAGGCGTGGCCCGTCTCGGCGTCGGCCGTGTCCTTGAACAGCCCGGCGATGTCGGGAAAACCCTCGATGTCGGCCGAGCGGGCGAAGTACATGTACCGCCGGTTGGCCTGAGACTCGCCTGCGAACGCCTCTTTCAGGTTCTCGTAACTCTTGGTTCCCTTGAGACTCTTCCCTGCCATGACTCTTCCTCCTCCTTCATGTGTGTTGTGAACGTGCTACCCCTTACCGCGACCGCGGGCCCGGCGGCGCTTTCGGGCGCAGTCGGGACAGCGGCCGTACAACTCGACTCGGCGGCGCGCGCCGCGGCCCGCACGGGAGCCGACAGGTCAAACGGCACGTCGAGATCGGAGATCCGGCCACAGTCAGAGCAGATGACGTGCTGGTGGTCGCCCAGGTTTCCGTCGAACCGGCCGAGCCCGCGGCCGTCGGCCATCTCTCTCACCAACCCCTCGCCGGCCAGGAGCCTCAGGTTCCGGTACACGGTGCCAAGGCTCACTCGGGGAGCCCCGCGGCGCACCCGCCGGTGGATCCACTCGGCCGTGGGGTGGACGTCGGTTCCCTGCACGACCTCCAGGATCAGCCGCCGCGGGTTCGTGAGCCGGAGGCCCCGGCGCCTGAGAGCTTCGGGAGCCGCCGGGCGGGATCTCTTTTTAGGAATGATTCTCATTACGGAAAATAACTCTACCTGCCGGCGGCCGGCATGTCAAGATGGAATTTTTGGGGGCGCGCCGCCTCCTCCCTTCGGGGTATACTGACGCGGGTTCGCCATGAAAGGAACGGTGGTAAACGTGATTGCGGTCCTGGCCGGGGGCGGGCTCGGCCTCCTGATAGGAACGCGCCTGCCGGAACGAATGCGCGGGATCATCACAGACGGCCTGGGCCTTGCCACGCTCGTGATCGGAATGCGGCTCGCCTGGAAGACTGAAAACGTGCTGATCGTGATCGGAAGCCTCGTGATCGGGGGGCTCCTTGGGGAATGGTGGGACCTTGAGGGGAAGATCGAGCGGGCCGGATCGTGGCTCAAGTCCCGGGCGGGCTCCTCGGAGAGAAGCTTCGTGACCGGCTTCGTCACGGCCAGCCTGGTCTACTGCGTCGGCCCCATGACGATCGTGGGATCCATCCAAGAAGGGCTGAACGGAAACGCTGAGATCCTTTACGCCAAATCCATGCTGGACGGCGCGGCGTCCGTCGCGTTCGCCTCCAGCCTCGGTGTGGGCGTTCTCTTCTCGGCGCTGACGGTGCTGGTGGTCCAGGGCGGCCTCACGCTCCTGGGCAGCCGCCTCGCCTTCCTCCTCCACGAGCGGATCCTCAACGAGGTCTCAGGCACAGGAGGCGTGTTGATCCTCGGGATCGGGCTCCTCCTCCTGGACGTGCGGAGGCTCAGGATCGCCAACCTCCTCCCGGCTCTTCCCCTCGCGGCGCTTCTTGCCGCCCTCCTCCGCTGAACGACCCACGCCGTTCGACCCGCGTTGCTACCCCAAGGCGGGGCGGGGTAGAATAACGACTTTAGGAGGGCTCGTCGAATGGCCCAGCCCCTCTGGCTCCGGATCGAGGGAGCCAGGCAGAACAACCTGAAGAATATCTCCCTCGCCATCCCCCACGACCGGATGACTGTGATCACGGGGGTTTCCGGCTCGGGGAAGTCCTCCCTGGCCTTCGACACGCTCTTCGCCGAGGGGCAGTGGCGCTACATCGAATCGCTCTCCTCCTATGCGCGGATGTTCCTCGAGAGGGTTGACCGTCCCGACGTGGACCGGATCGAGCAGATCCGCCCTTCCATCGCCATCGAGCAGAAGAACCCGGTCAGGACGGCGCGCTCCACCGTCGGGACGGCGACAGAGATTGCCGACCTCCTCCGCCTCCTCTACGCCAAGATCGGCCGCATCCATTGCCCCCGCTGCGGAGTGGAAGGCCGCTCGGACTCGGCAGAGACCGCGGCCGACGAGATCCTGAGAGAATTCCCCGGAGAGCGCGCCCTCCTCTGTTTCCCCCTGCCGGTGCCTCCCGGAACGAACCCGACTGAGTTCTTTGCCCGGTTGATCCAGCGCGGCTTCGCACGGGTCATCATTGCCGGTGAGGTCTTACCGTTGACCCCGCCGCCGAGCTTGAACCTCTCGGGAACTTCCGAGCTTCTGGTAGTGCTGGACCGCCTCACGCTCGATCACGAGAGGCGCGGGCGGATCACAGGCTCTCTGGAGATGGCGTTCAGCGAGGGGAACGGCGTGATCCACGTCGAGATTCCAGGAAAAGCGGCCCGGCGCCTAAGCCAGGGCCTCAGTTGCCCCTCCTGCCAGGCGAGACTCCAGCGCCCTCAGCCGATCCTCTTCTCCTTCAACCACCCGCTGGGCGCCTGCCCCGAATGCAAAGGGTTCGGAAACATCCTCCGTTATGACGAAGCGCTGGTCGTTCCCGACCAAGCCAGGAGCCTTGCCGATGGCGCAGTGGCCCCTTGGAGCCACCCCTCGAGCAGGTGGTACCAGAAGGAGTTGCTCAAGGCAGTCAAACGCCGCCGCGTCGATCCGACCAAGCCGTACAGCGAACTCTCCGCTGAGGAGCGCAACTGGATCTACGAAGGAGACGACAATTTCCCGGGGATCAAGGGGTTCTTCGAAGAGGTGGAAGGGTACCGCTACAAGCTTCACGTCCGGGTCTTCCTCTCTCGCTACAGGAGCCAGTTCCCCTGCCCGTCCTGCCGCGGGGTGAGGCTCAAGCCCGAGGCTCTCTCGGTCCGGGTCGGGGGGCTCACCATCGCCGAGCTTTCAGAGATGACGATCGAGGATCTCGCGCGGGCCCTGGGCCGGCTTGAGCTGACGGCCACGGAAGAGAGCGTGGCCCGCGAGGTGCTGAAGCAGCTTCAGGCCAAGCTGGGATTCCTCCTTCGCGTGGGGCTCGGGTACATCACCCTCTCGCGTCAGGCCCGCACCCTCTCAGGTGGGGAGGCCCAGAGGATCAACCTGGCCAACCAGTTGGGGTCACAGCTCGTCGGGACGCTCTACGTCCTGGACGAGCCGTCTATCGGATTGCACTGCCGCGACACGTCCCGCCTCGCTGAGCTGTGCGGCGAACTTGCTCGCGCCGGAAACACAGTGGTCGTTGTCGAGCACGACAGGACCTTCATGGAAGCTGCCGACTACCTTGTTGAGCTTGGCCCTGGCTCGGGGGAGCGCGGCGGTCAGGTGGTCTTCGCCGGGAGCCGCGAGGAGTTCCTGAAAGACCCCCGCTCTCTCACCGCCCGCTACCTCACCGGCCGCGACGAGATCCCCTTGCCCCGGGTCCGCCGAAGCTGGCGCCGGCACCTGACGCTCACGGGAGCCAGGGCGAACAATCTGAAGGACCTCACAGTGAAGATCCCGCTCCACGCCCTGACGTGCGTGACGGGAGTCTCTGGCTCCGGGAAGTCCACGCTGGTCCACGACACGCTCTACCGGGCAATCGCTCGCGCCTTCAAGACCGATTTCGATCCTCCGGGGACGCACACCGCGCTTCTCGGCCTGGAATACCTCAAGGGAGTCCGCCTGATAGACCAGGAACCGATAGGCCGGACCCCGCGCTCCAACCCGGTCACCTACATCAAAGCTTTCGACGAGATCAGAAAGCTCTACTCATCGCTGCCCCGCGCCAAGACGCTCGGTCTCGGCCCCGGGTCGTTCTCGTTCAACGTTCAGGGGGGCCGGTGCGAGGTCTGC
>CAZXPE010000031.1:0-17715 GCA_964642915.1 uncultured bacterium | reverse complement strand
TTCCGAAGTTTATTCCCTTAGCCACACGCCTCATCTCAGGCGTCACCGCCTCCAAAGCCACGCCGAACACCTCAGACGCGGTCCGGGTGTGGATGTCTTCCCCTTGGCGGAACGCCTCGATCAGGACATCTTCTCCCGAGCAGTGGGCAAGGATCCTCAGCTCGATCTGGGAGTAGTCGGCGGCAACAAAGCGGCATCCCTCTTCGGGGACGAACGCCTCTCTGATCCTGAGACCCAGCGGGGTCCTCACGGGGATGTTCTGTAGATTCGGATTTGAGGACGAGAGCCTCCCGGTAGCTGTGACGAACTGGTTGAAGGAGGTGTGGATCCTTCCCGTGGAGGGGTTGATCAGGGCGGGAAGGGCGTCAGCGTAAGTGGACTTGAGCTTGGCGAGGGTCCTGAACTCGAGGATCTTTGCGGGAAGCGGGTGGCCGAGGGCCAGCTCGGCGAGGACGTCAGAGTCTGTGGAGTAGCCGGTCTTGGTGCGCTTCACCGGAGGGAGCTTCAGCTTCTCGAAGAGGATCTGGGCGAGCTGCTTGGGCGAGTTGACGTTGAACTGCTCACCCGCGAGCTGGTGGATCTCTCGGGTGAGGTTGTCCAGGTTCCGCTCCAGCTCCTTGGCGAAGACCTCAAGCCTAATCGGATCTACCCGGATCCCGTCCAGCTCCATGCGGGCCAGAACGGGAACGAGAGGGCGCTCGATCTCCTCGTAGAGCCTTCTGAGCCCGTCCCGCTCGAGAGCCGACGCGGCGTGCTCCCAGAACCTCCAGATCCAGCGGGCCCGCTCTCCGGCGCGCGGGAGCGTGTCGGCGCCCGCTGTCAGCTCGGGAGGCCCCTGGCCGAACGCCTCGACGCAGAGGTCTTCAAGGCGATACGTCGCGCGGGCGGGATTCAGGAGGTAGGCGGCAAGGGCCGAGTCGTCGAATCCGCTGAGAACCCAGCCGACGCGCATCCCCCATTCGATGAGGAGCTTCACGTCGTGGCCGATCAACCGTCGCCCCGCCAACGGCTCCGGCGCTTCCTCGATCAGGAGAGAGGCCGGGCCGGCCTCGGGGTGGAAGAAACCCAGGCCCTTGATGACTGTCCCGGGTCCACTTCCCTCCCCTACCCACTCGACGGCGAGAGGTTCTCCGGCCGGGAGCCTGGCGAGATATGAAGAGAGCGAGTCGGGGGAAGAAAGAGGCTGAACCGGCTCGCCGGTGATCTGGATCGCCGGCTGGGGAAGCTGCCTCAAGAGGCTTGAGAACTCAAGCTCGGTCCAGAGCTGCCTCAATTTCTCCCAATCAGGCTCTTGGCGCTTGAACGTTTCCAGACGAAACGCGAGTGAAACGCGGCGGCTGATAGTCGCCAGCTCGCGTGAGAGGAGCGCCTGTTTCTTGCTCCCGGCCAGGGTCTCGCGGAGCTTGGCCCCGCTCACCAGGGTGAGGTTCTCGTAGAGGGAATTCAAGCTACCGAACTGGCGTAGGAGCTTGACGGCGGTGACCTCGCCGACGCCGGGAACGCCGGGGATGTTGTCGATCTGATCTCCCATCAGCGCCAGGAGGTCGGGAATCACGGTCGGCGGAACTCCCCACTTCTCCACCACCGCCGCCTCGTCGTACCAGCTCTTCTCCCCCTTGTGGATCGTCAGCACCCGCACGGCCGGTGAGACGAGCTGGAGGGCGTCCTTGTCGGCCGTGACGATGACCAGCTCAACGGGAAGGGCCGCGGTCTCAGCGGCCACGGTGCCGAGGAGATCGTCCGCCTCGTAGCCGGGGACTTCAAGGACCGGGATCCTGAACGCCTCCAGGACTGCTCTCACGTGCGGGAGCTGCTTGACCAGATCATCGGGCATACCTGGGCGGTTCACCTTATACGCCTCGAACGCCGCGTGGCGGTGAGTCGGCCCCGGGGCGTCCCACGCGAGGGCGCAGTAATCGGGGTTCTCCTCGCGGAGGATTTTCCAGATCATGCTCGACATGCCGAAGACCGCGTGCGTTGGGACTCCCCGAGAGGTGGAGAGGTAGCCGATGGCGTGATAGGCGCGGTAGAGGTGGGAGTGGCCGTCGATTAAAAAGAAGCACGGCGTCACAGCTCGAACACCTTGCGATAGATGGCCCTCACCTCTCCGGTGCGGCGCCGGTACTCGGCCAGGAACTCGTTTCGGCCCGGGAAGTCCAGCGCCTTGGCGAGCCGGGTCGGAATGGGCCCGGCGATCTGGATCGTGTCCGGAGGGCGAACATCGAAAAGGCGGAGGGCTGCGGAGACGCGGCGGAGAAACCCATAGCTTGAGATCAGCGTCTCCAACTCGGCGCGAGGCAGGATTCCCTCGCTGCCGATGGCTCCCAGGGCGTCGAGGGTGCCGGCCCGGCGCAGGCGCGGGTGACGGGCGCCATGGCGCAGTTGGAGCGCTTGAGCGATGAACTCCACGTCCACCAATCCCCCCGCTCCGAACTTGACGTGGAAGCTTCCCGGGTTCTCCTTCCCCAGCTCCAGCTCCATCCGGCTGCGGAGCGCGTGGATCTCCTTCAAGCTCACAGGAGGGAGCCCGTCGCCATAGAGGAGGCGCCTGATGGTCCGGCCGACCGCCCGCGCCAGGCGCCGATCGCCCCAGACCACGCGAGCTTTGGTCAACGTCTGAAGCTCCCAGAGATCAGCCCACTCCCGGTAGTAGCGCTCGAGGGCGGCCAGCGAGTTGGCAAAGCCGCTCCCTTTGCTCCCCGGGCGGAGACGGAGGTCAACGGGGAAGACGACGCCGGCGGCGGTGATGTCCCCGAGGAGGCTCGCCATCTTCTCCACTACGCGGTCGTAGAAGACGTGGGCTTCCACCGATTCGTCTCCGTCGGTCAGGCCGTCGGCTTCGTAGATCGCGAAGAGGTCGAGGTCTGAGCCTGTCGTCAGCTCCCGCCCTCCCAGCTTTCCGAGAGACACCACGACGGCGGGGATCCATCCGCCGTCCTGAGAGCGCGGATGACCGCCCATCGCAGCGACCTCTTCGTAAGCGAGGAGCCACGCCGTCCCCACTGCGGCTTCGGCCAAAGCTGAAAGCTCGCGCGAAAAGCGGTCGGGAGTGGTCGCTCCCAGGAGATGCCTCCACGTGATCGCCAGCTCCTCGCGCTGCTTGCCGCGCCTGAGCTGCTCCCTCCGCTCAGCCGGCGTGAGCCCGAGGGCCAGCGCCGGAGCCAGCGCCGCCCTGAAGTCCCTCTTTGACCTCGGGGTGGTAAAGGCCGAAGGATCGGCGAGCGAGGAGAGAAGCTCGGGCTGGCTGATGAGCAACTGGGTAAGCGTCTCGCCCCTCGCGCAGAGGCGGACGAGATTCGTCAGGAGGTCGGGGCGATCAGCCAGAAGCTCCAAATAGGCGGTGCGCGCCCCCGAGGCGGCTGCAAAGCGCTCAAACTGGGAGAGGGCCTGGTCTGGATCGGGGCTCTGCCAGAGGGCGTCGAGGAGAACGTGGAAGATCCTGTCGAGAGCCCGGCGCAACGGCCCCGGGTACGGGACGAGAGGCCGCCCTTCCATGACCAGACGGAGGTTCTGGCGCGCCCTCTCCGGGTCGGCGAAGCCCGTGGCCCTGAGGGCGTCGATGCTGGGGATGCGGAGCCGCTTGGGCTCGCGTGAAGGAGCGGGAGCCGCAAAGAACTCGATAAACGCCCGGCGCACCTTTTGGGTGATCTCTCTGTGCTCGGAGAGGAAGCGCCTCCTCGCCTTGTCAGGAGGGAGCGGGATCCCCATCCGGCGGGCAAGAAGCCCGAGGGCTTGAGGGTCTTCGGGGAGGGTGTGGGTTTGGAACTCGTGGAGGATCTGAAGCCGGTGCTCCACCGTCCTCAAGAACGTGTACGCGCCTGAGAGGAAGCGGCCCATCTCGTGGGAGAGATAGCCGCGCTCGGCGAGGCGGAAGATCGCGCGAAGCGAGTTGGGCTCTCGGAGCCACGGATCGTCTCCGCCGTAGAGAAGCTGGAGCGCCTGGACCAGAAACTCCACCTCCCTGATCCCGCCAGCGCCGAGCTTGACGTTCCCGCGCCCTCGCCCCCTGGACCGGAGCTCGCTGTCGATCCGGCGCTTCATCCCCAGGATCCGGGAGATGATCTTCTGATCGACTCCCGAGCGATAGACGTATGGCCTGACCATCTCCAGGAACGCCTCCCCCACCCTGGAATCACCCGCTGAAAACCGCGCCTTGGTAAGCGCCTGGCGCTCCCAAAGCTCGGCGCGCTCGGCGTAGTACGACCTGTAGCCATCGAGCGAGAGGATCAGCGCCCCCATCCTTCCCTCCGGGCGCAGCCTGAGGTCAACGCGGAAGGCGTATCCCTCATCAGTCACCGACTCCAGAGCGGCGACGATCTCCTGAGCGACCCTGGCGAAGTACTCCCCGTTGGGAAGCCTCCCTTCGGGGCCGCCTGCGGTCTCGCCGTCCTCCGAGTAAACGAAGATGATGTCTATGTCCGAGGAGTAGTTCAGCTCGAGCCCGCCCAGCTTACCCATCGCGATGACGGCGAGTCCCGCGGGATCCCCCGAGGAGGTCAGCGGCGGGCCATATTCAGCCTTGAGGTCCTCCTCGGCCATGAGCCTGGCGGCGTCCAGGCAAACGTCGGCCAGCCGGGAAAGCTCCTCCGTCGTAACCGCGAGATCAGCGTCACCAAGAAGGTCCCGGCTCCCGATTCTCAGAAGCTCACGGTACTTGAAGCGGCGGAGGGCGTTCAGCCTGGCGAGCGGCTGCTCGAAGGGAGCGAGGGCCTGGTCCAGCTCGGCGGCCAGATCGTCGCGAAACCGCTGCCTCATCGTGGCAGGATCGAGGAGCCACGGCAGGAGCGCCGGGCGGCGGCGGAGGCTGTCGGCGAGAAACTGGCTTCCCCCTCCCAGAATCGCCAGGAGGTGGGCCGCATCCGGGTGAGTACCGATGGTGGCGAAGAGAACAGCGCGGTCTGCCACCTCGCCCAGACGCTCCAGGTTGTTGAGGGCGGCGTCGGGGTCTGCCGCCGCTTCGAGAGCCTTGAGGAGCCGGGGAAGAGCGGGAGCGAGAAGCTCAGCCTCCCGCGGCGTAGGGGTGAGGGCGTGCAGGTTGGCGAGGGCCGTCCGGGGATCCGAAAAGCCGAGACTGCTCAGAAAGCCGAGAGCGCGCTGATCGTCAGGGGAGACGTCTAAAAGCCAGCGACCTTCACTGAGGCGCTCAGCCATCAGCGCTCTGCCTCAGTACGCCGGCCACCGATTGCCGGCCGCTGAAGGCCTCCGTTCAGATGGCGTCCTCCCCGCGCTCTCCGGTTCTGATCCGGATCGTATCGCCGATCGGCAGGACGAAGACCTTCCCGTCACCGATTGAGCCGGTCTTCGCGGCCCCGCAGATCGTGGACACCACCTTCTCCACCATGCCGTCGGGGACAACGACCTCGATCTTCACTTTCGGCAGGAAATCTATCGTGTACTCGGAGCCGCGGTAAAGCTCCGTGTGCCCTTTCTGCCTGCCGAAGCCGCGCACCTCGGTGACGGTCATCCCCACGATCCCCAGCCCGGTGAGGGCCTCCTTGACGTCGTCCAGCTTGAACGGTTTGATGATCGCCTCGACTTTCTTCATTCCGGTCCTCCGATCAGCGGGCGTTGGCGCGCTTGGCGGCCTCGCGGTAGAGGGTGACGTAATCTAGGGCCGATGCGTCCCAGGAGAAGTCCTCGGCCATGCCGTTCCTCACGAGCTGGCGCCAGAGACCGGGCTCACGGTAGGCCGAGAGCGCCCGGTTGACGGCGTCCAGGAGCGATTCGTGGTCCAGGAGGTCGAAGCCGAACCCCGTCCCTGACCGCAGGAGCGGGTCGAACTCCTTGACGGTGTCAACCAATCCCCCCGTGCGCCTCACGATGGGAACAGTCCCGTAGCGGAGGCTGATGAGCTGGCCCAACCCGCACGGCTCGTAGCGGGACGGCATGAGGAAGCAATCGGATCCAGCGTAGATCCTGCGGGCGAGTCCACCGTCGTATCCGATCTTCACGGCCACCCTTCCCGGATGCGCCTCCGCCGCTTTACTGAACGCCTCCTCGAGACCGGGCTCTCCGGTGCCGAGGAGCACGAGCTGGGCGCCCGCCGCCACAAGGCCGGGGAGAGCGGCCAGGACCAGGTCGAGACCCTTCTGCTCGCTCAGCCGCGTGACCATTCCTATCAGAGGGACAGCCCGGTCGGGCGCGAGCCCCAGCTCGCCCTGGAGGGCCTGCTTGCACGCCGCCTTCCCTTCGAGGTCGTTAGCGGAGTAGCGCTTGTGGATCTCAGAGTCGGCGGCCGGGTTCCACGCCTCGTAATCTATCCCGTTCACCACGCCGTGGAGATCGCGGCTCCTCTCCTGGAGCACCCCTTCGAGGCCGCAGCCGAACTCGGGGGCCTGAATCTCCCGCGCGTAGGTCCGGCTCACTGTGTTCAGCAGATCGGAGAAGACCAGGCCGCCCTTCAGGAAGTTGATCTTGCCGTAGAACTCGATCCCCGCCGGAGTGAAGAGGTCCCAGCCGAGGCCTGTCATGGGCATGTCGTAGTGCCAGAACATTCCCTGGTAGCCCAGGTTGTGTATGGTGAAGAGGGTGCCGATCTTCGAGTACGCGGGATCGTCGCGGTAGAGGGTTTTCAGATACACGGGCAGCAGGCCCGACTGCCAGTCGTTGGCGTGGATGACGTGAGGCGTCCAGCCCAGAAGTCGGAAAGCCTCCAGCGCGGCGCGGCAGAAGAAGATAAACCGCTCGCAGTTGTCGCTGTAGTCGCCCTCGGGGGTTGTGTAGAGCCACTCGCGGTCGTAGTAGCGGTCAGCCTTCAGAAAGTAAACAGGAACGTTGCGTCCCAGGCGGCCTTCAAGGATCGCTCCCTCTGAGGTCCTGCCGGCGATCGGGATTCTGAGCTGAGGGACAGCCGTCGTGAGAGAGCCGCAGTGCCTCTCCACTCCGCGGTGCATCGGCATCAGGACCCTGACGTCGTGCCCCAGGCCCTCCAGGGCCTTGGGGAGCGCCCCCGCCACATCGGCGAGGCCGCCGGTCTTGGCGAACGGCTCAACCTCCGGAGAGATCAGGAGGATCTTCAAGCGTTGGGGCATGGCACCCTCCACGGGGATTGGGAGATTCATTATCCCCGCCCGCGACGCGCATTGTCAACCACGCCTGCTGCGCGTCAACGGAGAAAGGGCCACCGCTGAATACTGCGGTGTGAACAGCTTCAAATTCCCTCCAGGATCGGGAAGACGAGGGCGGTCACGTGGGAGTTGACGCGCTTGAGGTTGGTGAGGACATCCAGGTGGATCTCTGAGGTCTCCAGCGATTCGGCCAGGCCCGCGCGCAGCCTGGCCAGGTGAGACTCCCGCAGCTCGCGCTCCTTCTGTCGCATGACGGCACGCTGGTCCAGCACCTCCTGAGCCAGGCTCCTGTCGCCGGCAGTGAACGCCGCGATGGCGCGCTCCAGGTTCTTCGCTATGAGAGAGTGGAACTCAACGATCTCCGACTCCCCCGCCTCGGAGAAGCGGCGCCCGTGGTAGAGCTTCTTCCGGGCCAGCTCCATCAGGTTCTTGTCCACGATGTCGCCGATGTTCTCGAGGTTGCTGATGAACGACAGGAGCGCGATCTCCTTGTGGGCGAGGTCGGGAGACATCGTCTCGTGACCCAGGCGCGTCAGGAAGAGCTTGATCTCCCTCTCGAGGTAATCCACCTGGTCGTCTCGCTGCTCCACGTTCTCGAGTAGCTCCTGGTTGTCCTGGCGGAAAACGACGATGGCGTCCTTGAACATCCCTTGAACCACGTCGGCCATGCGGAGGGACTCGCGTGTCGCCTGGCCGATCGCCAGGGCCGGCTGGCCGATGAAGCGGTCGTCCAGATAGCGGGTCTTGAACGGGTTGTCGCCCTCCTCTTCCTCGGGGACCAGCACGACGATCAGCCTGGCGGCGAGGCTCTGGAACGGGAGGAAGAGAGCGCTGATCACGACGTTGAACACGGTGTGGGCGTTGGCGATCTGGCGGCCAACGTCGTCCGCCGTGGTCCCGATCCAGCGCGTGAACGGATCGATGACGGGTAGGATCATCAGCACACCGAGGACCTTGAAGGCAATGTGGGCCGCGGCGACCCGCTTGGCGTCGGCGCGGGCGCCGATCGACGCCATCAGCGCGGTGACGCAGGTGCCGATGTTGGCGCCGAGCACGATGGCGACCGCCCCATTCAGGGAGAGGAGTCCCTCGATGGCCAGCGCGATGGCGAGCCCAATCGTGGCGGCGGAGGAGTGGACAAGGCCGCTGAAGACCGCGGCCGTGAGGACAGCCGCCACCGGAGTGCCGGCGAGCGTCAGGAGGATCTGCTTAGCCAGGGCGCTCGACTTGAGCGGCTCCATACCGTCCAGCATCACCTTGAGTCCCAGGAAGATCAGGCCGAAGCCGAGAAGCGCCACACCGAGGTCTTTCGCCATTCGGCGCTTGGCGAAGAAGACGACGGTGAACCCCATCCCCACGAGCAAGAGCGCGTAGTCGGTGATCTTGAAGGCGATGAGCTGGACGGTGAACGTGGTCCCGATGTCGGCGCCCAGGATCACCCCCATAGTCTGAGAGAACGGTATGAGGCCGGCTGAGACGAAGCCGATGAGCATCACCGTCGTGGCCGAGGAGGACTGAATGATGGCCGTGACTGTGGCGCCTGAGACGACTGCCATCAGACGGTTCCGGGTCAGATGGGTCAGGAGGTAGCGGAGTCGCCCCCCGGCAGCCCGCTGGAACCCCTCCCCTGTCAACTGAATCCCGTATAACAGAAGGGCCATGCCGCCGAAGAGGGCGAGGATTACCATCACCGCGCCTTCTCCTCGATGAATGCTCTGGCGGCGCCGAGGCGCGCCAGTGTCTCTTCCCTGCCCAGGATTGCGATGACCTGGAAGATCGGCGGGCTCACGCTCTTGCCTGTGAGGGCCACGCGGCTCATCTGGGCGAGGTCCACCAGCTTCAGCCCCAGCTCTGCGGCGAGCCCGCGATAGACCCCTTCGATTTTTTCCGCCTCGAATGACTCAAGCCCCTGGAGGCGTTTGATCAGAAGCTCCAGCCTCGGGAGCGACTCCGGCGTCAGGAACTTGGCAGCGGCTGCCGGGTCATAGCCCGCGGGCGCGGTGAAGTAGAAGCTCCCTGTCCCCACCATCTCGACAAAGGTCCTGGCCCGTTCCTTCAGGCTCTCGGCGACACGGACGAGCCATGCCCGGTCACACGGGACCGGGAGCTTCGCCCTCTCAAGGAACGGGACGAGGTCAGTGGCAAGACGATCTGCCGAGGACTCGCGGAGCCAGTGGCCCGAGAGCCACTCGAGCTTCGCCCCGTCGAACACGGCTCCCGCCAAGCCGACCTGGGCCAGGTCGAAGTGCCTGATCAGCTTCTCCCGCGAGAAAATCTCCTGGTCGCCGTGGGACCAGCCGAGTCGCGCCAGATAGTTCACCATCGCCTCCGGGAGGATCCCCGACTCTCGGAACGCGAGCACGCTCGTGGCGCCGTGGCGCTTGCTGAGCCGGCTTCTGTCCGGCCCGAGGATCATCGGAATGTGGGCGAAGGCGGGAACGGGACAGCCGAGTGCCTGATAGCACAGGATCTGCTTCGGCGTGTTGGAGAGATGGTCGTTGCCCCGGATGACGTGGCTTACCTTCATCGTCACGTCGTCCACCACCACGCAGAAGTTGTAGGTGGGACTGCCGTCTGTGCGGAGCAGGATCCAGTCGTCAAGCTGGGCGTGGTCGAAAGAGACCTCGCCGTGGATCAGGTCCCTGACCATCGTCTTCCCCTCGGCGGGGATCTTGAGGCGGAGAGTGTGCGGAGCGTTCGGCGGAAGATTCAGGTCACGGCAGCGGCCTGAGTAGCGGTAGGTATGGCCGCGCCCTTGAGCCGCTTTGCGCAGAGACTCCAGCTCATCCGGGGGGCAGCCGCAGCGATAAGCCTTCCCTTCTGCCAGGAGCCGCTCTGCGTGGGCGCGGTAAATCTCCATCCGCTCTGTCTGCCGATAGCCGGGCTCAGGCGGCCCCTCGTCCCAGTTGAGGCCGAGCCACTTCATCGCCTCCAGGATTGAGGCGATGTGCTCCTCGGTTGAGCGCGAGCGGTCGGTGTCCTCTATGCGGAGGATGAAGGCGCCGCCATGCTTTCTGGCGAAGAGCCAGTTAAAGAGAGCGGTGCGAGCGCCCCCCACGTGGAGGTGGCCGGTGGGGCTCGGGGCGAACCTGACTCTGACGGTTTCTGTCACGTCTCAATACCTGGTAAACAGGCGCCCCCACCCGGTGGCCGCAAAGGCGCGGATGCGGGAGCGGCCAACCGTCGGGTACCAGAGGAGATCGTGATAGACGTTTGAGGCAAACGGCGCCCAGGCGACGAGCGGCGAGTGGAGGAGCAGTTTCTTAAGCGGGCGCAGCGGCCCTTTTCTGATGAGCTGGTCCCCCCAGATGACCAGGCTCCGCTTCGCGGCGAAACCCATGTTCACGGAGGATACGTCATCGCCGACGATCTCGATCTCCCTGAGGTCCGCCACGCCGAGGCCGCGCTCGTGGCAGATCCTGAGGTACGGGATCGAGAGCGGATCGAACCCCATGATTCTCGCGGCAACCGCGTCGATGGCGACCTGGTCGGCCGAGGCGAGGATGAGGTTCCCCACCCGCGGGAGCATCGTGCGGGGTCCCGCGCCGTCTCCCATAACCGTCCCGTCCATCACCGCGAAGACAGCGGGGTGAAGCTCCCTCTGCATCATCATGAGGTCCACCATCACCTCGTGGATATGCTCGTGGGCGTAATGGCGGACCTCCTTGAGGAGCCCGCCGAAGCTGTTCTTGATCGCTCCCGTGGTTTGGGTATGCCCGTGCGTTTTCACTGTCGGCAACTGGCAAATGTTTTTCCCGGCGTACATCTTCGGGATCTCAATTCCCTCGGGGAAGATCTTGTTGAGCCTGAGGAGGGGCGACTTGAACCGATAGGTGACCCACTCGACCTCGGGGAGCGGGATGAACGGGAGCCCGAACCTGTCGAGAACGGGCATCCACTTGTTGTTGACGGCTCCCTTGCAGGGGTTGGTGACGACGGTCTTGTTCTCGACCGGGAAGAGGCGCCGCCGATCGTAACCGTCCTCAGTCAGCGCCGCGAGGACCCCCTCGAGCTGCCACGGCTGGGTCGAGCAGGCCGGGAAGTATTTTGTCCAGGAGAGGTTTAGCTTGAGGATCAGGTCATGGTCCCGGGGGAGGACCTGGTCATACTTGGCGAGCCTCATGAGCCGGCCATAGTCCTCTACCACCGTCTCCGGCCTCGTCCTCAACACCGCCACCTGCGCCCGCATAGAAAAGCCTCTCGCCCTTTAAAGTGAGAAATTTATTCTAGCACACCCTTTGCAGCGGGACCGTAGATCAGGAGCAGGACGGCGGCCATCCAGAGGAGCATGTTCAGGAGAAGGGGGCGGTCACCGAGCAGCAGCTCAGACGGGTTCCCTCCAAGCTGGCGCCGGTAGAGGAGGTAGAGATAGCGGAAGATGCCGTAGAGGACGAACGCCAGTGTGACGGGGAGCCAGCGGGTGTGGAACTTCCCCACGGTCTCCGGGGACATGGTGTAGAGGGCATAGGCAGTGACGGTGGAGGCCGTCACCACGGCGATCATCTGGTCGAGAAAAGCGGGGCCGTATTCGACGAGGGCCGGACGGTGCTCGGCCGCCACGCCCTCCAGAGTGAGCGCCTCGTGGCGCCGCTTTCCGAGCGCCAGGAAGAGAGCGACCAGGATCGTGCAGATCAGGAGCCACCCTGATATCTCCACGTCGATGACCACCACTCCCGCCACCGCCCTCAGCACGAACCCCGCCGCAACAGTCAGCACGTCGAGGATGACGACGTGCTTGAGCCAGATTGAATACGCGACGAGCAGTGCCGCGTAGGCAAGGGCGACCCAGCCGAACGGAGGCGAGAGCCTGAACGAGAGCCCGAGGCAGCCCAGGAGGAGAGCTGCGCCGATCCAGAGCGCCGTCCCGCGTTGAAGGGCGCCGGAGGCAACGGGGCGGTTTCGCTTCGCCGGATGAAGCCGATCCTTCTCATAGTCGGCGACATCGTTGAGCAGATAGATGGCGCCGGAGAGACCGCAGAAGAGAAGGAAGGCGGCTATCGCCGGCCAGACGAGCGGAGTGAATAGCTTCTGGGCGAAGATGAGGCCCGCCAGGACAAAGAGGTTCTTGATCCACTGGCGTGGACGAAGGGAGGTAAAGACCGCCCCCAGCACGGTCACCCGCGTTCCTCTCAAAGACGGATGACGTTGGGAAGCTGGCCGAGCGACCCGGTGGCGTTCCGCGTGTCGAAGACGAGAGGCGCGATCTCAACGAGGCGCCTCACGTCAAACTCGCGGTGATTGGTCAGGATGAGCACGAGGTCCTGATTCTTGAAGTCCGCCGCTCCCCACGGGACGGAGGCCAGGATCTTGCCGTCGATCGTGAGGGAGGAAACGTACGGGTCGTGGTACGCGACATTGGCGCCCTTAGCGAGAAGCTGCTCCAGGATTTCGAGAGCGGGAGACTCGCGCACGTCGCCGACGTTCGGCTTGTAGGCCACGCCAAGCACCAGGATCTTCGCCCCCCGAACGGCCTTGCCGCGATCGTTGAGGGCGTCGGCAGTCATCCTGACCACGTAGGCTGGCATCTGGCTGTTGATCTCGTCGGCGAAGGCCATGAACTTCGGCTCATAGCCGGCCAGCCGCGCCTTCCACGACAGGTAGTAAGGGTCCACGGGCACGCAATGGCCCCCTATCCCGGGGCCGGGGTAGAACGGCATGAAGCCGAACGGCTTGGTGGCCGCGGCGTCGATCACCTCCCACACCGAGAGCCCGAGCTGCCTGCACATGATCGCCAGCTCGTTCGCCAGGGCGATGTTCACGCTCCTGAAGATGTTCTCGAAGAGCTTCACCATCTCAGCCACCTGTGGGCCTGAGACCGGAATCACGCGCTCTATGATCTGGCTGTAGAGGACCCGCGTCAGCTCGCCGCAGACCGGCGTCACACCTCCCACCACCTTGGGGATCGCTCTCAGGTCGAAGCGCGTGTTTCCGGGGTCGATCCGCTCGGGCGAGAAAGCCAGGAAGAACTCCTCGCCGACCTTGAGGCCCCGTGAGGCGAAGCGCGGAAGCAGGACCTCTTGCGTCGTCCCAGGATATGTGGTTGATTCGAGCACCACGAGCTGGCCCCGCCGGAGGATCTTCCTGACCGCCTCCGCCGCAGAGACGATGTGGGTGATGTCAGGCTCCTTGTGCTTCCCGAGAGGAGTCGGGACGCAGATGATGATCGCGTCAACCCGGGCCAGCGCTCCTGAGTCGTCAGTGACCGAGAGCCGGCCTGAGGCCGTCAGGTCGGCGAGGTCGTTGGATCTGACGTCCTCGACAGGGCTCTTCCCTGCCATGAGGTGTTCCAGCCGCCGTCCGTCAATGTCTACTCCGACGACTGAGAACCCCGTCTTGCCGAAGGCGACCGCCAGAGGAAGCCCCACGTAGCCGAGACCGATGATCCCCACAGTGGCGGCGCGCGCCTCGATCCGCTCCCTCAACTTCCTCGCTACGGAGTTCAGTCCGCCCATCCTATTCGATCCTTTCTGACTGAAAGATCATCGGGTCCCTGTGCCTGCCCGGCTGCCGACCTTGCCCAGCCCGAGGAGGTTGACCGAGAAGCGCACCTCGTCTTCGCCCTTGTGGCGCTCGATGTACTCGAGCGCAATCGCCCAGCACTGGAAGATGAAGTCCAGGCCGAAGCGCCCCTCCACCATCGCGCCTTTCCTCACGTCCCAGTTGGTGGCGGCGTGAGCGTCGAGCGAGGGGAGGAGCTTCGCCTGAAGCTCACCCTTGACGAACTCGATGTCCGCCCGCTCGTTGAAGCGCGTCCCCACCGTCGCCGTCACGTCCTTGACGGTAGCGGAGAGATCGGTGTTAGCTGTCTGAAGCCCCTCGCCATGGACATTGTAGCTGGCGTCGCCCCTTAACCGAAAATACCGGTTCGGCTGTACGATGAGGTCGGCTGAGAGGTCCTTGAACGGCTCGTCGGCATCCGGGAGGAGGTTGACGGTCTGTCCCACCAGGAAGCGGGCCAGCTCCCACCTCACGGCCTCCTGGTTCTGGCCTGCGACGGTTTTGGCGTTCAGGCGGTTAGTGATCGAGTAGGTCACTTGGCTCACCTTTCCGATGCGGTCGATCTCCCGGTCGTACTGTGGGAGCGCCTTCTGGTTGACCCCCCGTATCTCGGTCACGTTCACCCGCGGCTCTATCAGGTGCTGGAGGCGGTCTATCCCTCCAGCCCCATCGAGTGAATACACCCGCGAGGCGCGAGACTCAAGATCCACCCCTGCCTCACCCTGAGCGCGGAGCCTGGCTTCGTCCTTCGTCTGCTCTATCTCCACCCCTTCGGCTCTGGCAAGCCGGGAGCCGATCACTCTGGTGTTGTAGAGCGTTCCCCGGCCGCCGACGAAGGGCGTCAGGGTGAAGAGCCCGCCGACGGAGAGCGGCAGAAAAACGCGCGGATGTAGGTCAGCCCTCACCCCGTCGGAGCCCACGTCCCTGACAAAGCTGGTGAAGCTCGACTCGACCTCATAGAGGAGAGAGGGGAGGCCCGGGACGGGCTGGCGCAGACCTGAGAGCCTGATCTCAGGAACGCGCTGAAGCTCCACGGGCCTCCGGGAAGTGAGGTCCTGATACCACTTCACGTTGCCGACGAGGTTCCACGAGTCCCAGCGCCGGGTCACAAAGAGGTTGGACTCGGCTCGCTGGAGGCTCCGCTCCTTGAGGGAATCGCCGTAGTCGCGGAAGTAGAGGTCGTCAGACGTCACGCTGACGTCGGCCTTGAGGGAGAGACGCTCGTCGATCTGCCAGGAGTGCTTGAGGCTGAACGTCCCGCGGTCGTCGTCGTCCTTGAGCGCCTCGCGGATGAAGCTTCCCGAAATCCCGCCTCGGGCGCTTTCAGAGAGGATGTAGCGGTACTCGGCGGCCGCCCCGACTCCGCGCCGGCTGTACGGGTCCAGTGAGAGAGTCAGATCCTGGCTGTCGTCGATCGCCCAGTAGAACGGGATCTTGGCGAAGAACCCCTTCTTGGATGAGAACCCGAGGGTCGGGAGGAGGAAGCCTGTCTGCCTCTCGCGGCGGATGGGGGCGGCGAAGAACGGCACCCAGGGGATCAACGGGAGGTCCCTGATCCAGAAGGAGCCGTCACGCCCGAAGATGTGCTCGTCGATATCGGCGGTGGCCTGCCCTGCCCTGAATGACCAGTCAGGCGGGTCCCCCTCGCAGGTGGTGAACACTCCCTGCCGGATATCGTAGAGGCGCTCTCCGAGCTTTTCCATCCTCTCGCCCGACAGTCGGTAATAAGGCGGAGAGAAGGCCGAGCCGTTGTAGACCACCCCGGTGTCGGTTTTCAAGTTGTAGTCGATCCGCTCCCCCAGGAGGCGGTCCTGGCCGTCGAAGAACGTCACCTTCCCCTCAGCCGTCGCATCCCCGGTCCTCCTGTTGATCTCGACCCGCTCGGCGGTGAGCCGCCGCTCCCCACGGGTGATCTCCACGTTCCCGACTGCGATCAGAAGGTCCTCCTTGATCTGCTCGATCCTGTCGGCGAGGACCGTCACGTCCCCACCCGTCTCTCTCAGCGTCAGGGGGGCCTGCCCGAAGACCGGAGCGGCTTGGGCCAGGAAGGCCAGGCAGAGGGGGAGGAAGATGGTTGGTCGCGCCAAAGCTAGTGCTCCGTGAGTCCTTATGAAAAAAGGGATTCTATGCTATCAATCCCCCCTTCGATCCCGCAAGGAATATCTCGGTCTCCCCTGATCAGAGAGAGCGCGTCGGCAATTGTGAAAAGCGAGCCCGACACACAAACTACAGGGGTCTTTGGATCACTCTGCGCCAGGGATAGTGCCTCGGCCACCGATTCCGACGTCTCCACCCTCCCCTCTATCGGCGGGAGGAGCGCCAGAAGCTCCCCCGGCGGGGTGGCCCGTGGGTGAGAAGAAGCTGTCAGGATGAGGCGGGTCGCCAGCGGCGCAAGGCACTTGAGAATCCCGGCCTTGTCCTTATCGGAGGAGATCCCCACGATCATGGTCTTCTGGGCATCGGGGAAGTACCTGACGAGAGAGGCGGCCAGCGCCTGAGCGCCGGCGGGGTTGTGGGCTCCGTCGAGGATCAGAAACGGGTCCCGGCCGGCCACCTGAAAGCGGCCAGGCCATCTGACACGGGCCAGCCCCTCTCTGAGCGCCGCTTCTGAGACACGGATCCCCGACGCTCCCAACTCCTTCACCGCGGCAACGGCCAGGAGCGCGTTGCCTGGCTGAAAGCTTCCGAGGAGAGGAAGCCAAACGCCGGCGAAATTCCAGCCCGGCCCGGAAAGGTCGATCCGCTGCCCTGAGAGATCGTCCCGCGACACAGAGACGGTAAGATCACGCCCCTCAAGCAGAAGAGGGACCCTGGCAGATTCGGCGCTCCGGAGCAGGATCTCAGTGACCTCCTGGGCCTGAGCCCCCGCCACTGCTCTGCCGCTACGAATGATGGCCGCTTTCTCCCTGGCGATCTCCTCGATGCTCCACCCCAGGTGCGCTTGATGGTCGTGGGCGATGCGGGTGACGACGGAAACTAGCGGCTCCCCCACCGTTGTCGCGTCGAGCCGGCCTCCCATCCCCACTTCGAGCACGGCGATCTCCACCTTTGAGCGGGCGAAGTGGTCGAGGGCCAGAGCCGTCGCCGCTTCGAACATCGTCGTGTCGAAGCTCTCGACGAGGGGCCTCAGGGCCTTCACCCGCTCGGCGACATCGGATTCAGGGATCGCCTCGCCGTTCACACGGATGCGCTCGCGGAAGGAACAGAGGTGGGGTGAGGTGTAAAGCCCGACACTGAGCCCGGCGGCCTTCAGGATCGAGGCGACCATGGTCGCCACCGATCCCTTGCCGTTTGTCCCCGCCACCTGGATGATCCCGTAGCGGCGCTCGGGGTTGCCGATGGCATCGAGAAGTCCCCGGATGCGCTCGAGACCCGAGCGCATTCCCGCCAGCTCGCCCCCCCTGAGAGCGAGGATAAGCGAGACGGCCTCAGCGTACGTCATGGGACCGGGAACGATGTGCGGTCTTCAAACCATGCGAGGATCCTGCGGAGAGTCTCCTTGAGGTCCCTGCGCTCAACCACGAGGTCCACCTGGCCGTGCTCAAGGAGAAACTCAGAGCGCTGGAACCCCTCGGGGAGCGGCTGGCGGATCGTCTCGGCGATGTCCCGCGGCCCGGCAAACCCTGGGCTCTGCCACGATCACGTCCCCCAGCATCGCAAAGCTCGCCGTCACGCCGCCGGTGGTTGGGTCGGTGAGGATCGAAACGTACGGGATGCGCTCCTCTCCAAGGCGCTGAAGGGCCGCCGCCGTTTTAGCCATCTGCATGAGAGAGAGGACACCCTCCTGCATCCTGGCGCCCCCCGAAGCTGAAACTATAATGAGAGGCACTCGCTTCTGGACGGCCATCTCGACGGCGCGAGCGATCTTCTCCCCGACAACCGACGCCATGCTGCCGCCCATGAAGTCGAACTCGAAGACGCAGAGCACGACCGGGAAGCCGCCTATCCGGGCCACACCTGCGATCACCGCCTCCTCGATGCCTGTCTTCGCCTTCGCCGACTTGAGGCGATCGGTGTAGCGCCTGGTGTCCTTGAAGCCCAGCGGGTCCTGAGAGCGGAGCCCCGCGTCCCGTTCCTCGAACGACCCCTCGTCCACGAGCGACCCGACGCGCTCGCGCGCCGAGATGCGGAACGGGTACCTGCACTTTGG
>CAZXPE010000030.1:15446-17764 GCA_964642915.1 uncultured bacterium | reverse complement strand
GCCAGGAGGATCCGAATCTTGCCGCGCTTCATGGCGGTACGGGAAGCGGGATCTCCACGAACACCGTAGTGCCCTTGCCGGGAGCCGACTCCACCGAGAGCCGTCCCCCGAGCAGCGCCGCTCGCTCGCTCATCCCGAACAGGCCGAGGCGCTTCTCCACGGGCGCCGCCCCGAGGACCGCCTCCACGTCGAACCCCCTGCCGTCGTCCTCGACGATGGCCAGGAGCGAGTCTCCCCGGTGCCTCAGGACCACGCTCACCCTCGTGGCCTGGGCATGTTTGGCCACGTTCGTCAGCGCCTCCTGGACGATCCGGTAGAGTGCTATCTCGACCTCGGCCGGGAGGCGCCCATGGTCAAATCCGGTGACCTGGCAGTCGATGCGGAGACCGTAACGTTCGCCGTAATCCTCGGCGGATCGCTGAATGGCGGCAGCCAGCCCCAGGCTGTCCAGCAGGCTAGGCCTGAGCTCCCAGCCCAAGTCATGCACGCCTCGCAGAACCTCATCTACGATGGAGCGAAGCTCCGAAGCCTTCCCCTTTGCCTCGTCAATGCGGTCGGCGGACTCCAGCACCTTGAGCCCCACCATGAGCGAGGCAAGCGACTGGCTCCATCATGCAGCTCTCTCGCCACGCGCTTCCGCTCGTCCTCCTGGGCGGAGATGATCTTGTCGAGAAGCTCCCGCCTCATCTGCTCCTTGGCTCTGAGCTCGTCGAGGAGGCGGGACCGTTCGGCGTCCGCTCGCTCCAGGTTCTCCACCATCGCATTGAACGCCGCGGCGAGCTGGCCAATCTCGTCGCCAAACCTTACCCGCGCTCGACGGGTAAAGTCCTCACTTCCCACTGCCCTGGCCAAGTCCCTCAGCTCCAACAGGGGCCGCGTGAGGATGAACGTCGGAAGGTACGCCGCAAGCACCCCCAGCAGAGAGACCGCGGCGATCAGCAGAAGGAGCTGCTCAGTCGTCCGGGTCAGGGTCTGCTCCAGCCGCTCCTCAGACATCCCCACCCGTGCCACTCCCGCTCGCCCTTCGAAGATGGGCACCGCTATGTCGCGGAGCACTCCTTCTTCGCTCCTGAGCCTCTGGATCCTGAATCCTCCGGGGTACTCCCCACCCGAGTTCACCACCTGGAGGTCAGGGGGCAGGAAATGGCCGAAGGTGTGGGCCAGGACGTTGCCGTGCCCGTCCAGGACGAAGATGTAGCGCGCATCCTTGCTGCTCGTGAGCGTGTCAAGGACGAGATCCCCGAGGGAGACGAGGTCCTCCAGGAGGATGAGGTCGGCGGCCCGCGCCGCCACGTCCCGGGCGATAGAGTGAGCCCGCTCGTCCAGCTCCCGGGCGAGCGTCGCTCGCGTGACCCACTGGACTCGGACCACTGCGCCGGCGCCCAGCAGGAGGACCAGCCCCAGAGCGATCCCCATGATCTTCACCCTGACGCTGACCCCGAGCGTCCTCGCAATGAACCGTTTCATCCTCACCGGCCTCCCTCGCCAGCGGGAGCGACGAATTGCTCGATCCCGAGCCGGGCCAGGACCGCTCGACCTCGGCGCTCCTCATGCAGGGTCAGGAGCGCTCTCCTGAGGTCCTCCTTCAACTCAGGATCAAGCTGGGGGTGGACGCCGATCGGGGAATTGACATAGGGAGATGTCTCCCCGATGACCTTCGTCTTCGCGATCCGGCTCGGGTCGGTGAGGGCGAGCCGCGCGTAGACCAGCCCATCCACCAGGGCCCCATCCACGAGCCCTTCGGCGACGGCGCGGATCGCCCTGTCGTGGCTCGTGATCACGAGTTTCCGCTTGAAAAAGGCTTCGGGGCGCCGGCCTCGGGAGCCCGCGGGGAACGGCTCAGGCGCACAGAGAGGATCGGCGAACGCGAACGTCTTCCCCTCAAGCTCGCCCGGCGAGCTGATCTCGCTCTCCGCCGATGCGATGACGTAAGCGGGATGGCTTTTCCGTCCCCTCACTTCCGGAACGGCGAGGGCCATAAGGCCGAAGTCGGCGCGACCCTGGAGGAAGCCGCGGCCGCAGAGCTGGGCCAGCTCGGCCTGCCGGCTTCTGACAAGGTCATTGACTTCAGAGAAGGTCCTTCGGAGGATGAGGCGGACGGGACGGCCTATCTTCTGTGCCAGCGCCTCGGTCAGGTCTCCGTAGAGCTGGTAGCCCTCCTGCGGAGAAACCGTGAGGGTTACGGCGAAGCGAACGGGCGCCCGGCTGGCCCCCTCGGTCGGAACGACTTCCGGAGGCGCAAGGGCCCACAACCTCACCCTCGCCAGATCCTCCCGCTCCGAGCACCCCGCGAGAAGCACAAGGGCCACGGCCAGAGC
>CAZXPE010000030.1:0-15436 GCA_964642915.1 uncultured bacterium | reverse complement strand
GAGCCGCCACCGCGCCCGCACGCTTCGACGCCCTCAGCATCGCTTCCTTACCCGCCGATGAGCATTATGACACGTGATCGTGTCGGTGGGGGAAGGCCGCACCCCACCCTTCCTGCCCCTCTATGTCGCCGGGGCTATCCCCGGGACGGACTGTACTTCACTCCTGCGGCCCGCAGGACGATCATCGAGGGTCAGAAGTTGGTGAAGGCCGACTGGATCAGGTTCACCCCCATCAGGCCGGTGAGCCAGAGCCACGCGGGATGGTGGTACACCGCGAGGAGGACGCTACCCAGCACCATAACTCCCCCGAGCAACCGGAGCCACTGCTCCATGTACATACGCGTCACCTCCTTTCAGAAGGCGTCCCAAACCTCGTGCCATGCGGAATTTGCGCTCACGGGACATTCCCCACCCAGAGAAGATTGGCGGAGAAAGGACCGCTCTTTAAGGCATCGTGGAGCCTACGGTCCGCGGTCACCATGGGACACTGCCTGAGCACCGCGACCGCCAGATAGAGACTGTCATAGACGCTGCGTTGGGTGCGACAGGCAATCTCCAGGGCAAGGGGCATCAACGGCCGGGACGGGTAAATCTGGAAAGGGAGCGAGACAAACGCTTCCAGTGTCGCGCTCGCTGCGCTGACAGTCACCTCCCTTCGCCGCACCCGTTTCCACAGGACATTGCCGATCTCTGGAAAGATGAGGTCCGGCACCAGAAGGTCGTGGTCATTGTCCAGCAAACGCAACGCCGCGTCCCCATGGATTTCCGGGAGGAACCATTTTATCGCGACGCTCGCGTCGACCACGAAATGGCTCAACGTGCTCGATCCCTGCGGATGAGCGTCGAGCTGTCGCTGAACGTGCGGCCTACGAACATCGCCCGAATCCGTTTCACTTTGGCACGGATGTCGACGGCATTCATAGTGGCGGCCTGCTCCAGAACGTCCTTCAGTTCCGCCTGGAGGGAACGATGATGGTGCCGAGCGCGCGACTTCAGCTTTCTGACCACGGCAGGATCGAGGTCTCTGATGAGAACTTGAGGCATGACCGGCTCCTCCGCGTTAGAAGATATCAGTATGCTATCACACTTTCCCGTTCAAGTGTCCAGCGGGACATTGCCGCCCCACCCCTCTCTCTGAGCCACCTCAGAAGGCGTAGCGGACCACCGCGTAGAGGTTCGAGTTCCCTTCGTACTGGCCGTACTCGCTGCGGCGAGGGCCGCCAAAGAGGTTGACCCCCATGGCGCCCCACAACGCATCGGTCACGTTGTACTTGACCTCGGGGTTCAGGTAGAAGTCTCCTTCGTTGGGGCTGGCCAGGAGGAAGAGGCCGAGCTTGAGAGTCTGATTCCAGAGGAGCTGGGTGAGCCTCAGGGTGAGGACGTGGCGGACCGAGGGACGCTTCGGCATTCCCGCGCCTCGGGTCTCCATGTATTCCGCGCGGTCCTCCATGACCTGAACGAAGTACTGCCCGCCCGCCGTCAGATCAGGAATCAGCTCTCGCTGATAGCCTGCCAGGAGCTTGACAGAGGAGTTTTCCACAGGCGTATCCAGCCCCGAGCTGTCAGAGCGCGAACCGTAGTAGCCGCCCTCGAGGCTCACAACGCCCCCAAGCAAGGCCCCCTGGCCGCTGGCCCCATAGACGTTGAGGGGCGGATAATAAAATCTGAGGCCGCCGGGCTCTGACTCTGCCGCCGGCTGATGGAAGAACCCCCGGTAGGCGTAGAGGGAGAGGTCCCAGCCGAGGACGTTGCGCGAGAGCCTGGCTCCAACCTCTGTGTTCTCAAGAGCCGGGGAAGGCTCGTCTTTCGAGCGGCGCTCGACGACCCCCATCGGGTCATTGAAGCGGAGAAGTCCCTTCGCCTCGGGAACCGTGTCGGGGGTGAAGCGGGGGATCAAGACGAGCTGGAGGGAGCTGCCGGCCAAGTGGATCGTGGCGCTGGCAGCGTCGGAGCCTTTCTTGAGATATTCCAGCGGCAGTCCCGAGATGAACGCTACCCAGTCCTTGGGAAAGACATCGTTGATGAATACCATGTCTCCGACCCCCCAGGTGATGATCTGCCTCCCGAGGCGGAGGTCCAGAACCGGAAACCGCAGATCGAGATATCCTTCCCTGAGATCGATCTCGGCTTCCCCGCCGGCGGCATCGTGGATCGCCTCCACCTTACCCAGAAACCCCCACCGCTCACCCCGAGGGGCAAGCTCAAATTGGAGGCGCTCGCCGCCTAAGACAAACTCCTCCCGGCAGGCCCACCGCTGGGTCCTGGGGCACTTGTCAGGCCGGAGCAGGCGCGGCGCCATCTCTCCCTGGAGAAATCCGCGGATCGGAAGCGACTCAGCCACCGCCGATCCGCTCCAGAGCAGAAGGAGAGCGAATGCGATTGCCCACCGTCTCACTTTGTCAACTCGGCCGGCGGAGCCCTGAGAGCGCGCTCGCTGAAGAGGTCGGGGGAGAGTTTCTGGTTATAGCGGACGTCAGCCAGAACGGCTTCGCTCCAGTGGCCGGTCTGGACATTTTTCATGACGCGCTTCACGACAGTCCAGAACCCCTGGACCTCCTTCACCTCCTCAGCGGTGAAGACCCGCGCCAGCTCGCCGCGGCGGTCGTAGTACTCCTCCTTCAGGGGGAGCCAGGTGGCCCTGTCGATCCAGGAGAGCTTCCGGCCGAAATCCACGCTCCCGGGATCTTTCGGAACGCTCTCCACGACGTAGGCGGAGCGCTCCCCCGCCTTTTCATCCCGCAGCAGCTTGTGGCTGTCCTCCTCGGGCTCGCGTCCCGAAATGTCCTCGTAGGAGAAGTCGGATCCGGCGAAGCTCGACCGCTTGTCGCTGGCGGCGATGCGCCTCACCAGCTTGATCGCCGGGATGTAGAGCCAGCGGTCGTCGTCCTTCCCCGGATACTTCCAGACGAGGAAGGTCATGTCGCGCACGTCAGGCGGCCGATGGAAGTAGATGAAGTAGCGCTGCTCTCCTCCGTCCTTCAGGTCGCGGCGGGTCATCGTCAGCTCTCGGAGGCGCTCCTTGCCGTCCCGCGAGACCAGGCGCATCGTCACCCGCGCCCGCATATCTTCCCCCGGATAGTACATGGCCAGGTGGGCCTTAGTCATGATCTCCTCAGCCGAAGGCTGGGCCCGAGCGGGCGCCGGGGCCGTCAGCAGAGCGAGAACCGCAAGGACCAGCAAAAGCTTCCTCGCTGCCGGCATCATCTCAGTCCTCCTTTGAACAGCCAGCCCCGCAGCAATACTATCAGAGCCGGCAGATAGACTATTGTCATCAGAGCGCTCAGCATCATCATGCTGACGATAAACGCGCCGACCGTTATGTAGGGCGTGAGCGGCGCGAAAATCATTACAGCGAAAGATGCCGCGAAGAGCACTGCATTACGCATGATCCCTTTGCCGGGCCTTGCGGCGGTCCACAGCAATGACTCTGTAATGAGTTCGGAGTCCGGAGCATTGATCGGGCTCTCAGCCAGCCTTCGTTTAAACCTGCTTATGAAATGAATCGCAAAATCAACCGCCATGCCTAAAGACAGGCACGAAAGCACGGAGATGGGCATATCAAACCTCTTGCCGCTGAAGCCCACCACTCCGTATATGAGGAGAATCGTGAAAAGGAGCGGGACGTAGCTGACGACAGCCCACTTGAAAGAGCGGAAGTTGAAGATGAGGATTACAAAGACCACGATGAGAGCGCCTATAAATCCTTTGACCATGTCCCATAGGACCTCGTCGTTCCAGACAACATTGAAATACGCTATTCCCGCGGGCTTGAGCTCCAGGGAGAACGGATGCGCCTTCCTGTAGTCATCGACAGCCCTGATGACTTCCTCCATTGCCTGGGCGTCCCAGGTCTTGAGCTGAACCCATACGTTGGCTTTGCTGAAAGGATAATCAACCACGTTGTTCAGATCCGACGCTTTCGCTGACATGCTGAAGAGGAACAGGTATTGGCCGACGGCCTCCTTTGTCTCGGGGATGACGTCAAACCCGGGGTCGTCGTCGTGGAGAACACGGTTGATCCTTTTCACGTAGTCCGCGACAGAGAAGGTCTTTCCCACGACAGCCAGTTTTTCCAGATGCCTCTGGAGGCCCTCTATATACCTCATTGTCTCGGGGTTCTTGATAAAATCTTCCTCTTTCGAGATCGCCACGACATAGCCTGTGGAAGTGCCGCCGAGAGCCCTGTTGATCTCGGTGTCAGCCACCCGTATCTCGCTCTTCTCCTTGAACCACTCCACCATATTATTGTTCACCACTATGTTTGTCACTCCGATGACCGCCGCCACACCCAACACGACTCCGATGAAAACGGTCACTGTGGGTCTATGCGCGCCGAATCCGGCAAGCCCTCTCAGGAACCGCGACGCCCTGCTCAACGAGACATCTTCTCCCCGCGCTGCCTTCTCTATGTTTTTCTCATTCACGAAGACAAACATCGCGGGGATGAAGCTGAAGCTCAAGATCCTCAGCGCCACCGTGCCGAACGCGACCAGACCTCCGAAGACCCTGACCGGAATGATGTTCATGAACAGGAGCACCGCGAAGCCCACAGCCGTCGCCAGGGCGGTGTATCGCACGGGGCGGCCCACAGCGTGCATCGTCTCTATGATCGCGGCCTTCTTATCTTTGCTCTCTCTGTAGCGGAAGTAGAACTCGTTGTAGATGTGAATGCTGTCCGTTGCGATGGCCATCAGGAAGACGGGAGCCATAGAGCTCATGATGTGGATGGGGAATCCGAGCGCTATCAGGAGACCCATGCTCCAGACGATGCTGATCATGGCGTCCATCATCAGCGTGACGGAGAGGAAAAGGTCCCTGAACATGAGATACCGCACCGCCAGCATCACCATGCCCGCAATCGGGGCGAAGATCGCCATGAGCTTGAACATCTCCGCGCCGAACGTATCCCTCGCAACCGGATCGCCCGCGACGTAGTACCTCTCGCCGCCTTTTTCCTTTTTCACTATCTCGCGCAGCTTATCCGCCACTTCCTTGCCATTGGCTCCCTTTTCGAGAGGAATATATATTGCAGTGGTCTTTCCATCGTTTGAAATGATGCGATTGACAAAGAGGGGGTTTTCAAACAGCATCTTGCGAAGGTTCTCAATGTCTTTATCTGTCTTGGGGACTTCCGTCATCAGAGGCGCCACCCTCAAAGTCCCCGACTCGAACGTGACATTGGTGATGGTGGGAAAGCTGTTCACGTCCCTCGCCGCGACGCCCTTGATCTTGAGGATGCCGTCCGTAATTCTGCTGATCTTTCCGAGCGTCTCGCCGTTCAGGATCCCTTTTTCGTTTGCGATGCCGAGGACGATCATGTCCTCGTAAAGCGCAAATGTCCTGTCCACCTCGTCGTTCCACACCCTGACGTCGGACGTCGCCGGGAGCATATTTTTCGGATTCGTGTCCGTCCTCATCCTCGGGAACTGCGTCATAAACGCGAGGGTGAAGACGATCGTCAGAGAGACGACGAGCTTCGGATGCCTGACGGAAAATTCAACTAGCGAAAACCTTGCCAGGCGCATCATTTCCCCTCGATTCCGAGCGTGCGCAGATGCTCGACGATGTGAAACACCTCTTCGGCCGGCATGTCGAGCTTCGGCATCGTCGAGACCTGCTTCCCTTCAACGACGGCGTGAAAGCTCGGATGCGGCACGATCACGGCTGACGGCTCCCGGATCGACTCCAGGAGGTACTCGGGCCGGTGGATCGCTCCCGCCCAGGTGAGGTCGGGGCCGGTCTCAGCCCTGATCGGGTTCCCCGGATAGCTGTGGCAGGCGACGCACCCCTTTGCCGTCATAAGGGCCTTCCCTGCCTCGGGGTCGCCCTTGATCCTCGGGGCCCAGACGAGACTCTTAGCGTACTCGGCGTCCACCTTCCCCCGCTGGAAATTCAGGAGGAGCCAGGGCGAGAGAAACTTGTCGCCGTCGCGCTGACCGGCCTCCCCGTTCCAGACGGCAAAGGCGAGAGGAACGAGCCCGGCCGAGGCTGGCTCCAGCCTAACGTAAGCGCCCTGAGGCGCCGCGAGGGAACGCTTGAAAACGACTTTCCATCGGCCTCGGTCCCACACTGACCTCGCGATCACGCCGTCTGACGGCTGTGGCGTCAGGCTTCCGAACCCCTCGGCGGCCAGCATCTCCGCGCTCCCACCTGCCCGCCAAAACCAGAGAGCCACGGCGTGTCCCTTATGGCCCATCCCCACGTAAGGGAGCCTCACCCCCGCGCCGTAGCGAATCGGCCACTGGACTGCCACAGCGTCGGGAAATCGTCCGATGTCGTGGGTGGCTGACCGGCCGCCGTCGGCCCACTCCATGCTGAGGGCAAGCTCCTTCCCGTTGTAGAGGGCCCTCACGTCGAGCTTGACTGGCTCCTGAGCGGCGCTCCCGGGTTTCACCGAGGATTGCGGGTAGAGCCTCACCTGTGCGGCTTCGATACCGCGCCACTCAGCGCGCGCCGGGTCCACCGGCAAGGGGCCCGGGCGCCATCGAGCGGTGATGATCGCCCCCTCCAGCGCGAGCCACTCCATCGGATCCTGGCCCGCCTGAGCCACCTCCCCCAGAACGAGCAGGATCAGCAGCATGCCGTGGCGGATCCACTTCACAGCTTAAACATCTCCTCGTGCCGGTACGCGATGAGAATATCCATCAGCTCGGAGGGCTCGCCGCGCCGCTTTTTCTCCCTCTCGCTCTCAAGAGTCTTCAAAACCTCGGGCACCGAAGGGCCGAAGAGCTTGATGAGGAGATCTGCCGGGATGCGTGACTCAACAGCCGGCTCACCCTGTTCGTTATACCTTGGCGGGGAGAGCGGCGGGACGTAGTAGACGTTGGGCCGGGTCCCGAAGTCAGCCCTGAGCGGGAGGGCGACCTTCCACCTCTCCACGAGCTTCCAGACCGCGCCGTCCTGGTCGTCAAGGTATCCGACGAACCTGATCCGTCCCACACACTGCTGGGCGCAGGCCGGCGGAAGCCCCTGCCCGATCCTGGGGTAGCAGAAGATGCACTTCTCAGATCTTGAGAGCTTAGGGTTGAAGTAGATTTTCTTGTAGGGGCACGCGGCGATGCAGTGCTGGTAACCCCGGCACCGCTCCTGGTCTATCAGAACGATCCCGTCTTCAGGACGCTTGTAGATCGCCTGTCGCGGGCAGGCCTTGAGGCACGGAGGATCGGTGCAGTGGTTGCAGATCCTCGGAAGGTAGAAGTAGTAGGAGTTTGGGTACTCGCCGGCCCCTTCGTCCTCATCCCAGTTCGGCCCCCATCGCGGCGTCGGCCCGGCAGGCCTTAGCCACGGGGTCCGCCCCTCAAAAAGGGCGGCCTCGTAGTTCATCTCCCACGGAACCCCGTACTCCTCGATCGAGGGGATTTTCCCGAGCTTCTCCTGCCACTCCTTCGGGTATCCCTTTCCGGGGGCCGTCTCGACGTTGTTCCAGTACATGTATTCGCGGCCGTTCCGGTTGGTCCACTGGGTCTTGCAGGCCATGGTGCACGTCTGGCAGCCGATGCACTTGTTGAGATCCAGGACCATCGCGAGCTGGCGCCTGGACATCTCACGCCCTCTCAACTTCAACCGACGATTCGTTGGCGAGCTGGTTGCCGTCCCACTCGGCCGAGAATTTGAGATGCCCCCACCCTCCCGCCAGCTCTAAGGGGGAAAGAAGCCCGGCCACGGGCGCGTCCATCCCTGACTTCCCCTGGAACTGATGGGGCTCCCAGGCGTGCTCCATCATTAGAGACCCGGGTTTCGCGCTCGGGTGAAGCTTGGCCGTGGCGTAGAATTCTCCGACGTCGTTCCAGACCCTCACCCTTTCGCCGTCGCCGATTCCCCTCTTAGCCGCCTCCCCGGGGTTCAGATACACATGCGGAACTCCGCGCTGGAGACGGAGGAGGTGCTTGTTGCTCCGCCAGGTGGAGTGGATCCCCCACCGCGTATGCGGGGTGTAGAACCTGAGAGGGAACCTGGAGGGGTGAAGCGGCTCGCGCGCCGTCGGGACCGGAGAGCCGAGCCTCAAGAACAGTTCCTGGTCTATGCAGAACGTCTGGCGGCCCGAAAGGGTCGGGTACGGGCGCCTGAGATAGACCTGCTCCTCGAAGGAGTGGTAGGGCCTGTTGGTATACAGCGGCGAGGTGAGCCCCGCCTCACTGTTCAGGACGATGAAGCCGCGCTCGACGGCGTCCTCGAAACTCCACGGCCTGAAGGCCGGCACGTTCTCGATGAGCCACTTCACCACGTCCCTGTCGCTCATGAGCGTGCCGCCCATCGTGAAGTCGGCGTGGAGCGTGTCGAGGTCCCGCGTCACCGGCCCGCTCTTCCCTTCACGCGCCACCGTGAAGTCGGGATCGACGATCTTGGTGATCCGGCGGCCCCGAGCCGCGCGCTCGATCCCCTGAGCCAGAAGGCGGCAGATCTCCCACTCGCCCCTGGCCTCTCCAACGGCCTTGAGACCCTGCGGAGGGACCACCAGATTCACGAAGCGGTGGTAGCCGACCTCGCCCCGGATGTCCCACCCCTCGTAGTGGCCCTGGGCTGGGAGGACGTAGTCGGCCAGCTCCGCCGAGGAGTCCATCCTGTAGTTGACGTTGACGTAAAGCTCTGTGGCTTCCAGGACCGCCCGCTTGTAGTGCTCTGACGATTTGTTGCGGCGAAAGATGTTGTCAGCGAAGAGAATGCGGACCCTGGGCTCGCCGAAGTAGGCGAACCACTTCTCCTTCAGGCTCCTCTCGGCGAGCCTGACCACCTCGTCAACGCTCATCCCGGCCCGCCGGCTGAACTCCTCCTCGTCGTAGTGCCTCCTGAACGTCTCCCACATCCTCCCCGCCATCCACTCGGAAAGAAACCCCGACTCGAAGCGCGGGGGCTTGGGGCTGGAGAGGGGTCCGATGCCACCCAGGCTCCACTGGTGCTCCGTGTCGAGGCCGCCCGTGTCGGCCGCGTGGCCCGTCAGAGCGCAGAGAAGCGCCTGACCCCAGCAGGCGAGGATCCCCCAGGCGTACTTGTGGAGGGAAAACCCGATGGTGATGCCGGCCTTCTCAGCCCGGGCGAAGTCGCGGGCGAGCCGGTAGACGACGCCCGGGTTGACGCCGGTCTTCGAGCGCGTCTCCTCGGGAGGGAACCTGGCCGCCTCGGCGCGGACCAGCTCGAAGACCGTCGTGACAGGGATGGCCCCGCCGTCCTTTCCCCTGATCTCCCAGCTCCCTTCCAGGGCCGGGACGATCTCCCCCAGACGGAGCGTGTCCCGCTTGCTCCCGCGACTCCCCGGAGCCTCAACCGCCCGCCCGGTTTTCTGATCCCGGAGATAGAAAACCTCGGGGCTCCCCTTTTCTCTGAGGTCGCTCTCCCTGAGTAGCTTCCCGGTATCCCGCCTCACCAGGAACGGAAGGTCTGTCTGTTCCCGAATGAATGCCTCCTGATAAAGCTTCTCCTTCAGAACGACGTGTGCGAGTGACATCGCCAGGAAGCTGTCGCTCCCCGGCTCGACGGGCACCCACAGATCGGCGTGGATCGCTGTCTGGTTGTAGTCGGGGGAGATCACGACGATCTTTGCGCCTCTCCACTTCGCCTCCCAGAGATAGTGGGCGTCGGGGATCCTGGTCACATTGGGATTGAACGCCCAGAGAACGATCATGTCGGCCTCGAACCAGGCATCCAGCGAGTGGCCGACATTGGGGATCCCGTAGGCCAGCGAGGCGCCGGTGAACATATCTCCGACAGCGCTCGCTGGGTACATCCTGATCGAGCCAAGCAGCGAGCCCAGGCGCAGGGGACCGGCCCTCCGTCCCTGAGAAATGATCCCCGTCCCCGTGTGGATCATCACGCCGCCGGGCCCCTCCCGCTTGAGCACGTTCACCACTTTCTCGCTGATCTCCCTGAGGGCCCGGTCCCAGGAGATCCTTCGCCACTTCCCTTCTCCGCGCTTGCCGGCGCGCTTCAGAGGATGGAGCAGGCGGTCCTTCTCGTACATGGCCTGAGAATGGATCACCCCCTTGTTGCAGCCTCGGGGATTGGCGTCGGGGATCTCCGGGTTGATCTGAGGGTACTGGGCGAGCTGCTCTTCCCTGACGATCACTCCGTCCTTGGAGAAAAGCTGGAAGGCGCAATTCCCCTGGCAGTTGGAACAGTGGAAGGCGTAGCCGGCGGCATCGCCACGGGTGGAGGCAAATTCCTTCCGGTAGAGATCCTCCCATCCCCTGTCGGAGTACGAATGGAGCGGGTCCTCTACCCTGACCACCCCGGCCAGGAGCTTCGCCGGGGCAGAAAGCCCGAACCCCAGGATGCCCGCCAGCTTGATGAAGGCCCGTCGCCCGAGCATCGTCCCTAGCGTTCCTGATCGCCCAACGTCTGCACGTTTCTGTCAAGTCTTGATCGCGTCTTCACTTATCTCTCGACGGGCAGCCTCGGGTCGCTTGACCACTCCTCCCACGAGCCCGCGTAGAGGCGAACCTTCTCATAGCCGAGGAGCTTCAATGCCAGCACGAGATCCGTGGATCGGCCGATCCCGGTATGGCAGTAGGCCACGATCTCCTTGTCTCTGGTGATCCCGCGCTGCTCCAGGATCCGCCTCAGCTCGTCCGCCGGCTTGAAGGTGTCCTCCCGGCCGGAGACCTTCGTCCACTCGAAGTGGATGGCGCCGGGGATATGGCCGCCCCGCGACGCCCCCGGGAGAATCTCCTCTCCGACGTATTCTTTGAACGACCGTGCGTCCAGGATCCGAAGATCCCTGTCCCTGATTTTTCTCCTCATCCATGCGAGGGGGGCGATGAGGTCAGGATTGGGCCTGGCGACAAACTTTTTCTTCCCCACAGCGGGAGGGTCTTGAGTGACGGGACGGCCCTCCTTGACCCACTTCCTGAGGCCGCCGTTCATGACCCTCACCTTCTCGTGGCCGTAGAAATTAAGGACGAACCAGAAGGCGGAGGCAAGGGGGCCGTCTCCCTTGTCGTAGACGACCACCTGGGTGTCCGCATCAATCCCGGCCCCGCCGAAGATCTTCTCGGCCTCCTCGGGGCTCACGGGGTAGCCGCTCTTCTTACGCTCCTCCAGTCTGGTCAGGCTGAGATGGTAGAGCGTGACCGCCCCTGGGATGCGGGCGCCCGACTCATCCTCAGTGGCGTCAATAATGCGGACTTCCGGGGCGTCCAGGAGCGCTGCCATCTCTTCGGTTTCGATCAGGAGATCCTGGCGGAGGTATCCCTTCTCCCCCAGGGCAGGGCTGGCCAACGTCAGGAGAAGCGCGAAGGCGGCCCCGATCCAGGGGCCCGATTTCAGAGTCACCCTTTGAAGAACTCCTTCTTCCCTCCAGCGTCGAGGACCGTCAACCTGGTCACCTTGATAGTCCTCCCTGTGATCCACCCCTCCATGACCACCTCTCTCCCGAACGCCTTGTCGAGAGCTGCCTGGTCAAGTCCTTCGCCGAGGAAGTCGATGCGGTAGTACGATCCGTCTTCGATCCAGAGGACCATGGGGTGCGCCCACTTGAGATAGCACTCCCCCACCTTCCCTTTCCTCGCGCAGGTCTCGCCGACCACCCTGCCCTTGATCTGCTCTTGCTGGGCAAAAGCCGTTCCCGCCCACGCGAGGGGAATGAACGCTCCCGCCAGGCCTCCTAACAGAAGCGCAAAGGCGCTGGAAAGCAACACTCCTCGGGACTTCATCTGCTCACCCCCTCTCGTTCCGCATTCGGTTTCACAGGCAGCCGATCACCCGGTCGTACCCTCCCGCCAAAAGGGCCACGACTCCGGCGTGGTCCACCACCGAGGCGCCCTCATGCGCGGGGAGGCCCCTCATCGCCAGGTCTTCCCTCAGCACCGCCCACCGGGCGCCGCCCCCAAGCAGGCGACTGAGCGCAGGCCGGGCTTGGTCGCCGGCACCCAGGAATACAGCGTCCTGGAGACAGCAGAGCGTGATGGCATGGCCGGCCTCGGCCAGCGATCCGGCGATGGCGAGGGCCCGCTGGCCGGGCGGCGATTGAGGAGAACTGGTCAGCACGAGCAGGATGGATGCCATGGCGCCCCTCAGAAGACCAGGGTGCGGTCGCACCTGGCGAGGGCCCCGGCGATCTCGCTCATCGCCGCCGGTGAGGCTTCTGAGATCAGGTCGCTCGCCGGGATCCCGCGCGCCTCGAGCGCGGCGCTCTCGACGAGGAGCGCGCCCCTCCCCTCCTTGACGAAATCGGAGAGCGACTCGGAGAGATCGATCCACTCCCCCTCGGGGGGAGACTGATTCTGGAGGGCCGTATAGACCCCATCGCCCGTCAACGCCAGCACCACCTCCCACCCCTTCCCCATCGCTCCCATGGCGTGGCGGATCGCCTCGGCCGGCTGGATGCTTCCGTAAGGGGGACGGTCAACGAGAACGCAGAGCGATCTGGCCATTTCCCCTCACTATCCGCCGAACGTCAGCGCAGTGTGGTTTTCATCGAGGAGAGCCATGAGGCGCGAGAGGCTCCCCACCTGGGCGCCTTCGAGGATCTCTTCGCTGGCGATTCCCCTGAATCGCAGGCACGACCCTCAGAGGTGGACCTCTCCGCCTCCCGAGAGGAACGCTTCGGCAGACGCGGTGACGTCGAACACCCCCGCTACCTTCTGCCCTTTGGCGAATCCGTAGACTCCGTCGCCGCTGGCGAAGATGTTGACGCTGTGGCCGAGGGTCAGGGCCTCTACCGCGAGCTTGAGAGCTGTAGCTGCGGCCTCGCCCGAGTAGGGGGCGGCTGTCAGGAAGAAGAGGAGCTTCACGCCTCCGACGCTACGCCGGGGCTAGCAATAAGGGAAATACTTTTTTCTTATCGTTCCGATAAGCCTGTCCTATCGGTTGGCAGGGCGGGTCGGAGGGTCGTAGGGGCAGAGGGGGTCTTCGGCAAGCGGGTCGCCGGTGGCGGCCCAGGCGCGGGCGCGCGAGCCGCCGCAGATCCCCCTGAACTCGCAGCGCCCGCACCTGCCGCCGAACTCTCCGGTACGGCGCAGGCTGAGAAAGATCGGCGCCTCGCGGTAAATCTCAACCGGGCTCAGCTTTCTCACGTTCCCAGCCACGAGAGGAAGGAACCCCGAAGGCTGGACCTCTCCCGTGTGGGAGATGAACATGATCCCGTTCCCGTCCCTGATCCCGAAGCTCCTCCCGAGAGGGCTCCGCCTGATCTCGGAAGGGTGACGACCTTCCGCCCTCATGCGCTCCCACGCCACCCGACGGTAATGGGGCGCCTCCGTCGTCGTGACCACGAAGGGCGCCTCACGCGAGCGGTCGTAGAGCCAGTGAAGGAGCTGCTCGCACCGCTCCGGCGTAACGTGCTGAAGCTCCCGCCCGCGCCCCACCGGGATCAGGAAGAAGAGGCTCCATCGTGAGACGCCCAGATTCAGGACGAGGGTGAAGATGGCCGGCAGGTCGTCCAGTGTCTCGTCTGTGACCAGGCTGTTGATCTGGAGAGGTATCCCCTCATCGAGAACCGCTCGGGCGGCCTCGACTGTGCGTGAGAAGCAGCCGGGGACCATGCGGAAGCCGTCGTGCCTCTCGGCGCTCGAACCGTCCAGGCTGAGGGAAACGGCCTCGATCCCCGAGGCCTTGGTGCGCTCGATCGCCTCGCGGGAGAGTGCCGCAGTGCCGCTTGGGGCCAGAGAGAGGGGGAGCCCCAGGCCCGCGCCATGCCCAACGAGGTCCCAAAGGTCGGGACGCTTCAGCGGGTCCCCCCCGGTCAGCACCACATGAGGCAACGGTTCGCCGAATCCAGCCAACTCCTCCAGGAGTCGCCGTCCCTCCTCGGTGGTCAGCTCCCCGGGGTCGCGGTTGGGGATCGCCTCGGCCCGGCAGTGGCGGCAGGCAAGGTCGCACGCCCGAGTCAGCTCCCAGTAAACCCGGCGGGAAGCCCTGGAGATCACCAGCTCGGCGCTCATCGCTGCGCCTCCGCCGGCGATGGACTCCTCCACCAGATTACAGCGGCGCGCTTGGGATAGGGGGCCAAAAGGCCCCCGGCGTCCTTGACGAGCCTGGCCGAGAGAAATTCCCTTAGGAACTCACGGTGGCGTTCTCCTTCAAGCCCCATGTACTCCATCCAGAAGTCGCAGGCCTCTTCGAGGTCGTCGAGCGGCTGGTCAGAGCGGTAGTCAACGAACGTCACCGTTGCGTCAACACCCATCCGTTTGAGGGCGGCAACGGTCTCGGCGAAGTCACAGCAGGCAGTGTAGGGGCGGCCGAGGAGCTTCGGGTAAAGCTCCTTGAAGAAGAACTTGTCACGATCGCCGTTGGCGTCCCTCACGAGCGCCACTCCACGGCGCGCCAGCGAGGCGATCTCGGCGAGGAAAGACGACTCTCCTCGGAGCAGCCCCCCCACGTGGGCGCAGAGGATGAGATCGCAGGGGGGGAACTGGACCTCTTCCCACGCACTCTCGACGACTCTGAGGTTATCAAGCCCCAGGTGCTTGGCTTCCTGCCTGAGCGCCTGGGCCATCGCGGGGGCCGGCTCGAGAGCCACTACCGCCTTCATTCGCCGGGCGAGCGGTATAGCAAGCGCGCCGCAGCCGGCTCCGATGTCCAGAGCGTCCTCGCACTCGGCGATCATGAGTTCCACTGCCCCGAGAACAACGTCGGCGTAATCGCTCCGGGCGACGGCCCTCTGATACCAGGCCACCGTCCTCTCGTTCCAGAACTCGCTCATCCGGCGCGAACGATCCATCCCCTCACCTCTGTTTGATGACAGCGCTGATCACGCCCATGAACTCCTCGAAGCCCACGGGTTTTGCCACGACTCGATCGATCCCGCTCGATTCAATCAACTCCTGAGGAAGCTGGTCTCCCCACCCGGTAAGCATGATAACCGGAACGCGTGGATCCTTGGCTTTGATGGCGCTCGCAACTTCCCAACCGGACATCCCCGGCATCCCGAGGTCGGTGACGACCAGGTCGAACTCGCCGGGGGCAAAGCGTTCCAACGCGGCCGGCCCGTCGGGCGCCGCCACGACAGAGTGCCCCTCGACTGTCAGGAAGCGGATCAGGAGGTCAAGGACCGCCTTCTCGTCATCAATCACCAGAACGCTAAGGGGGCTGACGGACGGAAGCGGGAGGAACTCTCCGGCCTCCTCTGAAACTCCCTCGCCCACAGGTAGTTTGATCGTGAAAGTGCTCCCCTCACCCTGCCGGCTCTCAACGCTTATCTCGCCGCCGTGGCGGGTCACGATCCCGTAAGCGACTGAGAGCCCGAGGCCGGTGCCGCGTCCGGCCTTCGTGGTGAAGAACGGCTCGAAGAGCCTCTTCCTGACCTCCTCGGACATGCCGATCCCTGTGTCCGTTACCTTCACCAGAACGGCGTCATCGGGAGCTGCAGTCGTGATCGCAAGGCGGCCGCCACGCGGCATGGCGTCCAGGGCGTTCAGGATGAGGTTCACCAGCACCTCGCGAAGCTCTGCCGGGTTTCCGGCCACCGGTTTCACCTCCCCCGTGTTCACCTCCACCTCGATCG
>CAZXPE010000029.1:0-17925 GCA_964642915.1 uncultured bacterium | reverse complement strand
CTGCTCGAGCGTGGGCTCCATAGCGATCAGATTTCCGTAGGAGACGATCACCCGACGGAGCTCGGGGAGCGATCCCTGCTCGGCGGCAGCGAGGTAGAGCGGTTCTACGTAGATCAGCGACTGCTCGATCGGAATCGCCAGGAGCGAGCCGCGGATCACCGTGGAGCCCCGCTGGTTCCAGAGTGAGAGCTGTTGAGAGATGACGGGGTCCTGGTCGATCCGGGCCTCGATTTGGCGGGGCCCGTAGATGAGTTTCTGCTTCGGGAAATTATACGCGATGAGCCGGCCGTAGTTCGGGGCATCGGAGCGGGCGGCCAGCCAGGCAATCATGTTATCGCGGCGGCTCGGGTTGAACAGCGTCAGAAGAATGAACTCTTCCTTCTTCTCCCCGGGAAGCCGCATGATGGTGTAGTACGGCTCGATCTCCCGCTCGCGTCCCTCGATCGCCTTTCTGGGGATCGTCCAGAGGTCTTCCTTGTTGTAGAAGACCTGGGGGTCTTCCATGTGATAGGTGCTGTACATCTTCGCCTGGATCGTGAACAGGTCCTCGGGATATCGGATGTGGCTCTTGAGATCGGCGGGCATCTCATCCATCGGCTTGAGGAGCCCCGGGAACGCCTTTGCGTAGGTGCGGATGATCGGGTCGGACGGGTCCGCCATGTAAAACCTGACAGTGCCGTGATAAGCGTCCACCGTGGCCTTGACCGAGTTCCTGATGTAATTCCCCACCCCCCTGATAGGCTCGGAGTAGGGGTAGCGGTCGGTGACCGTATAGCCGTCGATCATCCAGACCAGCCTGCCCTCGTCGGTGATCACGATGTAGGGGTCTCTGTCGAACCGGAGGAAGGGCGCGACCTGCTTGACCCGCTCTGTGATCTGCCTGTGGATCATGATGCGGCTCTCACGGGTCAGGTCGTTGGAGAGGAGGATCTTCAGCTCCCCGAACCGGGCCGCGAGGGCCAGCTTGGTCAGGAGCGAGGAGACCGGGATTCCGCCTCGACCCTGGTAGATGGTGTAGACGTTCTGATCCCCTGACGGGTAGTCCAGCTCCTGTGAACGGGTCTTGACGAAGACATAGTCGTTTGAGGACTCGCCGTAGTAGATCTCCGGCCGCGTAATCTTGGGGAAGCCGGTTGAAGCCGGAGGGATGTCCTTGACGAAGAACTCGGGAAGTCCCTCGGGGCTGATCCTGTTCACCGGGCCGACCACCACCCCGTAGCCGTGGGTGTAGGTCAAATGCTCGTTGATCCAGATCCGGCTCGGGAGGTGGCGGTAAGAAAGCTCGCGCGGGGAGAGCATGAGCTGGCGGTACTCACCATTGATCGTGTAGCGGTCGTTGTCCACGTCCACGAACTTGTAATAGGTCCTGATCTCCTGGAGCTGGGCGTAGGTGGTCAGGAGCGGGCGATGATCCCAAAGCCGGATATTCTTGACCGTGAGAGTGTTGCGATCGAGGGCGGCGGAGTTCAAAGTTTCCTCGGCCGGGAAATCCTTTTCCTCGATCCGGTTGAGTCCGTAGGCCTGTCGGGTCATCCTGATGCTGTGGGCGATATATGGCCCCTCTGCCACCAGCTCGTTCGGGGTGACACGAAGGCGCTGAAGGAGCGCCGGATACGCGCCGAGCCCCCCCACCCAGACCACGGCCAGCACCACCAATCCGGCCAGGAGAAACCGCCACCCCGGTCGAGTCAGTTGAACCAGGCACGCTGCCGCGCAGAGGAGAGCCAGGAAGGTTAAGACCCGAAGAACCGGGAGCGAGGCGTTGATGTCGGTGTAGGAGGCCCCAAACACGACTCCCCTGGGAGAATAGAGGAGGTCGAAGGTGTCCAGCCAGAAGCCCACCCCTTTGAGAGTGAGCAGCCCCGCCCCGAGGATCAGGAGATGGATCCGGGCCCCCGCGGCCAGCCGTGGCCCCTGAGCGGTGAGGACGATGCTCCGCTGGAGCACGTAAAGAGCCAGGCTCAGAAGGAGCGTCGCCGTCAGGAGCAGCATGGCCCAGCCGTAAAGAAGCCGCCAGAACGGGAGGGTGAAGATAAAAAAAGCGAGGTCGCGAGCGAAGAGCGGGTCAGAGGCCCCGAAGAGCGTTGCGTTGAAGAAATTCAGCACCGCTTCCCAGTTTGCGCTTGCTCGGACCCCCGCGAAAAAGGCGATGAGGCCGATGACCGGAGCCAGAAGCCGGCGAATCAGCGGCTCCAACACCGCCCTGCCGGGAAGACCCAACTGGTCCTCCAACTCCCAGAGCACATCCGGCGGCGCCGTGCGGGCGGCCACCGCCAGGTTCGCGTACAGGAAGAGGAAGACGCCGAGACCGACACCGATCACCAGCCAGCCCCTGAGGGTCAGAATCGTGAAAAAGACCTGGGAGTACCCGACCTCCTGGAACCAGAGCCAGTCAGTGTAGAGCGGGACGGTCTGGCCCAGAACGCTCAGAGCGAGGAAGGCGAGGAGGAGCCAGAGAACAAACCGCTGACGGCCGTGTGCCATGAGACCTCCTACGTGCCGTGGGTCCAGGAGGAGAGATACGCCTCCTGTTCCGGAGTAAGCTGATCCGTCTGGACGTCCATCGAAGCGAGCTTGAGCCGCGCGATCTCCCGATCGATCTCCTTCGGCACCCCGTACACCTTCCTCTCGAGTGACTTCCCGCTCCTGACCAGGTGCTCCACTGATAGCGCCTGGTTGGCGAAGCTCATGTCCATCACGGCGGCCGGGTGCCCCTCGGCCGATGCCAGGTTTATGAGCCGCCCCTCGCCGAGAACAAAGATCCGCCGCCCGCCGGGAAGGACGTGCTCTTCGACGAACGGCCTGACCGTCCTTCGGGACTTGGACATCGCCGCGAGCGAGTCCAGGTCGATTTCCACGTTGAAGTGCCCCGAGTTGGCGACGATCGCGCCGTCCTTCATCCGGAGAAAGTGCTCCTTGGCGATCACGTGCTTGCACCCCGTCACGGTAACGAAGATGTCGCCGATCTCCGCCACCCGGCTCATGGGCATTACCGGGTAGCCGTCCATGACCGCTTCCAGCGCTCTCAACGGGTCCACCTCGGTCACCACCACGTGGGCCCCCATGCCGTGGGCCCTGGCCGCGAGCCCTCTGCCGCACATGCCGTAGCCGGCGACCACGACCGTCCTTCCCGCAAGGAGAACGTTCGTTGCGCGGAGGATGCCGTCGATCGTGGACTGGCCGGTGCCGTACCGGTTGTCAAAGAGGTGCTTCGTGTCGGCGTCGTTTACGGCTATTACCGGAAAGGCCAGCACACGGTCCCGCTCCATGGCCCTGAGCCTGATCACTCCCGTGGTCGTCTCCTCAGTGCCTCCGATCACCCCCGGCAGGAGCGCCTTGCTCTCTCCGTGGAGGGTGGAAATCAGGTCGGCCCCGTCGTCCATCGTCACATGAGGCTTGACGGCAAGCACCGACTGAATATGACGGTAGTAGCGCTCGTTATCCTCCCCCTTTTGGGCGAACACCGGGATCTCGTGCTCTCTGACCAGAGCGGCGGCAACGTCGTCTTGAGTGGAAAGAGGGTTTGACGCGCAGAGCGCGACCTGGGCTCCTCCAGCCTTGATGGCGGTCATCAGCACGGCAGTCTCAGTGGTCACGTGCAAGCAAGCGCCGACACGAACCCCTTTGAGCGGCCGTTCCTTGGAAAAGCGCTCGCGGATCTGGCGAAGGACCGGCATAAACTGCTCGGCCCATTCGATCCGGAGAGAGCCGGTGGAGGCCAACGAAAGGTCTTTTGCGTCGTGGTCGATCATGGCTCGAAGCTCCAAGCCGCAAGCTTCAGGCTCCCATCTTGGAGCTTGAAGCTTGAAGTCTGAGACTGTTAGAGGCCGGCGTCCTCTTTGAGGTCCTTGACCCGATCAGTCCGCTCCCAGGTGAACTCCGGCTCGTTCCTGCCGAAATGGCCGTACGCCGCAGTCTTCTTAAAGATGGGGCGGCGCAGGTTCAGGTACTTTATGATTCCCGCCGGCGTCAGGTCGAAATGCCGCCGAATCATTTCCTCCAGCCTTGCGTCGGGTATCTTCCCGGTGCCGAACGTTTCGACCATCACCGACACGGGCTCAGCGACTCCGATCGCGTAAGCCACTTGAATCTGCGCCCTCTCAGCCAGTCCCGCGGCAACGACGTTTTTCGCTATGTGGCGCGCCATGTAGCACGCCGAGCGGTCCACCTTAGTCGGATCTTTGCCGGAAAAGGCCCCGCCGCCGTGCGGGCAGGCGCCGCCGTAGGTGTCCACTATGATCTTGCGCCCCGTCAGCCCGGTGTCTCCCATCGGGCCTCCCGTGACGAACCGCCCGGTCGGATTGATGTGGTACGTGATCTTCTTCGGGTTGAGTAGATCCTGGGGGACTGTCGGCAGGATCACCTGTTCTATCATGTCCTCCCTGACCTTCTGGAGGGTCACGTCCGGGCTGTGTTGAGTGGAGATCACCACGGTTTCGACAGCGCGCGGCTTGCCGTTCAGATAGCGCACCGTCACCTGGCTCTTCCCGTCAGGCCTCAGGTAATCAATGGCGCCGCTCTTTCTGACCTCAGCGAGCCTGAGCACGAGCTTGTGCGCCAGCATGATCGGCTGGGGCATAAGCTCGGGCGTCTCCGTGCAGGCATATCCGAACATGAGTCCCTGGTCGCCGGCTCCGAGCGCGTCCACTCCCATGGCGATGTCGGAGGACTGCTCGTCAATGGCGGTTATCACCCCGCATGTCTCGTAATCAAACCCGAATTTGGCGCGGGTGTACCCTACCCCCTTGATGGTCTCTCTGGCGATCCGCGGAATGTCGACATAGCAAGTCGTGGTGATCTCGCCAGCCACAATCACGAGGCCAGTGGTCAGGAGCGCCTCGCAGGCCACGCGGCCCTTCGGATCCTGGGCGATGATCGCGTCGAGCACCGCGTCAGAGATTTGATCGGCAATCTTGTCAGGATGCCCTTCCGTGACCGACTCTGATGTGAAAAGATACTCCTCGCGCGCCATGCTCTCCCTCCAGTTGATATCTTTCTTCTGCGCTACAAGTTCAGTACGTTAGCATATCGCCTGAAGCGGCTCAAGGGAATTCAAGGCGAACGCTCGGCAACGCGCCTCTTCGCCCCCTCTATCACCTGCACCGGCCACGGATCCATGCCGCGGAGTAAAGCCATATAATAGCTCACCCAATCTCCCAGGTAGACCAGGGAGAGGAGCCTTGCCAGCGGTCCCTCGCCGCGCGACCAGGCCTCAGTGACCCGGGCGGGGCCTTCGGCGACCACGTCCTCGGTTACAGAGAACCTCCGGGACATCGCGGCCCGCTCCCCGCGGTCTCTCAGGAACACTGAGTGGAAGGCCTTCGCCTCAGAAGCCCGCCACGCCTCGATCTCATTGTGGTTCATCTCGGGGAGCGCTCCGTGGAAAGCCGGAAGCTTGGCGTTCTCCTCAACCTCGGTATTCCAGCGGAAGGCAGCCGCAGCCGTTAACTCTCCTCCGTAGACCACGGGAATCCGCCCCTCGAGCGTGAGAGCGAGCCGTTTTGCCTCGTTTTCAACCGCGGGCCGGTCCGGTCCTAACTCCCGGGCCATGTCGTCCAACAGCGCGAGCGCCTCCTCGCGCTCAGCGGGCGGAACCGGCGCCAGGTTCACCGACTCCAAAATGCGGAGAGCGGGAAAGAACAGATAGCCGAGAGCCAGCCTCGGCATGAGCCCTCCCGGAAGCTTCACCAGCGGCAGACCCCGCCGCTCTGCCAGCGCTCCTAGGGCGCCGCCCGATGTGAGCGCAACGACGGTCGCCTGCCTCTCTACGGCCGAGCCAACGATCGAGAGGACTTCCTCGGTCTCTCCCGAGTACGAGGAAGCGACTACAAGACTCCTCGCTCCAGCGTAGGCCGGGAGCCCGTACCCACGGCATACCGCCACCGGAATCTGGAGGCGATCCGAAGCGCAGGCGACAAGAAGGTCGCCGGAAACCGCTGACCCTCCCATTCCTGCCAGCAGCACATGGGAGGGAGAAACGGGCGGGACCGGCGGAGAGGGGCACAGCCCGACGGCTTCCCGGCACTGCGAAGGGAACCCGAATAGGACCTTACCGACGCCGTGGAGGTCAATCCGCTCAATGGCGGCCCTGTCGTCGAGAAGCCCGTGCCGGCCCATCTTCCGTTCTCCGAGTCAGATGCTGCGGATGGTGAAGGCGATGTGATCTTCCCACTCCCCGCGAGGGGAGAGCGACAGCGGCCAGGCAACGAGGAGAGATGATCCCTGGTAGATGCGCTCGAACCCGCCCTCGGAGAGCGAGACGGTTTCCACCGGGGCCCACGCCACACGCGCCGGCCGGCTCCATTGTAGACGAGCAGAGCACCCGGCCCACTCATCGACCAACCCGACGCAATATAGATCCTGGGCCTCTCCCCGGCTTCCGAGCGACGGACGGGACTCTAAAGATGAAACCGGAGATGGAGTCGCTCCGGGAAATTCATAAAACCTGCCGGGAGCGTCGCCGGCGGTCATCGCGAGGTTCCACTGGACTCCCCACTGGGCCTGAAGCGGCTCGTGGCCCTCCCATGATAGCCGGTAGCCGACGTGGAGCTCCGCCCCACCGCGCGACACTAAAAGCGTTTTACGAAGCTTCATATCCAATCTGTCCGTGTCCACTGGCGAGAATACTATTGTGGCGCTTTCAGGCGAGATCTGAATCCCGATGTCCATCCGGCTGTCACCGAAAGAGAGAAGCGCGCGCTGCCAGGGATCGGTCGGGTCGATCGCCTCACCGGCGGGGAAAAGCCCTTCGATGAGCGAAGCGCGGCGGAAGCGGTCGTAGGAGAGCATGGAGCTGAGTCCTTCCTCCTTGGTGATGACCCGCTCGTGAATAGTGGTTGCCGCTCCGGAGGAGTCGTGGGAGTGAGGGGCGGCTGTGATCTTGGAGTGGTAAGCCTCGGGCCGCCTGGTCATGACGTCACCGAGATCGAGGGGCTTGGGAAGATAGCCTATCTCTGTGAGGCTCCCTCCGGCTTCAGGGTTGAGGATCAACGAAAGCGCCGCGGTCTTTATCGTGATCTCGACCCGTCCATCCCCGTTTACGTCCTCCCGGCGCACCAGGATCGGAGGACTGGCCGCAATTTCCCCCAGCAGGCGATCAGCGGTGAGAAGAGCCCCCCTTACAGCCCGGCGAAGGTGGGGGAGATAGCATCCTCCGAAGATGCCGTGCCAGTAGGCGTCGTTCCCCTGGCCGCGCCAGAGGTGGGCCTGCGCCTCCTTGAGCCTGGGGTCCCCGGGACGGCTTGCCAGCGCTTCATCGATCACCCTTGAGAGCCGGAGCATCTTCCAGTAGCTGTCGTTCACCTCCGGATACTTGACGAGGAAGTTCCGCCAGAACCCCCCGCGCAGCCACTCCGCTGCCCTCTCCCCTTCGGGCATGGAGAGGATCCGCTGCTTCGTCTCTTCCAGCTCCAGCGCCGCCCTGGCCGGGAGCGCCCATTCTCCCATCTCCTTATAGGAGGCGGTCGGGAGGTAGACGCGAGCAGTCGGGGGGCGACGATCGAGGTGCCCGGAGAACGTGTCGACCTCAAGCCACGCAGTGCCAAGGAGCGCTTCGAGAAACCGCGCCAGCCACCGCTCCTCATAGGAGAGCCGGTGCGTCCCCGGCCAGACTCCGAATTTCTCCCCGTCGTCAGCGAGGGTCAAGCTGTCGGCGCTTCCTCGCCTTTGGGCCAGGTACGCAAGAGCTTCCACCGGGTCGGCGAAGGGAACGAGGTAGCGAAGGCGGCGGCTGATGGGAAAGACCGCCAGCGTCGCGCCCTGCTCCTCGGTCAGATAGTACCCGCTGAGGTCGGATGGATCGAGCCCGGCAAGGGCGAAGTGGCTATCGTCCACCAGAACATAGTCCACTCCGGCCTCGCTGAGGGGTTTCGGAAGGTGCGGCTCCCAGACCCGCTCGGCCAGCCATAGGCCCCGGGGCTTCACGCCGAAATAACTGTTAAGGAACTCGGAAAGCTGCCGGATCTGACCGATCTTGTCCCAATCGGGAAGGATAGGGAGGATCGGCTCGTAGTACCCGCCGGTCAGTAGCTCAGCCTGTCCTCGGGCTGCCAGCTCGCCGAGCAGATCGAAGGTGGATGATGCGCGGTCGCGGAGCCACTCGAGGAGGACCCCTGAGACGTGCACGGCGAGGCGGAACTCCGGGTACTCGCGCAGGACGGCCAGAAAGGGGTGATAGGCACGCTCGGCGGCCATGGCGATGACATGATCGAAGTTCCCCGAAGGCTGGTGATTATGGATCCCGAAGAGGAATGAGAGCTTGGAATCGTTCTGCGCAGGCTGCGGCGTGGAGGGGCTCCGGGCCCCGCCGGAATCACTCACGGTCAACGTCCCGGTGGGTCACGGCCGGCGGAAACCCCTCGGCCCTGAAGAACTCACTCAACTCTTCAACGATGGTCACGGAGCGATGGCGTCCGCCCGTGCACCCGATCGCGACCGCCAGGTGGGCTTTCCCTTCTCGCTGATAGAACGGGAGAAGGAAGGCGAGCAGGTCCTTCAGCCGCTCGATGAAATGCCGGCTCTCCTCGTGCTTCAGGACAAATTCACGAACGGCCTCGGAGCGGCCGTCGAGGGGCCGAAGATCGGCGACGAAGTGGGGGTTGGGCAGGAAGCGGACGTCGAAGACAAGGTCCGCGTCGTAAGGGAGCCCGTACTTGTACCCGAAAGAGATGAGCGACACGGCGAACGCCGGGTGGGCCCCCGTGGCTTCGTAAGACTTGACCAGCAGGTCTTTGAGCTGGTGGACCGTGATGTGAGAGGTGTCGATGATCCTGTCGGCGACTTCCCTCAGGTTCGCGAGCATCTTGCGCTCCGCCCGGATCCCCTCGGGGAGGTTCCCCTCCGGCGCCAGAGGATGACGCCGCCGGCTTTCCTGATACCTCCGGACCAGCATCTCATCTGCCGCCTCGAGAAACAGCAGCTCGACCGAATTACCCCCGGCTTCTATCTCGCGGAGGATCTCCGGCAGTGAGACGAGGTACTCGCCTTCCCTGACGTCGATCCCGAGAGCGATACGACGGATCTCGCGGGATGACTGGGCGCAGAGCTTCGCGAAGGTCGGGATCAATGTCGTGGGGAGGTTGTCGACGCAGAAGTAACCCATGTCCTCGAAACACTTGATGGCGAAGCTCTTGCCCGCGCCGCTCAGCCCCGTTATGATGACGAACTGAAGCGTGTTCTTCATTCGTATCAGGCAACGGGCTCAATCAGTCCCAGCGAACCGTCGTTCCGACGGTAGAGCACGTTCACCGATTGGGTCACTGCGTTGGTGAACACCAGAAACTGGTCCGAGTTGAGGCCGAACTGCATCACGGCCTCCTCGACGGACATGGGCTTGGCCGATACCTGCTTGAACACGACCTTGGGGAACTCAGCCGGCTCGCCGCCAGTGCGGGACGGCGCGGCCGGCCGCCGCCTCCCGGAGGCCCGGTGTTTCCGCTGTCTGATCCGGTCCTTCTCCTGCCTGACCTGGCGTCCCAGGGTTTCGACCGCGAGGTCCACCGCCGTGGCGAGGTCTGGAGCGGTCTCCTCGCTCCTGAAGGTCCTCCGTTTCGCAAGAAGCGTAAGCTCCGCCGTCCGGCGGTACTTTTCGGCGGAGAGAATCACCTTGGCCTCGTGGATTTTCGGCAGGATCCTGGAGAGCTTCCCCACCTTGCGCTCAACGACGGCCCTCAACGCGGGAGAAACTGAGGCCCCTCGGCCGCTGATGATGAACCGCATGTCAACCCCCTTTGCTGAAGTTTAGTTGGCCCGCGCGAGCCGGGCCGGAGCTATCGAGGCTTTGGGATCCGCCGCCGCTGGTGCGAGGGGAGGAGCCTGAGCTCTTCCCGGTACTTGGCGACAGTGCGACGGGCGATGCTCAGGCCCTGGCCTTTGAGAACTTGGGCGACCTCCTGGTCTGAGAGGGGCTTGGCCTGATCCTCCCGCGATAGGAGGTCTCGAATCATCTTCTTTACCGACACCGAGGAGACAGAGTCGCCGCTTGCCGAGGCTATCCCACTGTGGAAAAAAAACTTCAACTCGAACAACCCCTGCGGAGTCTGGACGTACTTGTTGGTCGTGACGCGGCTGACCGTGGACTCGTGCATCACGATGTCGGCGGCCACGTCGCGGAGAGTCAACGGGCGGAGGAACGGCAGGCCACGGTCAAAAAACTCCCGCTGGTGCTTCACGATGCTCTCAGTGACCCTGAAAAGTGTCCGCTGGCGCTGGTGCACGCTCTTGATGAGCCAGAGCGCGGAGCGGAGCTTCTGTTCGACGTATTGCCTCGTCTCCGTCTCGGGGCCGCGCAGGAGGCTCCGGTACAGGGAGTTGACGCGGAGCCTGGGGATTCCCTCCTCGTTGAGCACCACCGCGTACGCGTCGTTCATCTTGTGGACGAAGACGTCCGGAACGATATAGGGCGCTCCGGCTTCGGAAAACTTGCGGCCCGGCTTTGGCTCGAGGGTCAGGATTTCCTCGACGGCCTCGATCACTCGCTCCTCGGAGACCTTGAGGGCGCGCGCGATCTCGTGGTACCGCCGCCGTTCCAGGTCACCGAAATGCCTTTCGACGATCTCCACCGCCACCGGATCGGGTTGAGGGTCGGCCCTGAGCTGGATCAGGAGACACTCCTGAGGAGTGCGGGCGGCAACGCCCGGAGGGTCGAAAGACTGGATGACGGCCAGAACCCGCTCGACCTCCTCAGGGGTCGCGCCCAGATGCTGGCCGATCTCGCCAATGTCCGGGTGGAGGTAGCCATCTTCATCGAGGTTGCCGATGATTGTCTCCCCGATGGCCATGGTCCGGGGGTCGTCGGTGGCCGTGTGGAGCTGCCCCGCGAGGTGCTCCGCCAGCGTCGTGGAGGTCCTGACCAGGCTCTCGAAGGGAAGCCCGTTCCGCTCCTCCTGCTCCACCAGTGACCGCTCTTCCTGGTGATCGAAGAGCACGGAGGTCAGGTCGAAAGGAAGGTCGTCGGACGGATTGGCGTCCTGAGCGAGTTGTTCCGGCTGGGCAGGTCCGAGAGCGGTAGAGTCCAGGGCCGGCCCTTCTGATTGGCCGTCAAGGGACTCAGAGCCCTCAGCGGGCGCTTCCTCCAGAAGGGGATTCTCGGCAAGCTCCTTTTCGACGACCTCCTGGAGCTCGAGCGTTGAGAGCTGCAGGAGCTGGATCGCCTGCTGGAGCAGCGGCGTCATCACCAGCCGCTGGTTCAGCCGAAGGGAAAGACGGGCTTCCATCGCCATGCGCTAACCCCGAACAGAGCGGCCGAAAGGGGTCATAGCGAAAACTTCTCGCCCAGGTAGATCTCCCGCGCCCTGGGGTTCTGGGTCAACTCCAGCGCGGTTCCCGAAACCAGGATCTTCCCCTCGTACAAGATGTACGCGCGATCGGTGATGGCGAGCGTCTCCCTCACATTGTGGTCGGTGATGAGTATGCCGATACCCCGCTCCCTGAGCCGCGAGATTATCTGCTGGATGTCGCCGATCGCGATCGGATCGATTCCGGTGAACGGTTCGTCCAGAAGCAGGTATAGCGGCGAGGTGATCAGGGCGCGCGTGATCTCGAGGCGGCGCCGCTCGCCGCCGGATAGGGTGGCCGCCCTGTGGTGAGCGAGGGGGGCGAGTTCGAGCTCCTTGAGAAGCTCCCGCAACCTTTCATTCCTCTCTTCGTGCGAGAGGTCGAGGGTCTCCAGGATCGCCATCAGGTTCTCTTTCACAGTCAGCTTCCTGAACACCGACGCTTCCTGCGGGAGGTAGCCGATCCCGAGCCGGCAGCGCCTGTACATAGGAAGCCGCGTGATCTCTTTTCCCTCGAGAAAGATGTGCCCTCTTTCAGGGCTCAGCAGGCCCACCATCATGTGGAAGGACGTGGTTTTCCCGGCCCCGTTGGGGCCCAGCAGACCGACGACCTCGCCGCGCTGGATGTCGAGACTCACGTCGTCCACGACCGTGCGGCTCCCGAAACGCTTGAACAACCCCTGGGCGATCAACCCCTCCATGTGACTCGCGCTACTTGCAATCGGCCTGAGAAGGCTTGGAGCTCGGAACCTTGTCGTCCTTCGGGTAAAAGACAGCCTTGACGCGCGACTGGCTCCCGCCCTGCACGACGCTACGATCCTCCGCCAGATGGATAGTGATTCGTTCCCCCGTCACCACGTTGTCTTCCTGCCACACCCTGGCGTTCTCAATGAGAACGATCCGCTGCTCGGCGTCGTCGTATTCGGCCCGCCGTGCGGTGCCTATCCGGCAGTCCTTCGTGACTATCCGAACGTTTCCGGTGGATACGGACCGGATGATCTTGTCTCCTTTTTCGTTCAGGTAGACCTCCATGCGGTCGGCGTACTGGGTGGAGCGATCCTGCCGGGCCACGACGCTGCCGGTAAAGATGATAAGCCCCTCCCGCTTCAGGCTTTCCATCCGGTCGGCGTCAACGATGACCGGCTGGTTTTGGGGGTCTTCCCTCGGTTTCAGGACAGGGGCAGCCGAGCCCCGGGGACGCGCGGGAGAGGGAGTTTTTTCCGGCGTGGCCTGTGCCGGCGCTTTCCTGGATTTAGCAGGAGCGGTCTGAGCGAGGGAAGATTGTGTGACCAGGCCGGCCACAAGGGCGGAGGTCAGCCCCGCAAGAAACCCCCAGGTCGCAAGCCGGCGAATCATTGCGGACCCCGGCTGCGACCTGACCGGGGTTCCCTGGCGGAAGCGGCAAACGTGGCGCGAAGCCGGCCCCTGACAGAAGTCCGCTCCTCTCCCATCGAAACTTCAAGCCCCCGCCCCTCGATGACCGCGCCGTCGCGAAAGATAGTGACCGGATCGTCAGTCCAGACCCGTCTCTCCCTGGCGAGCCACTGGAGAGACCGGGTTTCCAGGCGTAGCCCGTCAGAACCCACGAGCACCACGTTGTCCCTGAGCGAGACGGACTTGGTGGAATCGAGCAGCTCGCCTTCGTCTCCTGTCACAGTCCAGCTTCTGTCGGGCTCGAGGATCGTGATGGTGACGTTTTTCATCCTGGTCTTTCCCTGCTGCTGGAACACCTCGGCCAGGGTGGCCTCGAGCTTCCACTCCGCGTCTCCGCTCCCCCGCTCCTGGATGCGAACCTCTTTGACCCGGTAGTCGGCTGGGGTGGACGGAGGCTCGGGCGCCTCGTTGCGAACGGAGCGCCCGCGGAGGACGAGTATGCCCGTCACCCCCGTGACAAACAGAACAACAACCGCCAGGATAGCCAGCGAAAGTCGGTGCATTGGGTGTTTGAGGCGGTATGCAAATTTGATACCACGTTAGCATACCGGTTGCTGAGAAGTAAAGAAGAAGCTGGCCGGTGTCAGGCTATCTTGGCTTTGAGGATATCGTGCAGGTGGATAATCCCCTCAGGGCGGCCGGCGGCGTCCACGATCAGGAGCTGGGTGATCGAGTGGCGCTCCATCGTCTCGAGGGCCTTCGCTGCCAGATCATGCCGGGAAGTGGTCTTTGGATTCAGCGACATCAATTCCCCTGCTGTCCTTCCTGTAAGGTCACGACCCCGCTGGAGAGCCCGCCGCAGGTCGCCGTCGGTGACGATCCCCACCAGGGCGCCGCTCGAGTCCACGACGGCTGTAGCGCCTAGACGCTTGCCTGTCATCTCGAGAATCGCCTCGGCCATGGGAGTGCCTTCGCCGACCACAGGGACTGCGTCGCCCACGTGCATCAACTCCTCAACCCTCAGAAACCGCCGCCCGAGAGCGCCGCCGGGATGGAAGACCGCGAAATCCTCAGGCGTCACGCCGCGAAGATCGAGGAGGGCGACCGCCAGCGCGTCCCCCATCGCGAGAGCGGCCGTCGTGCTTGAAGTCGGAACGAGGTTCATGGGGCAGGCCTCTTCGGGGACGCTGACGTCGAGGACCACGTCGGCGTTCCTCGCTAGCGTCGAACCCGTGCTCCCGGTGAGAACTACGAGGGGGACGCCGAGGCGCTTGATGACCGGCAGGAGAGCGATCACCTCCTCGGTTTCTCCGCTGTTGGAGACGATCACGACCACGTCCCCCCGCGCCACCATCCCGATGTCGCCGTGGACACCCTCGGCGGGGTGGAGGAAAAGCGCCGGGGTGCCGACGCTTGCCAGCGTGGCAGCCACCTTTCTCCCAACAATCCCGGACTTCCCGATCCCCATGACCACCACCCGCCCCCGACACCCTGCGATCAGCTCGAGGGCGGCGGCAAACCGCCCGTCCAGGCGCGGGATGAGGCTTAGGATCCCCTCAGCCTCGATTCGAAGCACCCGAGCTGCCAGCTTCAGAAGGTCTTCCGGCATCAGTCGCTCCCCAGGGCGGCGCGAATCGCCAGGAGCTGGTGGAGAAGCCGGGGAAGATCATCCGCCCTTATCATGTTCGGGCCGTCGGAGAGCGGCCGCCCATCAGGAAGCGTCCTGTCCGGGTTTTCATGAATCTCCAGAAAGAGCGCGTCGATCCCGACGGCCACTGCCGCTCGGGCCATGGCGGGGACGTACTGCCGCTCTCCTGACGAGCGGTCGCCGGCGCCCCCGGGCAACTGGACCGAGTGCGTGGCGTCGAAGACCACCGGATGTCCCAGGGCGCGCATGGCAGGGATGCCGCGGAAGTCAACCACGAGATTATGATACCCGAAGCTCGTCCCGCGCTCAGTGAGCAGGATCGCCTCGTTCCCAGTGGAGCGAATCTTCTCCACTACGTTCTTCATGTCCGCCGGGGCCAGAAATTGGCCCTTCTTGACGTTGACCGGCTTTCCTGTCTTCCCGCAGGCCAGGAGGAGATCGGTCTGACGGCAGAGAAAAGCCGGGATCTGAAGGGCGTCGAGGACCTCTGCGGCAGGCTCTACCTCTGAGACCGCATGGACGTCGGAGAGAACCGGACATCCCACCGTTTCCCTCACCTTCCTGAGGATACTGAGCCCCTCTGAGAGCCCCGGCCCGCGGTACGAGGCGACAGACGAGCGGTTGGCCTTGTCGTACGACGACTTGTAGATGAAGGGAACGCCGGCGTCGCCGGCGATCCGCGCCAGGCGCTCGGCCATCATGAGCGCATGGGCCCCGTTTTCGATGACGCACGGCCCGCCGATCAGGGCCAGCGGCCCGCCTCCACCGATCTTCACGGAGCCCACAGTCACCACCCGCGTCATTGCCGCCCCTGGTGTTGAAGCGCGGCGCAGATGAATGCGGCGAAGAGCGGGTGGGGGTCCCATGGCCGTGAACGAAACTCCGGGTGAAACTGGCAAGCCACGAACCACGGGTGGTCCGGGATTTCGATGATTTCCACGAGATCTCTTTCCGCCCAGAGGCCCGCCGCCCTGAGCCCGCCCTTCTCCAGTGTCTTGAGGTAGTCGTTGTTCACCTCGTAGCGGTGCCTGTGACGCTCATGAATCACCTCTTTTCCGTAAACCCTGGCGGCGGCCGTTCCCTCGCCGAGGAGGGCCGGGTAGAGGCCGAGCCGCATCGTCCCTCCCTTCTCCCGCACCGTCCGCTGTTCCGGGAGGAGGTCGATGACCGGATGAGGAGTCTCCGGGTGGAATTCGGTCGAGTTTGCACGCGCCAAGCCTGAGACGTTGCGGGCGAACTCGATCACGGCGCACTGCATCCCAAGGCAGATGCCGAAGAACGGGAGCCCCGACTCCCTGGCGTACCGGATCGCGGCGATTTTCCCCTCTATCCCCCGATCACCGAAGCCCCCCGGAACCAGGAGCCCGTCCATCCGGCCGAGGACGTCCACCGCGCCGCCGCGATCCAAGCTCTCAGCGTCAACCCACTGGAGTTCGACCCGGGCATCGTTGGCAATCCCGCCGTGGACCAGGGCCTCGGCGAGACTTTTGTAGGAGTCTTTCAGCTCGATATACTTCCCCACGACGGCGATCCTGGCGTGGCGCCTGGGCTCCTTGATCTTGCGGACGATCTCTTCCCAGCGGGAGAGGTCGATGGGGCGCGGCGGCAACCCGAGAAGCCTCATGACGATCGTGTCGAGCCCCTCCCGATGAAACACCAGCGGGACCTCGTATACCGTCTCGACGTCCTTGGCCGTGATGACCGCGTCTTCCTCCACATCGCAGAAGAGGGCGATTTTGGCCTTTATGGAAGGGGGGAGCATCCGGTCGGTCCGGCAGAGCAGGATGTCGGGCTGGATCCCTATGGCGCGGAGCTCTTTCACCGAGTGCTGGGTGGCTTTGGTCTTCAGCTCAGCCGCAGCCTGGATGAACGGGACCAGCGTCAGGTGGACGTAGATGACGTTCTCCCGCCCTACGTCTTTCTTGAACTGGCGGATCGCCTCCAGGAAAGGGAGCCCCTCGATGTCGCCGACGGTGCCTCCCACCTCTACGATGACCACGTCCACGCCGTTCGCCACCTTCAGGATCGACGCCTTGATCTCGTCCGTGATGTGTGGAATCACCTGCACCGTCCGCCCGAGATAATCGCCACGCCGCTCCTTCTGGATGACGGTGTCGTAAACCTTCCCGGTCGTGACGTTGTGGTTCCGTGTCATGCGGGCGCTGGTGAAGCGCTCGTAGTGCCCAAGATCCAGATCGGTTTCGCCTCCGTCGTCTGTGACGAAGACCTCCCCGTGCTGGTAGGGGCTCATCGTGCCGGCGTCCACGTTGATGTACGGGTCCATTTTCTGGAGGGTCACCGTGAAGTTGTGAGCCTCGAGAAGCGACCCGATGGACGCCGCGGCCAACCCCTTCCCCAGCGAGGACACCACTCCCCCTGTCACGAAGATATATTTCGTCGCCACCTATTCCTCCTTGCGACCCCGCCCGACCCACCTCCGGTGGGTATCCCGGGCCGACGGGGTGCCCGCAGTTGTACGCCCCCTATCGGGGGCGGCATTTCGTCGTACATCTTTTGACGATAGCGATTTCGTCATCGCGGGTCGTCACTTTACCGTCGAGCCTGGCATCCCTCAGGCGGCTGAGGAGCGCGCCCACTGCCTGTCCCTTCGGGACCCCCAGAGCGAGCAGGTCGTCACCGCTCAAAAGCGGCCGCCGCCCGCTCCCTTCGGCGAGGAACCACTCGATCCTTCGTCGCGCCGCGTCACTACCCAGGCACCACGCCCATCCAACCGTTTCTGGCGGGTGGCCGCGGAGGAGGGTCGCACACGCGCTGAGCGAGCCGGGGATGAGACGGGAGAGAGACTCGGCCAGCGCCGGGCCGTCACGTCGGGCAGCGAGAAGCCGCTCCAACGGCTCGCCTGAAAGGGACAGGCGGCCCAGGAACCGTTCCGCTTGGGCGCCGGACAACTGCTCGGTGAGGGCCAGCAGCGCCAGGCCCCTCGTGGGTAACGCCACGTCCTTCCCCCTGCACCAGTCAGAGAAGCCGCCGAGCGCCATGAGGCGGCTGGACGCGAGTTGAGAGAAGCGATACGAGGCGTCCAGAATTCGAAACGCTCCGGCGCGGCCGAGAGCAACAATAATCCGGTGAGGCTGGGCCTCAGTCGCTGCCAGATCGATTTCAGCCAGAAGCCGCTGGCCCGAGAGCGCCGGATACTCTCCGATTCCGACGGCGGCCTTGAGGAGCCGGCGGGTCTCCTTGTCGAGAGTGAAGCCGAGCCTCACCGCATAGCGGATCGCCCGAAAGATCCTGGTCGGATCCTCGATGAACGAAAGCGCCTGAAGGACTCGGATCTTCCGGCGACGGAGATCCAGGCGCCCCCCGACGGGGTCCACCAGCTTGCCAAACGTTTCGGGTGAGAGCGACGCCGCCATGGCGTTGATAGTGAAGTCTCTGCGGTAAAGGTCTTCCAGGATGGATACCCGCGTTGTCACAGCCGGCAGGGCTCCCGGTTCGGCGTATCTTTCCCGACGGGCGGCTGCCACATCCACCCGGCCGACGGGGGAGCCTTCAATCGTGGCCGTCCCGAAAGCCCGATGGATCGACAGACGCCCCCCGACCCTGCGCGCCAGGCGCCGCGCGAAAGCCAGCCCATCCCCCTGGACCACGAGGTCAAGATCGAGCGTAGGT
>CAZXPE010000028.1:0-18119 GCA_964642915.1 uncultured bacterium | reverse complement strand
GTCGGTCACGCCACGGATCAGGGAGCGCTCACAGGGTGCACCGTTGTCCTCTTCGACAGTGAGGCGGTCGGAGGCGTCGAGATAAGAGGGTGGGCTACCGGCGTATGGGGTCTCGATTTCCTTGATCCGCGCCACCTCGTCCCCACCCTGAATGGCGTCGTTCTATCGGGCGGGAGCGCCTTCGGCCTGGAATCCGTCTTCGGCGTGATGCGCTACCTGGAGGAGCGAGGAGTCGGGTTCAGGGCAGGACCGACGGTGGTCCCTCACGTCGCAGGCGCCATCCTCTTCGATTTAAACGTTGGTGACCATCGGACCCGGCCTGACAGGGCGATGGGCTACCAGGCGTCACTGAACGCCAAGGCCGGGCCGGTTGAGGAGGGGAACGTCGGGGCCGGCACCGGCGCCACCGTGGGGAAGCTCTTCGGCAGAGAGCGAGCGATGAAGGGCGGCCTCGGAACGGCCAGCGTGAAGGTCGGTGAGCTGGTAGTCGGAGCGTTGGTCGCCGTCAACGCTCTCGGCGACGTCAGAGACCCGGAGACCGGCCGCCTCCTGGCAGGGGCGCGGGACTCCGCCAATGGGCGAACACTCGTGGATACCGCCAGGGCGCTCAGAGAGGGCGCTCCCCTCCCCGGTTTCGCCGCGAAGAACACCACCATCGGCGTCGTCGCCACCAACGCGAGGCTCACAAAACCCGAAGCCGCAAAGGCAGCCCAGCTCGGGATGCTCGGTTTCGCCAGAGCCCTCTCGCCGCCCCACACCGCTGTGGATGGCGACGTCCTCTTCTGCCTCTCAGTGGGGGATGTTCCCGCAGATCTGACTCAGGTGGGGCTTGCCTCAGCCGACGCCGCCGCCAGAGCCATCGCCCGAGCGGTCACCGCCGCCACCCCCCTCCCCGGCCTCCCAGCCTCACGCGACCTCCGCTGATCTCCTTCGGCACAGCGCTCATGCTGCTTCCCGTCGCTCCGACTCGGATGTATACTCAGCGGTGTCCACGCTCAACCGGCCCTGAGAGAGGAGGAAGGCCATGGCAACCGAGGAGAAAGTCGGGACCGTCAGTGACTATTTCGCGAAGATCGGGGTGGCGATCGTCCGCCTCACCGACGGGGCGCTTCAGGTCGGCGATCAGATCCGGATCTCAGGCCACACCACCGACTTCACTCAGACCGTTGAGTCCCTCCAGTGGGAGCACCGGGCGGTCGAGCGCGGCGAGAGAGGGAGCGACGTGGCGCTGAAGGTTCGAGAGCGGGTGCGCCAGCACGACCAGGTGCTGCGGATCCGAGAGCCCTGACCCGGGCGTCGCGATGGCCGGCCGAGGCAAGGTGATCCGCTTCCCCAGAACGCCGCCGGGAGGCCCCGGCGGAGGGCGGGTACCCACGCCGGGGGCGTGGGTGCGAGAAAGCGGCTTCGTCCCCGTCCACCGCTGCCGCGATCAGGCCGAGGCGATGGTGGTGAGGAGCCTCCTTGAGAGCGAGGGGATTCCGTCTCTCCTGCGCTCCCGCGTGGTCCACTCAGTCCACCCCTTCTCTATAGGTGACCAGGGGGAAGTGACCATCCTTGTCCCCGAAGCTGACGAGCCCCGGAGCCGCCGGCTTCTGGCTCGGATGTCCCCAGGCTCCTCGTTCGCCTGACGGGTCAACCCCGGCTGTCCAGCTCCGCCACGAGGGCGCAGAGGACGTCGGAGACCCGCTCCATCGCCCCCGCCTCAAGCGTTTCGAGGCTGTCCCTCGCGCTGTGATAGGTGTGAAAGGGGGGCGGTCTGCGGACAAGCTGCCTGAACGCCGAGCGGAAAGGGCTCCAGATAAACCGCCTGAGCGACTCGGCCTCTCGGCCCGGCACCACGGTGAGGCCGAAAGCCGGAACCCCACGGGCCAAAAACGCCCGGTGGTCGCTCCCGAAGACCGGGATCCGTCCCACCACGTGATAGCTCCCGTCGCGCCGGTAGCCCAACTCCTCCATGACGCCGCAGAGCCGGACAAGGAATGGCCCCGCGTCAAAAGGCGGGACCGCGTCCCAGATCGCGAGGTTGTCGCCGATGCCGCAAAGCTCAAGGCTCATGACCCCCACCAGATGGTCGAGCGGCGCCGTCCTCACATAACAGCGCGCCCCAAGGTAACCAAGCTCCTCGCCGCCCGTGAAGAGCGCCTTCACTCGAAGACTGCGGGGAGGATCGCGAGAGAGCCGCTCCAGCAGTGTGAGCAAGATCGCCACCGCCGAGGCGTTGTCATTGGCGCCGGGGCTCCCTGGGACCGCGTCGTGGTGGCCGATCAGGATAAGTGTGCGAGAGCCATTTCCAACATCGACCACGAAGTTCTCCCCGCTCCCCTCAAAGGTCGAATACGGCCGGCGCTCGGCATGAAAGCCGCGCGAGGCGAGCCACCAGCCGAGAGTGGCCTGGCGCTGAGGGTTTGGCAGTCCCTCAAGAAGGCGAACGTAGTCGAGAGCTGCCGGGCGGGAGACGCCCAGGAGATCACGCGGCTCCAGAGGAGCGCTTGGAGAAACCGGGCGGCGGTTGAGGAGCCGGGCCATCAGGTCGTTGACTCGACCTTTCACGAAGCACTCGAACCCTCTGAGGTCCATCGGGGGAGGATCAGCAGACAGGGATTCTCAGGAGGTTAAGGGCGTTTCGCGTCATCTGGTCGCCGAGGGTGTCCGGCGGGATCCCCTTCAGCTCCGCCACCCGCCGGGCAGTCACCACGAGACAGGCGGGCTCGTTCCGCTTCCCACGGTACGGCTGGGGCGGGAGAAACGGAGAGTCGGTCTCGACGACCAGGCGATCTGGAGGGACCGTCTTTGCCACCTCCGTGAGTTTCCTCGCGTTCGGGTAGGTGACGGGCCCCGCCAGAGAGATGAGGAGGCCCAGGTCGAGGCACTGCCGCGCGAGAACGGCATCTCCCGAAAAGCAGTGCATGATCCCCCCCACGCCGCTCACTCCTTCGGTCTCGAGGATGTCAACGGTTTCCGAGTGGGCGTCGCGGCAGTGGACGATAACCGGCTTCCCGAGCTGGCGGGCCAGATCAAGCTGGCGGCGGAAGACGCGCTCCTGCTCCTCGCGCGGAGAGAGATTCCTGAAGAAATCGAGCCCTGTCTCGCCGATGGCGACAACTTTGGAGGAAGAGCCGGCGAGGCTGAGGATCCCCTCGAAAGCCGCCTCGTCCGCTTTCGCCGCGTCGTGAGGATGAATTCCCACGGCGGCATAGACCCCCTGATGCTTCTCAGCCAGAAGGACGGCCTGCCTGGAGGTTTCGACGTCGGTGCCGACAGTGAGGATGAAGCTCACGCCGGCTTCCTGCGCCCGCCTCAAGACAGCATCGAGGTCGCGGGAGAACTCGGGGAAGTGCAAGTGAGCGTGACTGTCGAAGAGCACGCAGAAATTCTATCACGGTGTGATGGTGAAGCGGAGGCGACCGATGAGCTGGCCCGAGGCGGTGACGACGTCCACACTCCAGCGCCCGGCGGCATCCGCTCTGAAGTCAGACTTCCGGGAGTAGGTCCTGAACCCCTCGGCCCGCCCTCCCCTGATCGGCGAGAGACGGATCGTCGTGACCGGCACCCCGTCCTTAGCCCAGACGTGGGCGATCGGCTGCCTGAGCCCGGCCGGAGCATAGACAGCGGTGTAAGCAACGAGACCTCCCCACTGTCCGAGATCAGCCGCAGAGACCGCGCCGGGAACGGGGTCAACCGGCTCCAAACCTCTCACCGACCTGGCGACAGTCGCGCGCGCCAGGTGGAGCGGAGCAGGAGGGATCGCCGAGCGTAGCACCCAGAGAACGGCCATGGCCAGGACCGCGAAGGCCCCCGCCTGGAGCCACGCCCCGGCCCGCGTGACGATCCCTCTCCTTCTGAACGACGGCGCCAGCGCCACCGCCGAGAGCGCTCCGCTTCCGAGGAGGGCGAGGATCGGAGGGGTCCCCACCAGCGGGAGCGCCACGTTCAGCGCGGCAAAGAGGGAGAAAAAGAGCAGCGCGTGCCTCGCCCACGAACGCGGGAGCACCGCTGCGCGGTACCAGACGTCGATCGTGGTGAGGAGGGCGGCCAGGACCAGCAGGAGAAAAAACCAGACATTGAAGGAGGTGAGAGTGGTGCTCGCGTAGTAGCCTGGGAGGATGAAGAGGAGGAGGCCGTGGGATAGGGTCTGCACGGTGTAATCGGCGGCGGTGATGACCATCCGCCTGCCCCTGGCCTCAAGGCTCTGCCGCACTTCGGTCAGCACAGTGAAGAGGAGCCAGAGGAGGAGGAGATAGCCGACGATCCAGCCGACGTGCGGCAGACCACGCCTGAAGACGAAGAGCGCCAGGAGGCCGCCGATCAGAGAGGCGGCCGAAACCCCCCACTGCTCCGCCCACCGGAGCCAGCGGTGCCGGCGGGAGAGCCCCCGCCATCGGTCCAGAAGCCGCACTTGAATTATTTGACTTTGGCGCCCGATGGAAGATCCTTGTCGAGTGTGACGCGCGGGAAGAGGGCCGTCGCCTTCTTCACTCCCGTCCCGGGGGCAAGCCGCCCCCAGTCAAGGTCGCCGAGGCTCACAGGAGCCCCTGCCAGGCCGATGAACTCTCTTATCTTCTCAGAGGCGCCGGGCAGAAACGGGGCGAGGAGGATCGACAGGCAGCGGAGCGATTCGCCGAGCGTGTAGAGAACCGTGCTGAGCCGCCCCTTCTTCGCCGGATCGCGCGCCAGGCCCCACGGGGCTGTGGCATCGACGTAGCGGTTGACGACGGCGATGAACTCCCAGATCTCTGCGAGGGCTCGCTGGAAGGCGAACTCCTCCATCGCGGCGTGGACCTCCGCCCGCGCCTTCTCCAGGGCGGCCCTGACCTCAGATTCTCCGGGTGTCTCCGCCTCCGGCGCCGGCACCGCGCCCCCGGCGAGGTTGACGATCAATGTCGTGGAGCGGGAGACGAGGTTCCCGAGGTCGTTGGCGAGGTCGGCGTTGAGCCGCGCCACCAACCCCTCCTCCGAGAAGTTGGAGTCCAGGCCGAAGGTCATCTCGCGCAGGAGGAAATAGCGGAAGGCGTCGTGGCCGTAAGCGTCGGTCAGCGCCAGCGCCTCCACCACGTTGCCGACCGACTTCGACATCTTCCCTCCGCTCAGGCTCCAGTAGCCGTGGACGTTCAGGTGCCGGTAGATCGGCAGCCCGGCGGCGTGCAGCATCGTGGGCCAGTAGACCCCGTGGGGCTTCAGGATGTCCTTGCCGATCAGGTGCTGGGCGTGAGGCCAATACGCCTCGAAGCGCGGGGCGCCTGGGTCGCCGAGAGCCGAGACGTAGTTGAGCAGCGCGTCGAACCAGACATAGGTGACGTAGCGGTCGTCAAACGGGAGCGGGATCCCCCACTGGAGCCGGCTCCGGGGGCGGCTGATGCAGAGGTCCTCCAGCGGCTCGCGGAGGAACCCCAGCACCTCGTTCCGGTACCGCTCGGGGCGGATGAAATCAGGGTGCTCCTCGATGTGGCGCGCGAGCCACTCCTGGTGCCGGCTCATTCGGAAGAAATAATTCTCCTCCCTGATGTACGCGGGAGGCGCCTGGTGATCGGGGCACTTGCCGTCAACCAGCTCCTTGTCGGTGTAGAACCTCTCGCAGCCGTAACAGTAGTTCCCCCCGTACTCGCCGAAGTAGATCTCCCCGGCTTCCCAGAGCGTCTTCAAGAAAGCCAGGACCACGCGCGTGTGCCTTTCCTCTGTGGTGCGGATGAAGTCGTCGTTGGAGATGCCGAGTCTCTTCCATGTCTCTCTGAAGGCGCCCGATATCCGGTCAGCGTAAGCGTTGGGGGACTCGCCGGCCCTGGTCGCAGCCTGGGCGATCTTGTCTCCGTGCTCGTCGGTCCCCGTGAGGAAGTGCACCGTGTCCCCGGCCAGCCGGCGGTAGCGGCACATCGCGTCTGCGACGATGGTGGTGTACGCGTGCCCCAGGTGAGGCGTCGCGTTGACGTAATAGATCGGCGTCGTGAGATAAAAAATCCTCATTGAGGCTTGGCCTGGGGACGGCCTTCCCAGGTGATCTGATCCAGGGGAAGCTCCGTCTCGGTCCCGTCCTGGAAGACGACGATAACGGTCTCCTTCAGCACCTTGACAAGCTTGACCCGTCCTTCCACTGAGGCCCCGCTGCACTCGGCCTTGCAGGGGGAGCCGACCTTGGGCAGTCGCGAGCGCAGCCCCTCGTAGGTGGAGAACTCGTAGAGCAAGCAGCACTTGAGCCTGCAGCAGTTCCCCAGGAGCCGGCTGTCGGTCAGCGGCATCTCCTGGGCCTTCCCCATCTTGATCGAGATCGGCTCGAACTTCCTTAGGTGGCCGGAACAGCAGAGCCGCCTGCCGCACATGCCGACCCCGTCAGTGACCCTGGTTGCGTCGCGGGCGCCGATCTGGCGCATCTCGATCCGCGCGTGGAACTCCCGAGCCAGGTCCCTCACCAGCTCGCGGAAATCCACTCGCTCCTCGGCATTGAAGAGCACCGTCACGCGGCGCCCGTCAGGCTCGATCTCCACGTCAGCGATCTTGATCGCCAGGCGGTGCTGCCTGGCCTTCTCCTGGCAGGTCTGGATCCCGCGCCTCTCCCTCCCGCGCCGCGCCTTCCAATCCGCCACTTCACTGGTCGTGACAGTGCGGATCACCTTCGGATAGACCCGCCCCTTCCTGCCCTCAGGAACCGGGCGCATCGGCCGGCGGACCTCGCCGACAGCGCTCCCCCTGGGGGTCTCCACCAGGCAGAATTCACCCACGCTGACGGCGAACCCTTCGATCAGATAGTCCTCGGCCTTGGCCGGCTCGCGGAGCCTGATCCCGACAAGGTGCGCCACCACAGCTTCAGCAGACTGTTCAGCCTTGCTCACGTCACTCTCCTAAGCCGCCCGAAGGGCGAGGCTGGCCAGCGTCACCTCCAGGGTCAGCCTCGGCGAGACGTTCCCTCGGATCGCCTGCCAGGCCTCGCGGCATTGAGTCAGCCCCCTCAGGATCTCCTCCCAGGAGCTGGCCGCGGCGGCAGCCTCCAGCTCGGCCTGCCTGTCGGCATGAACGATCACCCTCCTGTCCGCCTCCGCCTTCACGCAGAGGAGGTCGCGATACCAGAGCCAGTAGGTCTCAATGATCCGCTCCACACGGGCCTGATCCCTGCCCAGGCTCTCCACCTTCTTGAAGAGAGTCTCGGCTCCTTTCGCCGTCACGTCGGTGAGAATGGAAAGCGCGAGGTCGCGCTCTTCCACCCAGGCGGCGGGGCCCGCTGAGAGCGCCAGGCCTGCACGCCCCTGGCAGACTCGCGCCAGGAGCCTCGCCCCTTTCTCCTCGACTCCGCGCTCGGCGAGGAGCGCCACGGCGTCGTCCTCGGGGAGAGGGTTGAAGCGCACGACCTGGCAGCGCGATAGCACCGTGGCCGGGAGAGCCCTGACGTGAGAAACGATCAGGACCAGGAGTGTGCGGTCAGGAGGCTCCTCGAGCGTCTTGAGGAGCGCGTTCGCCGTCGGCAGAGTCATCTTCTCGGCGTCGTCGATGATGAATACCTTCATTCGGCCCTCGCAGGGGGCGAGAGCGGCCAACCGCTCCACCTCTCTGATCTGCTCGATCTTGACGTGCTGGCCGTCGGGGACGATCAGATGGAGGTCGGGGTGGGCCAGGCGCTCCACCTTTCCGCACGCCGCGCACTTGCCGCACCCTCCACCGCGGCAGAGGAGGGCTCGCGCGAAAGCGAGGGCGGCAACTTTCCTCCCGATCCCCGAAGGGCCGACGAAGGCGTAGGCGTGGGCCACTCGTCCCGACCGAACGGCGCCGGAAAGAAGCTCCACGGCTGCCGAGTGCCCCCTGAGAGTCTCGAAGCTCACTGCCGGGCCCCCATCCTCTGGAGCTTCTCTTCGACAGCGGCCCAGACTTCAGCTTCCAACAGCTCGACCGGTTGATCGGCTTGGAGGACGACCGCCCGTTCCTTCTCCTCGCGGGCGATCTCCAGATACCCCTGGCGCACCCGCGAGTGGAACCCATGATCCATCTTCTCGAAGGCGTCGAGGTGACGGCCGCCGAGCCTCCTGAGTCCCGCTGCGGCGTCGAGATCGAGCACGAGCGTGAGATCGGGCCTGAGTCCGCCGGTGGCCAGATCGTTCAACTCGCGGATCGTCCTGGGGTCGAGGCCGCGTCCGTACCCTTGATAGGCGACAGTGGCGTCACTGTAACGGTCTGAGATGACCACCTCGCCTCGCTCCAGGGCCGGGCGGATCACGCGCTCCACGTGCTGGTGGCGCGCGGCCAGGAAGAGGAAAAGCTCGGCCATCGGGGCCGGAGCGGCGCCTTCCCTCTCGAAGAGTGAGCGGATCGCCTCCCCTAGAGGAGTGCCGTCAGGCTCGCTTGTCTCTCTGACGCGGTACCCCTTGGCCCGGAGCCGCGCGGCGAGAAGACGGCGCTGGGTCGATTTTCCCGATCCCTCCACCCCTTCGAATGTGATCAACATCCCTCTCATCGCTTCGTCACGTATTGTACCGCACAGGAAAGCCGGGGCCCTCGTGAATGCGGCGTTCAGGACAGGCCGTGGCGGGGAAAGATCGTCCGCTTGATGGCCTCCAACTGGGTCGCTGCATACTCCCTGGCCCGACGCCGGGCGTCTCGGGGAAGCGGCGCGGGCGGGTCGCTGAGAGAGGTCGAGCGGAAGTTGAAGCGCCGCGCCTCCTCGCTGAAGCTCCGAGGGATTTCATCTGACGGCTCCACTCCGTTCATCGCCGCCCACGCCCACGTCCAGGCGCGCGCCACATTGGAGAGATCGTAGCCGCCGCCGCCGAGCGCCACGAGGCGCGGGGAGCAGTCGAGGATGCGCTTCACAGCCTGGATGAATCCCTGGACTGAGAACGCCAGATGGGTCAGCGGGTCTGTGAGGTGGCCGTCTATGCCGAGCTGGGCCACGACCACGTCGGGCTTGAACGCCTGAAGGAGCGGAGGCACCACGGCCTCGAACGCCGGGAGGTAGACTTCGTCGTCTGTGAACGGCTGGAGAGGGAGGTTGACCGAGTACCCGACTCCTTCACCCTCGCCGGTTTCGCTGACGAACCCTGTCCCGGGAAAGAGGTAATCTCCCCTCTCGTGAGTCGAGATGGTCAAAACCTCGGGGTCCGAGTAGAACGCGAACTGGACTCCGTCGCCGTGGTGAGCGTCGATGTCCACATACGCGACTCTCAGGCCTCGCTCCTTGAGACGGAGAATCGCCAGGACCGGGTCGTTGACATAGCAGAAACCAGAGGCGCGGTCCGGGAGAGCGTGGTGAAGGCCGCCGGCGAAGTGAAAGGCGCGCTCGACCTCCCCGCGGGCGATGAGATCAGCGGCGAGAAGAGAGCCGCCTGAGACAAGAGAGGAGACCTCCCAGAGGCCGGGAAAGATGGGGTTGTCACCGAAGCCGAGCCCATGCCTCGCCGCCCCGGGCGCGCGCTTGCCTGATCCGGCCGCCTTCAGGACCTCGATGTACTCGCGCGTGTGGTAACGACCAACGGCCTCTTCGCCAGCGGGCTCGGGGGCAAGGACCTTTGCGCCCGGGAGAGCGGTGAGACCGTATACCTCCATCAGGCGCCAGGTCAGGCCGAGCCGCTCCATGCGGAGCGGGTGTTCCAGCCCGTAGTCGAAGCCTGAGTAGGCCTCCGAGTAGATCAGCGCCGTCTTCACGGCTGTTGCCGTCGCCAGTGGCCACTCTTGCCTCCCGATTTCTCAAGCAAACAGAGATCGGTGATGACGACTCCCTTCTCGGCCGCCTTGACCATGTCGTAGACCGTGAGCCCCGCCACAGCGGCTGCCGTCAGCGCCTCCATCTCCACGCCGGTCTTGTCCATCGCCTTCACGCAGGTCGAGATCACGATAGTCGAGTCTTTCTCGTTCATCTCAAACTCCACCTCAACGCCTGTGATCCTGAGGGGGTGGCAGAGGGGAATCAGCTCTGATGTCTTCTTTGCAGCCAGGATCCCCGCCGTGCGGGCCACTCCGAGGACGTCGCCCTTGGCCACCTGCCCCGCCTTGATTGCGGCAAGGGTGGCAGGCATCATCCTGAGGACGACCCGGGCTCTGGCCTCGCGCGCTGTTTCCCCCTTCGGGGTGACGTCCACCATCCGGGCTTCCCCCTCAGGAGATAGATGCGAGAAGCGGCGAAAGGGAGACCCTTCCCCTTGCGACGGCATGGGCAGGCGTCCAGGCGTCAGATCAGATCGACGCCTGGGTGGACGCGGGATGACTGCCCTGGCGGATGATGGCCTCCATGCGGTCCTTGGCCATCAACTTCAGCTTCTTCAGCTCACTGATTCGCCACTGTTGATCCGCCGAGAGGAAGGGCCGCCGCTTCAGCTCGTCCAGCTCCTGATCGTATCTCCGGTGCTCTTCCCGGAGGCGGCGGAACTCTTCGTTCTCGGCAGCGAATCGCTCAATGAGGGCCTCCTGTTCTGTCATGCTCAGCCTCCTCTTCCGTCACAGGGCCATGAAAAACACAAGCCAGCGTCCTTCCGGCCGCTGGCTTTTCGCTCAAACCCCTTTTTTTCCCGCATTCGGGATCCCGGCCTCCCTTGTTCAGTTCGGCCTGCTCATGGGGCACCTTTCTTATACCAGGGGACGGGTTCTACTGTCAAGCGCGCCCTTGGCGGATGAGATGGGGCGCTGTGGCCTTGAAGCTGGCGGTCACGCCTCGCCCCTCCCTGAGGCCCAGCTCCTGGACAGACCTACGGGTCACCAGAGCCACCAGTGGAAAGCCGCAATCAACGACCACCCTGACGTGAGGGCCCGAGGGAACGAGACGGGCCACCACGCCGGCCAGATGGTTCCTCACGCTGGTCAGAGCCAGGGCCCCCGGCCCTGAGAGCACCACGTCCTCCGGTCTCAAACAGAGGCGGACCCTTTCCCCCCTCTCGCACCTGGCGGCTACCTCGACCTCCACCCCTGACACCCTGACCACGGCGGCGCCATCGCTCTCGCCTGCCACGACCCCGTCCAGGATCGTCTCCGCGCCCACGAAGCGGGCGATCTCCTCCGTGGCCGGGGCCGAGAATAGCCTGGCGGCCTCGTCCACCTGAAGGATCTCCCCGCCCATCAGCACCGCCACCCTGTCTCCGAGGGCCATCGCCTCGCCCCGATCGTGGGTCACGAAGAGAGTGGTCACCCGCTCCTGCCTCAAGATCACAGCCAGCTCCTCGATCAGAGCCTCACGGGTCGGCTGATCCAGTGCTGCGAACGGCTCATCCAGCAGGAGAAGCTCAGGTCCGAGAACCAACGCGCGGGCGAGGGCGCAGCGTTGAGCCTCGCCGCCCGAGAGAGTACGCGCCTGGCGTGATGCAAGCGGCGCGATCCCGAAGCGCTCAAGCCATGCCGTGACCCGGCTACTCGCATCCTGATGGCTCACGCGGCGGAAGCGGAGCCCGAGGGAGACGTTCTCGAATACCGTGGCGTCCAGTAAGAGCGGCTCCTGGAAGACGCTCGCCATCCGGCGGCGCAAGCCAAGGCGCGCTCTCCCGTTCGCGGGCTCCCCCCAGAGCCGAACCTCCCCGGCGGCAGGAGTCTCCAGGAGACCGATGACCTTGAGAAGGGTGGACTTCCCCGCCCCGTTGGGGCCGATGACCGACAGTATCTCTCCGGCCCGGACCTCGAGACGGCCGACAGAAAGGATCATCCGCCCCTCAGAGCTGACGATCACCCCTGAGAGGTCAACGACGGGGTTCATTTCTCTATCCAGGTCGGCTCTCTTTTCTCTATGTTCGCGCTCATACCCTCAACGGCGTCGGCCATCAGGGCGTTTGCTCCCATCAGCTCCTTGGCGTAGTGGTAGGCCTGCGCTTCGGGCATCTCGATCTGCTGGTAGTAGGCCTGCTTGCCCAGCCCGAGGATCACTGAGCTGTGCTGGGCGATCTCTTTGGCGAAGCTCCAGGTCTCTTCGTCCAGACTCTCGTCGGGCGCGACCCGGTTGACCAGCCCCCAGGCCAGTGCCTCGCTCGCGCTGATAAACCTCCCGGTGAAGAGCATCTCCAGTGTCCTCTTCTGGCCTATCGCCCGGCTCACTGCCACGGTCGGCGTTGAGCAGTTGTATCCTATCTTCACTCCCGTCATGGCGAACTGGGCCCCTCTCTCGGCTGCCACCACCAGATCGCAGGCGGCCACCAGATGGCACCCTCCCGCCATCGCGATCCCCTGGACCTGGGCGATGACCGGCTGGGGGATGGCGTGGAGAAGCATCATCATCTCGATTGAGGTCTGGAAGAGCCGGCGCACGTCATTCAGGTCCTGTCTCAAGATCTCCGTCCTGTCATGCCCCGAGCAGAAAACCTCGCCTGCGGCCTTGATGATGATGACCTTGGCGTTCTTCCTCTCAGCGGCGTCTTTCAGGCACGCCGTGATCTCCCTCTCGGACTCGATGCCGAGGGCGTTCCTTTTCTCAGGCTCGTTCAAGGTCAGAACGCCTATGCGCTCCTTCTCTTCATACAGGATGTGCTTGTATCCCATGTCGTCCCCCTTTCAGGCTTTGTGGCGGAGGCAAGGCCTTCCACGCCGATCATATCCTGTTTGCGGTCCGCGATGAAGGCTCATCCGGGGCGGCGGCGCTGCTGGATCCAGGTGAGGGCCCAGTTCACCAGGAAAGTGATCGAGAGAAGGATCAGGGAGAGCGCGATGGCGACGTCGAAGTTCCCCTTCCCCGTCTCCAGAACTGTGGCGGTGGTGAGGACCCGCGTCTGTCCCCGGATGTTGCCGCCCACCATCATGGAGGCGCCGATCTCTGAGATCACGCCTCCGAAAGCCGCCATCACCGCCGCCAGCATCGGGAGCCGCGCTTCTTTCAGGACGACCCAGATCATCTGAAGGCGCGAGGCTCCGAGCCCCAGCATCTGAAGCCTGAACTTCGGAGGGATCTGCTGAACCGCTGCCAGCGTCAACCCGGTCACGATGGGGGCGGCGATGACGAACTGGGCGATCACGATCGCTGTCGGCGTGTAGAGAAGCTCGAGAAACCCCAGCGGCCCGCTCCGCCAGAGGAAGATCGAGATGAAGAGCCCCACCACGACGGGAGGGAGCCCCATGCCTGTGTTGACCAGGCTCACGACGAGGCTTCGCCCCGGAAAGCGCGCGAGCGCGATCAGCGTCCCCAGGGGAATCCCCGCCACGAGACTCAGGAGGGTGGCCGCGCCTGAAATCTGAAGTGAGAGCAGGGCGATCCCCAGCACCTCGGGGTCTCCGGTGACCAGGAGCCAGACCGCCTGCTTGATCCCGTCCCAGATCAGCCCCACGGTTTACCTCCCGATATCTTCTTCCTTTATTCCGGCAATGGGGACGAAGAGAGGCCCGCCGTACCGCTTGACGCCGAAGGTTTTGATCATCGCTTGGACCTCGGGGTTCACCATAAAATCGGCAAACGCTTTTCCTCCCGCGGCGTTGACCCTTGGACCGCTGGAGGGGTTCGCCTCCATCACCGAGTAGATGTTCAGGAGCGGCCTGTCGCCCTCAAGGAGCACCGCTAGAGCCACGCGCTTCTTGAACGCCAGGTAGGTCGCCCGATCGCTGAGCGCGTAGGCGCCCCGATCTCCGGCGAGAGCGAGGGTGGCGCCCATCCCCTGGCCAGACTCGATGTACCAGGCCCCCCTGGGCTCGACCCCAGCCTCCTTCCACAGCGCCCTCTCAAGGAGGTGGGTGCCTGAGTTGTCCCCTCGTGAGACGAATCTGGCCCCGCTCCATGCTATCAGTCTGAGCGCCTCGACGGCGCCCCCCGCTGACCTGGCCCTGGCCGGATCGCCGGGGGGACCGACAATGACAAAGTCGTTGTACATGACGAGGCGGCGGTTCAACAGCTTCCCCTCAGCCACGTACTGCTTCTCAAGGCTCGGCGCATGGGCGAGCGCCACGTCGGCCTCTCCCCTCGCGGCAAGCGCCAGCGCCTGGCCGGTGCCGACCGCGATGCTCTTCACGGTGTAGCCGGTCTTCTTCTCGAAGAGCGGGACGAGGAGATCGAGGAGTCCAGAGTCTTGGGTGCTGGTCGTCGTGGAGAGAATGACCACCGACGGCTGGCCCCAGGCGCGGCCTTGGCCTGAAATCCCTGTCAGGGGTAGCAGCAACCCGAGGAGCACAATGATCATGCTCTCAGCCATCCCCGCTGGAAGGCAAACCAGAGGGCGAGGCCTGCCAGATAGCCGACTCCCATGTTCCACATCGACAGCCCCGCTGTGAGAAGCATGACGTAGCGGTCTCCCTTCTGGAAACTGTTCCCTTGAGCCCCGGCAGCCAACTCAAGCCCTCCGAACATGAGGATCACTCCCAGGAGCGCCCGCGGGAAAAGCCTGAAGAGCGTCGAGACCGAGTCGGCGAGAAAGAGGCCGGTGAACAGGATCAGCACCCCGAGGATCACGAGAGCCCCGCCAGTCCTGGCGCCGAAGCGGACGTGGCCTGCCATCCCTCCGGCCCCGTGGCACATGGGGACTCCGCCTATAGCGGCTCCGGCGAGGTTCATGATCCCGTGGTCGATGGCGATCTCCCTGACTGTCACTGGCCGGTCGGGGAAGAGGGCGTTGTTCTCCTCCACTGTGGCGATGACGGCGTTTCCCAGCGTCAACGCCACCTGAGGTAAGCCGAGGACGATCACGCCGACCACGAAATCCTCCCACCCGAGCTTAGCCAGGGGAAATTCGGGAAGCCTCAGGCGGAGCGAGAGCCCACCGAGCTCGCCGAGGAGAGCCGGCTCCCGGATAATGGCGACAGTCACGCCGAAGCCAAGGAGCAAAAGCATCGCCGGAACCCGCTCCCGTGAGAGGAGGACGAAGGTGAGGGCCGTGGCGACCAAAGCGAGGAGGAGATCCGACTCCATCATCCTGATCCCCTCGAGAATGAAGGCGAGCCCCAGGCCCAGCACCAGGCCCTGAACGACGGGGCGGGTGGTGATCCTGGCGATCCAGGTCACGGCTCCAGTGAGCCCCATCACGAGCCAGAGGAGTCCGGTGAAGAGCCCCGAGGCCCAGATGGCGCCAGGGGTGATAGCGCCCGGGTGGCTAATGGCTGCGGTGCCGATCGCCTTCATCGGCTGGATCGGAACGGGGGTCTTGAAATAGAGGCCGGCTGCCACTTTGAAGAGGCCGAAGGCCACGAGGATCCCGACCGGATCCATCCGGTTGATTGTGATGTACCCGACCACGAACGGGATGAGGGTGCCAAGATCGCCGAAGGCGCCTGCAAGCTCGAACCTGTCGTACCGATTTCCGCCGGCTTTTTCCAGACCGGACGCCTGCCGCGTCATCGTTATGTCAGACTAGACATAACGCCCCCGCAAAAAAGAGGGGCCGAACGCGCGGGCGAAAGCGCGGTCGGCCGTCCGGTTGACCAGGCTCTTCACGCGGCGGTAGCGGCGCACCAGTTCCCGCGCTTCGGGGGTGAGCGCGGCTCCGCCGCCGCCAGCGCCCCCGATCCGGACATTGAGGAGAGTGTACCCCAGCGCCTTCTCAGTCACCTTGAGGAGCCCCCAGGCCGCCCGGTAGGACATTTGCATGCGCTCGGCTGCTTTGCTAAGCGAGCCCTCGTCCTCAACCGCCTCAAGCAGTCGAAGCCGCCCGTCTGAGAAGATCATGCGGCCGTTGGCTTCAACCCAGACCTTCGACTTGACCCTGAGAGCCCGGCCCATAATGGTCGGCTCTCACTCCTCGATGATTCTGACCGACTTCATCCTGTCGCCCTGGGCGATCTTGTCCACGTGCTCCATCCCAGAGACGGCCTGGCCGAAGACCGTGTAGTTGTTGTCGAGGTGAGGCTGGGGGCCATAGGTGATGTAGAACTGGCTCCCCGCTGAGTCGGGGTGCTGGGAGCGAGCCATGGCCACCGTGCCGCGCACGTGCTTCCGCTTGTTGAACTCGGCCTTGATGGTGTAGCCGGGGCCGCCTGTGCCGTTCCCCTTGGGGTCGCCTCCCTGGACGACGAAGCCGGGGGCGACGCGGTGGAACGTCAGGCCGTCGTAAAATCCTTTCTTGGCCAGCGTGACGAAGTTCTCGACGGTCTTCGGGGCATCCTCGGGGAAAAACTCGATCCGTATCTCCCCGCCCTTCTCCAGCGTGATGACAGCGGCCTGTTTCACTTTTTTCGCTCCTTTCACCCCTTGGGCCTCGGCCCATGAGGCAAACCCCAGGAGCGCGATGACGAAGGCGGCAAGTGCGGTCAATCGGTTGAGCACGGCGCATCCCTCCGTGGGCAAGATGAGATGATTATGCCTTAACAACCCACGCCACGTAAAGTGGCGTGGGTGCCAGATAAGGATCGCCCCCTCCGGGGGCGGCATCGCGTTAGGAACGAAGCTTGTGGTAGCATGAGAAGGTCATGATGCGGGAAAGACCGGACATCAGAAACGTGGCGATCATCGCCCACGTTGACCACGGCAAGACCACCCTCGTGGACGCCATGCTCTGGCAGTCGGGCATCTTCAGGGAGAACGAGTCGGTCCCCGAGCGCATCCTGGACTCGATCGACCTGGAGCGCGAGAAGGGGATCACCATCATGGCCAAGAACACGGCGATCCGCTACCGGGGGGTGAAGATCAACATCGTGGACACCCCGGGCCACGCCGACTTCGGCAGCGAAGTCGAGCGCACCCTCACCCTCGTTGACGGCGTCCTGCTCCTCGTGGACGCGGCCGAGGGCCCTCTCCCCCAGACCCGCTTCGTCCTGAAGAAAGCTCTGGAGGCGGGGCTACCTCCCGTGGTGGTGATCAACAAGATCGACCGCCAGGACGCCCGGCCGGCCGAGGTGCTCGACGAGATCTACGACCTCTTCATTGACCTCGATGCCCGGGAGGACCAGCTCGATTTCCCCGTGCTCTACACAGACGCCAGGCGCGGGACAGCAACGAGGGACCTCAAGGAAGAGTCGAGGACTCTTGAGCCGCTCTTCGAGACGATCATCGGCACGATCCCGCCGCCGCGTTTCGATCCCGAGGAAGGCCTTCAGCTCAGGGCGACCTCTCTCGACTGGGACGACTACGTCGGCCGCCTCGTCATCGGGCGCATCGTCAACGGAACGCTCCGCCAGTCAGAGCGGGTCGCGGTAGTCAAGCGGGACGGAAGCATCGAGCCCGCCAAGGTGACGGTCCTCTACAGCTACGAGGGGCTCAAGCGGGTGGAGGTCTCCGAGGCGTCGGCGGGCGAGCTGGTGGCGCTGGCCGGGATCGACGCCATCGAGATCGGCGAGACCGTGGCCGACCCCGAGCGGCCAGAGGCGCTCTCGCTGATTCACATCGACGAGCCCACCGTGGCGATGCTCTTCTCCTCGAACATCTCCCCCTTCGCCGGCCGCGAGGGGAAGTTCGTCACCTCCCGCCACCTTCACGAACGGCTCTGGAAAGAACGGCGGACGAACGTCGGCATCCGTGTCGAGGAGACGGACTCTCCCGACACCTTTCGGGTCTCAGGGCGAGGGGAGCTTCAGCTCGCCATCCTGATCGAGATGATGCGCCGGGAAGGGTACGAGATGGAGGTGGGGAAGCCGGAGATCATCACCAGGGAGGAGAACGGTCAGATCCTAGAGCCGATGGAGCATCTGGTCGTGGACTGCCCTGAGGAGTTCATCGGGGCCGTGACCCAGAAGGTCGGGGCCCGGAAAGGGCAGATGACCAAGATGGTGAACCACGGCACCGGCCGGGTCCGCCTCGAGTACCGAATCCCCTCCCGCGGACTGATCGGCTACCGCACCGAGTTCCTCGCCGACACCAGGGGAGCCGGCCTCCTCAACCACCTCTTCGACGGCTATGCCCCCTGGCAGGGCGACATCCCCCACCGGGAGGCCGGGACCCTGGTCTCAGACCGGGCAGGCCGGACGACATCCTACGCCATCGACCACCTCCAGCCGCGCGGCGTCCTCTTCGCCGGCCCCGGCGAGGCTGTCTATGAAGGGATGATCGTCGGCGAGCACTCCCGCGAGAACGACCTCGACGTCAACATCACCAAGGAGAAGAAGCTCACCAACATCCGCTCCTCCACCTCGGATGAAGCGGTCCGCCTGGTTCCGCCCCGGAGGATGAGCCTCGAGCAGTGCCTGGAGTGGATCCGGGAGGACGAGCTGCTCGAAGTCACCCCCCAGTCCCTCCGCCTCAGAAAGAAATCCCTCGCCGGCCGGCGCCGCTTCTAAACCGAAGTTCCCCTGCCATCACGGGAGTTAAGTCCGCATCAGCGTGTCGA
>CAZXPE010000027.1:2001-18173 GCA_964642915.1 uncultured bacterium | reverse complement strand
ATGCCGCACTTGTCGGCCAGGGACCGGTGACCCTCGTCCAGGAGACTCTTCTCAAGGACCTCGCGAAGTCTGCTCTCGAACTTAGGGACCGCTCCCTCTTTGAATTCTTCGACACGAAAGAGGTCAGGCGCCTCTCGGTCCGAAGCGGCGGTCAGCAGATGCTCATCGAGCAGAAGGGGGAAGGGGATTGGCGGGTCCTTGAGCCGAAGAAGGGGAGGGGGCGAGATTCAAAGATCATCGACCTGATCACTCGGCTTCGGAGCCTCAAGTGGGGCTCGGTGGCCTCGCCGCCGGCTGAAGACCTCTCGCGCTACGGTCTCGACAAGCCGGTCTTTGAGGTGACGCTCTTCAAGGCTGACGGGAGTGAGATCGGGAGCCTCGCTGTGGGGCGGAAAGAGGGGGAGAAGAGCTACGTGAAGACCAAGGGGTCCCCTGCAATCTACTCAGTGGACTCCGGACTGGTCGGCGATCTTCCCAAGGTCCCTGACGACCTCCAGCAGTGAAAGACGAAGGCAGATCGGCCTTCGATGCCGCAGCGCTGGCCCACCTCGACTCGCTCTACAACTTCGCCCGATGGCTCACCGGCTCTGATACAGAGGCCAAGGACCTCGTCCAGGAGACCTATCTCAGGGCGCTTCAAGCCCACCGGCAGTTTCAGCCTGAAACAAATCTGCGGGCTTGGCTGTTTCGTATTATGAGGAACCGGTTCATCGACGAATACTGGCGGCGGGATCGGGAGCCTCTCTCGGCCGATATGCTGGAGAAGGAGGAAGCTTCAGAGGCTACCGGCGGGGGTGACCCGCTGCCGGGAGGTCTGGGGCTGGAACAGCACCTCGCTCTTGTCCGCGGTGATCTCAACCGGGCGCTCCAGGCCCTCCCTGAGGTCTACCGGACCGCACTGCTCCTCGCCGACGTCGAGGGTTGGACGTGGGAGGAGGCGGCGCGGGTTCTTGACGTTCCCATCGGGACTGTCCAGTCGCGGGTCTTCCGGGGGAGGAGGGCCCTCAGGGCGCTGTTGAAAGATTACGCCCCGGAGTAAAAGGGATGGTCAACGACCGTTGCCACGACGTAAGGGCTCAACTCGGCCGGCTCCTGAGAGGCGAAGCTGAGACGACAGAGCTTGCCGGTGCGTTCAGTCACCTTGCCGAGTGCTCGGGTTGCAGGGCCGAGTTCGAGGCCGAGATGGCGCTTGGACGTAGTCTTCGAGCTGAGACGGCCCGGTACGCTGTGCCGCCTGAGGTCAGGGCCGCCGTGGAGAAACTCTTCAGCCGCGGGGAAAGCCCGTGGGCGGTCTGGAAGGAGCGAGTCCAGACTCTGTTCAGGCGGCCACTCATTGCCGCCGCCCTGGGCGCTGCGGCCGCGCTGCTGTTCGTTGTCCCCGCGTACCGGGTTGTGTCGCGGAGCCAAGCTCCGAACGCTCTTGAGGTCCTCGCCGCCGAGGCCGCCAGCGGTCATCGGTGGATGGTCCTCCAGCGGGACCTGCTCGATCGGGAGAAGGCCGACGCGGAAAGAGCCGTGGCTCTTCTCCACGACCGCCTTGGGCTTCCCGTGAAGACGGCGTTTCGTGGAGACCAGGAGGTCCGCCTCCTGACAGCTCGCCCTGTCCTCGTCGGCGGGCGGGCAGGTGTGACGCTGGTCTATGCGGAAGGGCCTGACCGTCTCCTGACTTTGACCCTCCTCCCAGGCAGGGAGATCGAGATGCCGAGGGAGGGGACCACTCAGATCGAGAGCTACCGCCCCTTTGTGACCCGGAAAGACTCGATCGGGGTAGTGCTCTGGAAGCAGGCTGATATCGCTTACGCCCTGACAGCTCCCGCGAGCGGAGAGGACCTTTCCCGCCTCTTTCTGAAGGTCAGAAAGGCAAAGCCCCAGGGCGCGTGAGGCGCCGGAGGCGCCGCTGGAACAATTCGGGGCCGCCAGCCGTTTAGAGAGTGGCGGAGGGAATCCCTCTCGCAGTGAAACAAACAAAGATCAAGGAGGAGAAGACCGTGAAGACTCTCGTTGTCGCATTAGCCGTTGCCGTTTCAGTCGCGGGGCTGGCAGTCACCGACGCGCTGGCCTTCAGTTGCCCTGCCCTCCAGAAGGCCGCCAGCGACTCTATCGCCAGGGCCGAGGAGACCGCGGGGAAGATCGCCGACGCCCAGGCCAAGGGGCGGGTTTTGGCCATGGTTGCGGTGGCCAAGGATCTGGTGAAGGCGTCGGAGGAGAGCCACAAGAAGGCCGCCGAGACGAAGGACGCCAGGCTCCACTTCCAGTCAGAAGCCGAGGCGAAAGCCGCGAAGGCTCTCGCCGAAATGGCGAAGTAGGCGGCTCCGAAGACCGCCTCTCCTGTTTAATCACAGCCCCGGGTCTTTCGGCCCGGGGCTTTTTTCTTGAGTCGATTGCCTTGCCGGAGCAGGGCGGGTAAGATGAGGCCATCCTGATCGAGGAGGGAGACGGTGACCGGGTCGATCTACTTGAAGCAGTTGGAGCTGGGCCCGATGCAGAACTATGTCTATCTGGTGGGAGACCCTGAGACGCGGCAGTGCGTGGTGGTGGATCCCGCGTGGGAGATAGACACCATAGTCGAAACCGCCGACGGCGATGGAATGACGATCGTCGGCGTGCTGGCGACCCACACTCACCAGGACCACGTCGGAGGGGAGTTCTTCGGTACTCACATCCCCGGTGTCGAGGAGCTTTTGAAGAAGATCGAGACGAAGGTCTATGTCCACAAAAACGAGAGGGAGTTCATAAGGGGGCACGGCTCGGACCTGGTGAAGACCGATGGCAACGACACGCTTCAGGTCGGCCGGCTGACCATCACCTTCCTTCACACGCCGGGCCACACGCCCGGCTCCCTCTGTTTTCTCTTTGACGGCCGCCTGATCTCGGGGGACACCCTCTTCGTAGGCGGCTGCGGCCGCACCGATCTGCCCGGCGGGGACCCCGAGGAGATGCACGTGTCGCTCACCAAGCGCCTCGCCGCTCTCCCCGACTCGACTATTCTCTATCCCGGCCACAGCTACGGCGGGTCGTCCTCTACCCTGGGAGACGAAAGGAAGGAGAACCCGTTCATGAGCTTCTCCTCAGCGGCGGAGTTTGTCAGGATGATGGGGGGCGGCCGTATCATCCTTCCGTAACCCCGCGGCGTCCCAGGTGAACAGGTGACGCTCCGCCAGCTCGAATCGTTCCTCGCAGTGGCCCGGGCAGGGAGTTTTCGCGGGGCCGCGAGCGTCCTGGCGTTGAGCCAGCCGGCCCTCTCCCAGCAGATCAAGGAGCTGGAGACGGAGCTGGGGATACCTCTGTTTGATCGGCTCGGGAGGAGTGTGGCTCTCACCGAGGCCGGGCGTCTCCTCCAGGGGTACGCGGCCCGGGTCTTTTCCACGCTGGATGACGCGAGAGCGTCAATCACTGAGCTGACGGGGCTGGCGCGCGGGTCGCTGTTGATAGGCGCGAGCACCACTCCCGGGGCCTATTTCCTCCCGGCTCTCATCGCCCGCTACCTAAACCGTTATCCCGGGATCAACGTCGCGCTCAGGATCGGCAACAGCCGTGAGATCGAGGCGAGGGTGGGGCAGGGTGAGATGGACCTCGGGATCGTGGGTGGCCACCTCTCGGCTGCGAACGAAACCTGCGTTCATGCCAAGCTGAGGGACGAGCTGGTGTTGATCGTTCCTCCTTCTCACCCGTTCGCGCGGCGCAGGGAGATCCGCCCCGAGCTTCTGAGGAAGGAACGGCTCATTCTGAGGGAGCCGGGCTCGGCCACACGCCATGTGACCGAGCAGGCCCTCAAGAAGGCCAGGATCGCGCCGGCGGAAACGATTGAGCTGGAGCACACCGAGGCGATCAAGGGCGCCGTCATCGCCGGGCTCGGGCTCTCTGTGGTCTCCGTCTATGCCATCCGCGCCGAGGAGGAGAGCGGCTCACTGGTCTCGGTTCGGCTCAAGGGGCTCCCGCTCTTACGGCACTTCCACGTGATCCGCAGAGAGTCCAGACAGTTGAGCCCCGCGTCGAGAGCCTTCGTCGAGCTTCTCGAGTCCGAGGGGGAGCGCTCTATCGCGCCGTCACGCCGCCGTCCACGAACAGGACCTGCCCGGTGATATAGGACGGGGCGGTGGCAAAGAAGACGACCGCCGCTGCGACGTCTTCAGGGCTTCCTTCACGTCCCATCGGCACGGCGTGCCTCAGCTTCTGTCTGAGCCTGGCGGGGAAGTTCTCAGGAAGGAGCACTGCACCGGGGGCCACGCTGTTGACCTGGACGTGAGGGGCCAGAGCCAGGGCGAGTCCTCGAGTCAGCATCAGGAGGCCCGCCTTGGAGACGCAGTAGGGAAGGTAGGAGGACCAGGGCTTCAGCCCCCCCACGTCGGTGATGTTGATGATGCGTCCTGACTTCCGCCCGGCCATCCAACGGGCTGCCGCCTGGCTGGCGAAAAACGGGCCGCGGAGATTGACAGCGAGGAGCCTGTCCCACTGGGCCGCTGTCACGTCAAACAGGGGGGTCCTGGTGAATATCCCGGCATTGTTGACCAGGAGGTCCAGCCTTCCGAAGCGCCTGACCGTTTCGGCCACCAATCGGCGGGCGGCGGCGGGACTGGCAATGTCACCGCGAATCACTTCGGCCTCCGCGCCGATCCGCCTCGCTTCCCGAGCGGTGGCGCGGGCCGCTGCTGCGGATCGGTGGTAGTGGATTGCCACCCGGCATCCCTCTCGGGCGAGGGCGAGGGAGATCGCTCGTCCGAGTCTCACGGCTCCTCCTGTGACCAGCGCCACCCGCCCCGCTAGCGGTCCCGATTCCTTGACTTGCCCCCGTCCCTGTGGTTTCATCTCTTTCACCATGGCGAGCAAACTCCGTTCTTGGTTCAAGGTCCGCTTCATCACCGGCTTCTTCGTCACGGTCCCTGCCATCGCCACCTCGTGGCTCCTCTGGATCTTCTGGGACAAGATCGACGACTTCTTCTCCCCCGGCTACGAGAGGTTTTTCGGCCGCCGGATCCCGGGGCTCGGCTTTCTCACCGCCATCGCGATCATCCTCCTGATGGGGACCATCGCCACCAACGTGGCGGGTCGCCGGGTCCTGGCCTTCCTGGAGGGGCTCCTTCTTCGGATCCCCGTCTTTAAGAGCATCTACCCTTCGATCAAGCAGCTCTTCGAATCGTTCTCTCCCGAAAAGCGCAGCTCGTTCAAGGAGGTCGTCCTCGCCGAGCACCCCCGAAAGGGAGAGTACGTCTTCGGCTTCCTCACAGGGGAGGTGTGGGTCGAGTCTCCCGAGGGGAAGCGCCAGCTCGTCTCGGTCTTCGTTCCGACCAACAACCTCTACCTCGGCGACGTGATTCTGGTCCCGAAGGAGGAGGTGATCCCCACCGGCCTCCCCATCGAGGAGGGGATCCGGATCATCCTGTCGGCTGGGACCGGCATTCCTTCCCGTCTTCCCAGGTCCCGATTCTGAGATGACCTTCGGGCCGAGCCCCCCCAGGATGAATGGGGCGGTGAAGAAAAGTCAAGCATACAGAGAGAATACAGGGCCACGTTAGCCGTCTAATTCTCAGACTGGCGGGTCCCTCTTATGATCTCCTTTTCGTGTTTTTTGACGCGACGGCGCATCGGCGCCCTCCTCGATCAGGCCCTCACCGAGGGGCGGTCACGGTCAGTTGTCTCTCACCTCTCGGTTTGCCCCGGATGCCGTGAAGAGGCCGCCCGCCTGGAGCGTCTCCGCTCTCTTCTGCGTGGGGCGCTTGATCCGGGGCCCGAACCTGAATGGTCGAGCTTCTGGCCGTCGGTGAAGGAGCGGATATCAGCCGAGAGCGGTTCCGCGAAAGCGAGGCCGCGACTCACCCGGCGTCAGGTCTGGAGCTATTCACGCCTGGCCCTTAGCGGAGCGCTGGCCGGGTTCTTTCTCCTGGCCGTTGCGCTCTGGCAGGGCGGTCTCTGGCGAAGCGGCGCTGATGCGCCCCCCTGGATGGCGGTCCCCTCGGTGGAAACCGTCCAGCCGAACTCCTCAGTCATGGTTTTTTCCACTCCCGACTCCGATATGACGATGATCTGGGTGTTCGGCCTGGAACGGGGAGACGATCAATCTCTCCGAATCCAGGATCCGCAGGCTCAGTGGCGGGTTTGAACCTCACCGGCCGCCGCCGGCTTCCTTGATCGCGGCCAGCCGTTCTCTGGCGAGCGGCGCCTCTTCTGACTGGGGGAAGTTGTCGAGGATGTACTGGAGCCTGGCCAGGGCGAGGCTCTGCTGCTTGAGCTCAAGGAGCGCCAGCGCTTCCTTGTAGAGGGCTGTGGGCGCCTTGTCTCCCCTCGGGTAGTTCACGATCACCTTCCTGAACTCCTGAACGGCCTGCTCGATCTCCTTCCGCGCTTTCTCTGCCTCTCCCCGATTTGAGTAGGCGTGAGCCAGGCTGAGACGGGACTCTGCGATCCAGTACTGGGCGTTATCGGCGAGGTCGGAATCAGGGGCGCGGCGGAGGAACTCCTGAAAGCCGGTGATGGCGAGCGTGTAGTTGCCTTTGCTGAAGTCGGTGTAAGCGGCCTGGTAGAGGTCGGCCGGCGGGGGGCCGGCAGTCGGTGAACGCGGCCCCGCCGGAGCGGGAGTAGCGCCTGGGCGGGGAGCCCCGGGAGACGGCGCGGGGCGGGAGGTTGAGAGCTGGCGGCTCAGGCTCTCCAGCCGGCCCTGAAGCTCGTCGAGGCGGCCGGAGAGCCGGCCGAGGTCTGAGCTGAGAGCTTCTGTCCGAGCCTGGAGAGCCGCCAACTGGCGCTGCGCCTCGGTGCTCTGCTCGCGGCTCCGCCTCTCGATCTGCCCGAGGACCGTTTCGGCGTCTCCCCGGGACCTGTGAACCGCGAGGGTAAGAGCATTCAGGTCCTGGCGGATCTGGGCGAGGTCATCTCGCACCGCGCCCCCGCTCATCGCGTCGGCGCACCCCGACGCGATAGCGGCGCAGAGGACGAGAAGGAGCACCCACTCTCTTCCCGCCCTCATGACTGAGCGGAGAAACGGCACTGACCGGTGGGAAGAAACTACTGGGGCTTCACCAGGAAGTGGGCCCGCCGATTTTTCTGCCAGCACCCCTCGTCCTTCTCTACGCAGGCCGGCCGCTCCTCACCATAACTGATGATGGTGATGCGGTTGGCCTGGACGCCCATCGAGACGAGCGCGTTCATGGTGGACTTGGCCCGGCTCTCGCCCAGGGCCAGGTTGTACTCGTTCGTCCCCCGCTCGTCGGCATGGCCCTCGATGAGGACCAGGTGCCTCGGGTTCGCCTTTATCCACTTGGCGTCCTCCTCGAGTATCTGCTTGTCCCCCGGGCGGATGTCGTACTTGTCGAAGTCAAAGTGGATGTCGTTCAGCTCGGAGACGGCCCTGAACTCTGCGGGCGCCGGCGGCTTGGCGGGAGCGGCCGGAGGAGTCACCGCAACCGCAGGAGGAGCCGCAGGAGCGGGGGAGGGAGTCACCGCCGCCGGAGGGGCGGGGATGGGTGGTGCGGTCGGCGCTGCAGGCGCTGCCGGTGACGGAGCCGGCGGGGCCGTCGCGGTGGTGGTGGCTGGCGTCTTAGGACAGCCGGCCAGGAAGAGCGCGAGCCCCAGCACAGAGATGATTGAAGAGAACTGCCACCCTCGTTGAGACATAGTGTCGGATCCTCCTTTCTGGTTACGAGAGAACAATTTCACGAAACCTCCTTATCCTATCACGGAACACGCGGAGACCAAGAGGGGCTTGTTGCCTCCGCAGTGCCGCGGGTCAGCGGCTTCTGCTCTGTGCCGTCTGCCAGCATCGTGAAGAGCTGCCACCGACCGAGGCGACTCGACTGGAAGACCAGATGGCGGCCGTTGGGCGCCCAGGACGCGCTCTCGTTGTTGCCTGGTCCCTCTGTCAGCCGCCGTGGGTTTGAGCCGTCTGGACTCACGACCCAGATGTCGTGGTTCCCCTGGCGGGAGGTGTAGGCGATCTGGTCGCCTTTGGGTGACCATCGGGGCTGAGTGTTAAACCCCCCGCCGAAACTGATCCGCCTGACATTCGCCCCCTCGGCGTCCATGACGAAGATCTGCGCTGTCCCCGCCCGCTCTGAGACGAAAGCGATCTCGCGCCCTGTCGGAGACCACGAAGGCTCGGTGTCGATTCCCCTGTGGTTGGTGAGCCGCCTGAACGTCCCAGCGGCGATGTTGAGGACGTAGATCTCCGGGTTCCCGTCCTTTGTGAGCGTCATGGCCACCGACCTGCCGTCGGGGCTCCAGGCGGGGGAGCTGTTGATGCCGGGGAAGTCGGCCAGGAGCTGGATCGGCCGCCGCTCGAAGGCGAAGAGGCGGTAGAGGTAAGGGTACCCCCTCATGTATGACGTGAACGCTACCGAGCGAGTGTCGGGGCTCCATGCCGGGGAGAGGTTGATGGATTGGTTGGCGGTGAGGCGTTGGGCCCCGGCCCCATCGTAGTCCATCATGTACAGATCCTTCGATCCTGACCCTCCTCCCGCGTAGGCGATCTTGGTGTCGGCGATCCCGGGCTCTCCCGTGAACTGATAGACCACCTCGTCTGCGATCTTGTGGGCGAGGCGCCTGAACTCCTCAGCGGAGAGGTCGAAGCGCTTCGACGCGATCAGCCGCTGATCGGGGTTTGTCAGGTCGTAGAGGCGGACCTCCGCCTCTGCGCGGCCTCCCTTGAGGGTGAGGAGGCCGTGGAGCCCGGCGTGGGCGCCCGCGGCGGCGAAATCGCTCCACGCTTTTCTGAGAGCGGCGGGATCGCCGGCCGGAAGCGGCGGCGTCCCTGACACGACGCTGAAGAGAGCTGAGAACGTGAGGTCGGCGGCTGCCACCTCGGGGATCTTTTTTTTGAGCGCGGCGGGATCACTCCCCGACAGCAGGGTGAACTCGGGCATTGCCAGGTTGAGCTTTTTCCCTCCCCCGGCGATCACGTTCAGGAATACATCTATCCCCTGTGAGCGAGCGGGTGGCGGCGCCAGGAAGGAGAACGCGACGGGCACCAGGAGAAGAAGAATGAGAAAGGACAGGGGCGGTAGAAGACGGCTCATTTCTCTACCCGCGGTCTTGCTGGAACTCGAAGCCGAAGTGGACGCGGAGCGACTGGGCGGGGAACTCCTTGGGCAGCGGCGGGAACGGGGTCGCCTCAACGACCGCCCGGAGGGCTGATTGGTCGTAGAGGACGTTGCCCGAGCTGCGCTCGACCTTGGAGCTTCTGACCTGTCCGTCACGCTCAATCTCGAAGAGCACCACGACGCGCCTGCCTGGCTCCGAGGCTCGCGCCGGGGGGATCCATTTCTCGCTGATCTTTTGCTGGATCTGGCGGAGATAATAGGTGAACGGGAAGTCGGAAACGTCGAGGGTGAGCGACGCGGTGCCGGCGGGAGAGCCGCCGGGACGCCCCAGGGGGATGGGCGCCACTACTGGGGCAGGCCGGGATTCGGGGGTCGGGGACCGGGGTTCGGGTTTCGCTGAAGGAGTTGCAGCGGCTGGCTGAAGAGGACGGCGCTCGGACGCGAGGGGCGGAAGCTCTTTCCCCTTGAGTCCCGGCAGCGCCGGCGGCCTTGTAACGGAGCGCGGCTCACGGAGAGCGGCCTCGGGCAACTGGGCCTTTGCCTTTGGCGCCGTCTCCTCAACGGCGCGCTCAGGTTCGCGGCCGGGGCTCGATGTAGGCGGCGGCAACGCGCGGCTTGAGGCTCCCACGGCTGCAACAGCAGGGACCAGGTTGACCACATACACCTTGGAGTTGTTCCACCGGTTCAAGACTCCCGAGAAGAGAACGAGGGCCGCCACGAGCAACGCGTGGCCTGCTGCCGAGATGGCCATGGACGCAAGGGGGAGCGGCTCTCGATGAAGCGCGGGCCCCAGGCGGGAACGCCTCCACGGCATCATGGGCAACCTTACCACAGCGCTTGTGATGATCAGCGCTCCCGGGGCGTCGGTTCGGTGACCATCCCGAGCCGTTCCACCCCCGCCCGACGGACCCGATCCATCGTCTCGACCACGAAGCCGTAAGCCAGGGTCTGGTCAGCCTTGAGATAGAGGGTCTTGTCGGCGCGGTCCTTCATGAGGGAGCGGATCTGAGAGTCGAGCCCTGCCAGCGGCACCGGCCGCTCGTTCAGATAGATCACCTGGTCACGGGTCAGAGTGAGGACCATGCGCTCCTCTATGGCGGTCGGCTTTGAGGCCGTTTTCGGAAGGTTCACGTCGATCCCGCGGTACATCATCGGGGCGGTGAGCATGAAGATCAGCAGGAGGACGAGGATGACGTCCACGAGGGGAATGATGTTGATCTCCGACAGCGAGCTCCCGATCCGTTTGGACGTTGAGTCGCCGTCGGCTGAGGCTAATCTAAACGCCATCTTTGACGGGCCTGGCCGCCTTGGGAGCCGGCCGGCTGAAGAGGTTTAGCAGGTCGAAGGTGAACCCCTCCATCTCGGTGGCCCAGTGCTTCACCCGGTTTACGAAATAGTTGTATCCCATGACCGCCGGGATCGCCGCGCCGAGGCCGGCCGCTGTGGCGATCAGCGCCTCGGAGATCCCCGGGGCCACCACTGCGAGGCTTGCCGAGCCATGCTGGCCGATCCCGCGGAACGACTCCATCACCCCCCACACGGTGCCGAAGAGACCGATGAACGGCGCGGCGCTCGCTGTCGTTGCCAGGAACGGGAGGTATCGCTCCATCCTGGCGATCTCCCCGGCGGCGGTCCGCCGCATGGCGCGGTTGACCGCTTCCAGGCGGTCTCCCGTGGTCCCTTCGTCCTGGTCGTCGAGGAAGTGCTCGGCCATCCCGGATATCCCGGAGCTGGAGATCTCCTGTTGGGCGGCGACATAGAGTTGAGCGAGGGGGCTCTGGCGGTACTTCTTGGCCGCTCCGTAGATCACTGACAGGCGCCGCCCCTCGCGGAACGCCTTTAGAAAGCCGACCGTCTCCTGCCTGATCCGCCTGAACTGCCACCACTTCTCGACGATGAGGGCCCAGCAGATGATCGAGAAGAGCGCGAGCAAGACGAGAACGAACTTTGCGACCGGGCCGGCGTTGAGGACGAGGTCCGCCACGCCGCTCGTTAGGCCACCGTTGACTGGCACAGAAACTCTCCTTTTTCCGTCGTAAAATCGGGGAGAAAAACTTGTTCCAACTATACCGGACCCTTGAGGGGGGTGTCAAACAAATTTGCCCCGGAAGTCGCGGTTTTCGTTGACACCGGATGGTCCCCGCCGTATAAAGTGAGCAAATGCGCTTCCCTCTCGCGGCCCGGCTGGGCTTGACGCTCTGGAGCATCCTCCTCTTCGCCGCTCCGGCAGTGTCGCAGGACGTCTCTGCCATGGTGGAGCGCTACGCGTCACGGGTGAGCGGGATCGCCATCAACGATCTCCTGGTCACTCAGAGCCTCACCGTGGTCAACCCGCAGAATCCGGCGGATCGGGTGACCGGAGATCAGCGCCTCTCCATCAAGTTTCCCGGGCGACAGCGGCTCGAGACGCGGATCGCGGGGCAGCGGGAGGTGCAGCTCCTGAGCGGCGGACGGATGGTCATCTTGCGAGGCGGGAAGGCGTTTGAGGCCCCGCCCCCGGAGGGGGAGCGTCAGGCGGGGCGCCTGGTGATCCCGTTCGACCGGACAGCCGCGGGCCTTCTCTCACAGTGGCGGAGCTTCGGAGTGAAGACCAACGTCTCCCACGTGAGGACCGTGGAAGGGCGCCAGGTGACGGTGATCGGCGCCCTCTCCGGCGACCGCAGCTCTCCCGCCGTGTGGCTCGACCCAGAGTATGGAGTCGTGCGGATGGTAACGAAAGACATGTCAACGGGGACACCCAAAACCCTCGAGCTGGCCTACTCAGACCACCGCAAGGTGACCGGGGAGCTGTACTACCCCTACGAGCAGCAAGGGCTCTTGGACGGGAAGCTCGTCTTCGTTGCCCGCGTGCGATCAGTGGAGATCAACGTGGGCCTTGCCGACTCTCTCTTTGACCCCGACGGTCTCCTCAAGGAAGGGAGCCGCTGATTCATGTTCAGCTCCCCGGGCCCCATCGCGGTCTCATTCGGCCCGTTCGCGATCCGCTGGTACGGGGTCCTGATGGCGACGGCGATGGGGATCGGGCTCTGGCTCGCCTACCGGGAGGCCCGCCGCCGCGAGGTGGACCCTGACGAGCTGCTCAAGACCTCGGAGCTGGCGCTTGTTGGAGGGCTCGTCGGCGCCCGCCTCTACTACGTTGCCTTCAACCTGGACTACTACATGCAGTTCCCCCAGAAGATCATCGCGGTCTGGGAGGGCGGCCTCGCCATCCATGGCGGCCTTCTCGGCGGGCTCCTCCTCGGGGGAGGGTATGCCTGGCGGAAAGGGCTTCCGCTCATCCGCTATCTCGACGTCGTGGCCCCGAGCCTGGCGTTGGGCCAGGCGATCGGCCGCTGGGGGAACTTCTTCAACGAGGAAGCATTCGGTCGCCCCACAGACCTTCCGTGGAAGCTCTTCATCTCGCCTGCCAACCGGCCCCTCGCGTATATCCGCGAGGAGTTCTTCCATCCGACTTTCCTCTATGAGTCTCTCTGGGACCTGGGTGTCTTCGGGCTTTTGGTTCTGTTCTTCAGGCAGCGGCTTGAACGCTCCCCGGGGGCGCTCTTTTTGGTCTACCTCGGGCTCTACTCGGCCGGCCGGTTCTTTGTCGAAGGTCTCCGCACCGACAGCCTCATGCTGGGTCCGATTCGTGTCGCTCAGCTCGTCAGCGTGATCGGCATGGTCCTCGCCTTGGTTTGTGTCCCCCTTCTCCTCCGCCGTTCCCGCCGCTGACGACCCTGAGCCTGGCGCCGATCGGATTCATCTGGCCCAGGAGATCACGACTCCGAGGTTCAGGACGATCAGGGCCAGCCCGATTCCGAGAGCGAGCCCCCGGGAAGGAAGGCGCCGACACATAGAGGCGGCAAACGGAGCGGTGAGTGCGCCGCCGAGGGTCAGGGCGAGCGCCAGATCCCATGGGAAGGCGTGGGCGCCCGAGTTGAACAGGAAGGTGAAGGCCACAGAGCCCGCCACGAAGAACTCCGCCAGGCTCACCGTGCCGACGGCAAAGTGGGGTTGTGGTTTCTCGCTCAGCATCACCGCCGAGGTGGCAAAGGGTCCGTAGGCTCCACTGATGGCGTTGAGGAAACCTGCCGCCAGCCCCAGGACGCCGAGGCGAAGGCGTGGGTGTGGGAGCAGACGAGCGTGCCCGCCTGGCCCTTTCTCCTCCGCCGTTTGGGTCGGGGAAAGAGCGCGCCACAGGATGAGAGCCCCCATCCCCGCCAGCGCGATTCCCATCCAGACACGGACTCCCTCGGGAGGGAGGGAGGCCAGAAGATACGCGCCCAACGCGCCGCCGATGACGCCGGGCGCGATGAGCGGCACCAGCCATTCTCGTCGGACGTTGCCGACCCGCCAGTGGGAGAGCCCCGAGAGCAGGCCGGTGACGATCTTCACCACGTTCACCGTGACGATCGCGCCGGCCGGTGGAAAGCCGGCAGCGAGCAGAAACGCGGCAGAGACAACGCCGAAGCCCATCCCCAGGCTTCCATCCACGAGCTGGGCGGCTGAGCCGACGAGGAGGACAAGGGCAAAACGAAGCACGCTTCCCATCACCTGTGTCCTCTCGCCACGTGGAGGCCGCACTCCTTGGCCTCCGGGTTCTCCCACCACCACCGCCCCGCCCTCAGATCTTCATCCGGCTTGACGGCACGGGTGCAGGGAGCGCAGCCGATCGACGGATAGCCCTGGTCGTGCAGTGCGTTGTGGGGGACGTGGTGAGCGCGGATATACCCCCAAACCTTTTCCTCACTCCAGTCCGCCAGAGGGTTGACCTTCACGATCCCGCCGTGGTCGAGATCGACCTCCACTTTTTGGATTTCAGCACGGGTCACGGCCTGCTCCCGCCGAATCCCGGTGATCCAGGCATCGAGGCCCGCGAGAGCTCGGCCGAGAGGCTCGACCTTCCGGGCGCCGCAGCAGCGCTTCCGATTCTCAATGCTCGTGTAGAAGAGGTTCACGCCGTGTTCCCGCACCATGGATTCTACGGCTTCGGCCTGCGGAGAGTAGGCCTCGACGACGAGACCGTATCGCTCACGGATCGCCTCCATGAGATCGTAGGTCTCCGAAGGGAGGCGGCCGGTGTCGAGGGTGAAGATCCTCGCCCCTGGGTTGAGCCTCATCAGCATGTCGATCACGACCACGTCCTCGGCTCCGAAGCTCGCGGCGAGGGCGATCGCCGGATGAAATTCATCGAGGGCCCAGGCCAGAATCTCCTCGGCCGTCTTCGGCTCAAATTCCTCGCTGTCATCCCGGATGGATTCTGCACGTTCACGAAGTGACATGGACTCCTCCTGGGTGGTCATAGAGTTCTCAATCGTTCTTTCTGCGGAACGCTTCGCTACCCGGCGCACTCGCCGGGGCCGGTCTCAATCTCAAAGCTCCGCTCGGCGCCCCAGTCCAGGTACTTGTCCGGCGCCTCGGCCGGGGGTGGCAGCTCAATCCATGGCGCGAGCGCCTCCTTCAGCCGTTCGGCCCCCCCGCGCTCGACAAACGCGTTGAAGGACTCGCCGGCCACTCGCTCGCACCGATAGAGATCGAGGAGCGCTTTGACCGCCTCGGGAACCTGCTTGGCCGGAATGCGAGCGATCGGCCTGGCGAAGCGCGTGTTTTCGGGTTCGAGGCTTCCGCCGAGGAGCATCTGATACACCGGCGCCTGCTCCCCGTGGAATTTCTTGGCCCCTCCGAACAGGCCGATGTTCGCCAGGTGATGCAGGCCACACGAGTTCGGGCAGCCCGAGATCTTGATGCGGACGCCGGCTTCATCAGCGAGATCCTCAATCTCGCGCTCGATCACCTCGCCGATCTCGATGGCGAGGTTTCGGGAGGAGGTGATGCCGAGCTGGCAGGTGTCGGCCCCTGCGCACGTCGTCACGTCGATCAGGCGCTCGGCGCCTGGCTCGGCGAGCCCCGCTTCCGCCAGGAGCGAGTAGAGATCCCCAAGCGCGTCCTTCGGGATCCACCGGAGAAGAACGTTCTGCTGGTTTGTGCTCCGCAACTCTCTGTTGCCGAACTCTCGCGTCGCTCGGGCAAGGATCCGAAGCTGCTCTGGAGTCACGTCCCCGCGGATCAGGCGCACGTGGACGGCGACATAACCGGGCTGCTTCTGCGGGATGACGTTGGTCCCGTGCCAACGCCGGTAGGCGGGATCGCCGAGCAGGAACCCTGAGCCGTTCCTCGGCCTCGGCGCGGGCACGCGCTCCTCCCGGGGTGCCATGGCCGGGAACTTTCCAGCCATCGTCGCGCGGAGCGCCTCCCGCTCGCTGAAGATCAGCGCACGCAACGCATCAAACCCGAGTTTCTGCACGACGAACTTGAGGCGGGCCATGTTGCGGTTTTCGCGATTGCCGTGACGGTCGAAGACTCGGACGATCGCCGCCACTGTCGGAAGGAGGTTGGCGGCGGGCGTGAACTCCTCCAGCGGCTCGGCTAGGCGCGGCGCCGGACCCAGGCCTCCGCCAAAGAGGATTTCAAACCCCCGCGCCGGGGAGCCGTCCACCATCCGCACGCACGCACGCGCGCCGATGTCGTGAATGGGCGTGAACCCGAGATCGTCGCCGCAGCCGGAGAACGCGATCTTGAACTTTCGCGGCAGGTTTTGATTCATCGGGTTGCGGAGCAAAAAGCGCGCAACGGCGTCGGCGTAGGGCGTCGAATCAAAGGGCTCGTTCGGGCAGATTCCAGCGCAGTGACCCACCGTGACGTTGCGCACCGTGTTCCCGCCAGCCTCTCTGGTCGTCAGCCCCACCTCCGCCAGAGATCGCATCAGCTCAGGCGCCTCCACGAGCGGGACGAAGTGAAACTGTATGTTCTGCCGAGTCGTCACGTGACCGACGCGGCGGGGGGTCTTTTCGGCGACCTCGGCCAGGCGCTCGAGATGGGCCGCTGTCAGACCGCCCCACGGGATCCTCACGCGGACCATCTGTACGTCCTGCTGGCGCTGGCCGTAGATCCCGTGCTGGAGGCGGAAACGCTTGAAGTCGTCCGGGCTCATGCGTCCGGCCCGGAACTCCTGCACGAACTGGTCGAACGTATCGACCTCTTGCTCGTCGGCCCATGGTGATCGGCGCTCGGGCCCGGTCATCTGGCCGGGAAACTCGTCCACGCGATGGTTGTGCTCGCCTGCTGACACCTGACTCATGGGTTCTCCTCCATTTGTCTTTCCTTTTG
>CAZXPE010000027.1:0-1901 GCA_964642915.1 uncultured bacterium | reverse complement strand
TTTGTCTTTCCTTTTGAAACGCAAAAAGCCGAGGGGCGGGCCTCTTTGGACCCGCACCGCTCGGCTTTCTGTCTTGAGTGACTTTTGCCTTTTCTCGCGACCGATCTATTCGCTGTACTTCAACGGCACCTCCACCCAGCTTTTACAGCGGGGACACTTCGCCTTAGCCTGGCCGGTTTGGCCGCTCACCCGTAGAATGGCATTCTTGACCACGAGCCCCTCGCTTTCCAGAACGACGATCTTTGTCCGACAGACGGGACACCGTTTGGGTTCGCTGATCCTCATGATTGTCCTTTATGATTCCCCGTGATTCGAACCGATACAGAAATACGCTATCTCTATCGGAAATGTCAAGAATAAAATTTCGGTGGCGATCTAACTTAAAAATTAGGGGGTTTTTCAGGCTGCCAGATAAATTCCACTTGACTTTCCGTCGGGGCTCTCCATGATCGTGCTGCCCTTAGCCCACGGAGGTGACGCGGTCACGGGGGAGAGGTTCATCGGCCCGCCGGTCGCCCTTTTGGTCTTCGCGCTGGTGGTTGAGTTCGGGCGGGCGGCGATCAGGGCCGTGAGGGGGCGAGGTCGCGGTGAAGTATCGCGTGATGTTCACCTCCGCCCTTGCCATCAACGGGAAGCTTGAGTTCGTTGGAGTGCCGAAGGAGGAGGCTCTCCGGGCCCGGCTCCTGGCCGCCCAACGCCGCTGAAGCGAGCTCCGCGGCGTGAAGGTCTGTGGCCCGCCTACCCCGGATTTCCCTGCGGCTCGGCGAGGCGGGAGAGGACGAGAGCTTTGAGGCTTGAATAATCGAATGCGGTTCCCTTGCGGGGCGGCGGCTCAGCTTCGGTCTTGAGCCCCGTCTCGCTCACGATGGCGCAGATCGTCTGGTCAGGGTCGATCTCCTTCTTTGCCAGGAGTCGGATGAGAACCGCGAGTGTGGTGACGCCGGTAGGTCCCGCCCAGATCCCTTCGGTGCGGGCCAGCGTCTTCTGGGCCTCCAGGATCTCTGAGTCCTCTGCGTCTCCAGCGATCCCGTTCCCTTCGCGCAGGAGGCGGAGAGTCCATTCCCCTTTCTTCCCCGGGTTCCCCGAGGCGAGCCCTTCAGCCACCGTGTAGCCGATCTTCATCGGCTCGAGCGGACGCCCCTCACGGTGGGCTCCCGAGATGGGATTGGCGCGGCTCGCCTGGGCCGCCACCATCGCGGGGACCTTCTCAATCCAGCCGAGGGCCACCATCTCTCGAAACCCCCTGAAGGTGGCGATGAACGTCTCTCCGACCGCCACGGGAGCCACCACCACGTCGGGAGGGCGGAAGCCCGTTTCTTCGGCGATCTCGTAGGCCAGCGTCTTTTTCCCCTCGTGCTTGTAAGGGTTCCGCGAGGCGCCGCAGTCGAAGAAGAGCTGCTCCTCGACCAGCCGGTCCCAGTGGACAATCAGGTCGTCGTAAGTCCCCTTGTAGATCACCAGGTCGGGGGTCGTTGCCGCCATGTGAAGGAGCTTCGGGGCCGAGGCCAGCTCGTAGGCGAAGATGAAAGAGCGAAGGCCGGCCCGCGCCGAGTAGGCAGCGATTGATGAGCCTGCGTTTCCAGTCGAGACCACTGACGTGGCCTTGTAGCCGAACTGAAGAGCCGCTGCCACAGCCGTCGCCGAGGAGCGGTCCTTGACAGTTCCCGTCGGGTTCGGGCCGTCGAACTTGACCAGGAGCCGTCGGACGCCAAGTTGTTGAGCCAGCCGTGGGCAGTCGAGAAGGGGAGTCTGTCCCTCGCCCAGGCTCACCCGGTGAGCGGGGTCAGCGATCGGGAGCACCGGAGCGTAGCGCCAGAGCCCTCTGATCCGGAAGACCTCAGGGCCCCTCTGACGGAGGGCATCCAGATCGTAGGTCAGTTCGAGCAGGCCCCGGCAGCGGC
>CAZXPE010000026.1:3939-18242 GCA_964642915.1 uncultured bacterium | reverse complement strand
TTGATCTTGGTGTTGACGATGTCTTTCATCTCGGCCCGACGGGGATCGGCAAGGATCGAGCGGTGGCCGAGGGCGCGGGGACCCCATTCGAAACGCCCGTGATGCCAGCCGACGACCGCCCCGTTCGCGATCGCCTCCACCACCCGGTCCAGGAGCTGGCCCTCAGGAAGCTGCTCGTATCGGATCCCCGACTCGTCGAGAAATCGTCGCACCTCGGCGTCGTCGTAGGCCTTCCCCCAGGAGGCGTGCTCCATCACGAAGCCCCGCGGCTTCCCCAGGACCATATGGTAGGCGTACAGGGCCGCCCCGACGGCGCCCCCCGAGTCGCCGGCTGCGGGGTGGACATAGAGATCCTCGAAGCCGGATTCGCGGAGGATCTTCCAGTTGGCCACGCTGTTGAGGCCGACGCCCCCAGCGATGCAGAGGTTGCGCTGCCCCGTCTCCCGACGGAGCGCCCGGGCCATGGTGACGAGCACCTCCTCGAGGACGGCCTGGATGCTCGCCGCGAGATCGGCGTAGTGCTGGTTCTCGCGGGCCAGCTCGTGGAAGTTCCCGGGACTCTCGCCGAAGTAGGATGGGTAGCCGGACGCCTCGGTGAAGAACTTCGCGTCCGGGTCCCGCGGGGAACCGAAGAGGCTGACGAACTTCCGGCTATAGGTGGTGGTCGCCGAGCGGTGAAAGGCGAAATATTCCATGTTGAGGCGGAAACTTCCGTCCCGAGCCACCTCGATGAGCTTCCAGACCTTGTCCACGTACCGGGGCGTCCCGTAGGGGGCCATCCCCATCACTTTGTACTCCCCCTCGTTGACCTCGAAGCCCAGGAACGCGGTGAACGCGCTGTAGAGAAGCCCCAGGGAGTGGGGGAACCTGATCTCCCGCGCGAGGCGGATCTCCCGGTCCTTCCCCTCTCCCATCGTGGTGGTGGCCCACTCGCCGACGCCGTCCACCGTGAGGATCGCCGCCTCGCTGAAGGGGGAGCAGAAGAAGGCGCTCGCGGCATGGGACAAATGGTGCCCGGAGAAGAGGATCTTCTCCGCCGGAACCCCCACCCGCTCGCGGATCAGGCTCTTGATCCAGAGTTTGTCCAGGAGCCACGCGATCATCGCCTCGCGGAACACCCGAAGGGAACGGGGAAAGGTCTGGAGCGAAGTCAAGAGGATCCGCTCGAACTTGACGAACGGCTTTTCGTAGAAGACCACATAATCCAAGTCGGCCGCGGTGATCCCCTCGTGCTCCAGCACGAAGCTGATGGCGCGGGCCGGGAAGTCCCAGTCGTGCTTCCTGCGGGAGAAGCGCTCCTCCTCAGCGGCGGCCACAAGCTGTCCGTCTTTAAGGAGGGCTGCTGCCGCGTCGTGGAAAAAGCAGGAGATCCCGAGGATGTACATTTCAGAACTGCCTCCGGGCGTCGGTGAGGCTCTGTTCCTTGTGGGGCGTGGCGAGCCAGAAACTTTCGCGGGAACGTCGGCGGAGCTGGAGTGGGTCCATCAAAATCCTGACGAGGAGACCGAACAGCGGGATGAGGACAAAATAAAGAAGGGAGAGGAGGACACGCGCCTGGAAGTTCCCGATGACATGGGCAATGACCTTCCAGCGCTCCCAGAGCGGGAGGAGCCAGCCTTTGATCCCCCCACGGCTTTTGATGGATCCGGAAGTGCGGCTCGTCACGAGGACCTCAAAAATAAGCCGATCTGATCCACCACGTAGGCTTGCTGGTCCTCGGTTAGCTCCGGATAGATCGGGAGGGCGAGGGTTTCCCGGGCGGCGCGCTCGGCCTCGGGGAAGTCGCCGGCTTTGTAGTTCAGGGCGCTGAAGCACTCCTGGAGATGAAAGGGCACGGGATAATAGACCTCGGTGTCTATACCGGCCTCTCGGAGGAAGGCGCGCAGCCTGTCCCGGTCTGGGGCGCGAATGACGAACTGATGGAAGACGTGGTAGCGGGGGACTCCGGTTGCCCGGTACCGAGTTTCGGGAAGGCTGACGAGGCCCTTGTCGAGGAGTCCGCTTTCGGCAAAGAGCCGCTCGTAGAGATCGGCGCGGGCCTGGCGCGCCCGGGTCCATTGATCGAGGTAGCGGAGTTTCACTGAGAGGACGGCGGCCTGGAGGGTGTCGAGGCGAAAGTTACCCCCAATGAGCTTGTGATGATATTTCGGCTCGGCGCCGTGGACGCGCAGGATGCGGAGTCGGGCGGCGAGATCGGCATCGTCGGTGAGCACCATCCCCCCGTCTCCCGCGCCTCCGAGGTTCTTCGAGGGGAAAAACGAGAGGCATCCCCCGCGCCCCATGGACCCCGCCCATCGGCCGTCGCGATACTGGGCGCCGATCGCCTGGGCGGCGTCCTCTATGACCGGAATCCCGTACGTGTCGGCCAGCTCAAGAACGGGAGCCATCTCAGCGCACTGGCCGAAGAGATGGACAGGGATCACGGCCTTCACCCGCTTCCGATCTGATACGGGGAGGGTTTCGATCCGCTTCAGAAGCTCCACAGGGTCCAGAGTGTAGGGAACGGGGTCTATGTCTACAAAGAGGGGAGCGGCCCCAAGCCTCGCGATGACACCGGCAGTGGCGAAGAAGGAATAGGCCGAGGTCGCCACGAGGTCGCCGGGGCCGACTCCGATCGCCATCAAGGTGGCGAGCAGGGCGTCGGTCCCCGATGACATTCCGATCGCGTTCTCCACCCCCGCGTATTTCGCGACAGCCTCTTCGAGTTGGTGGACCTGGGGACCGAGGATAAACCGCTGGGACTCGAAGACTTCATCAACAGCCTGGCGGATTTCCCCTCGGATGGAGGCGTATTGGGCTTTGAGATCCAGGAGGGGGACTTTCACGGTTCGATTTGGTTGAATCTCATGCCAGCCGGGCCTCCAGCCGCTCCATGCGCCCCCTGAGCGACACGACTGCCTCTTCGAGGGTGCGGACCCGGCGATCCAGCTCGGCATAGGAGAACTTGATCATGGCCTTGATCTCGTCGAACTCCGCCTGGACCTCCTGACGGAAACGTCCGAGCTTCTCATCCACACTCAGAACGCCTTCGGCTACCTGCCGGATCTCGCTTCTCAGCCCTTCGGCGACCACCTCGAAGTGCCGCCGGGTCTCCGCCTGCTGCTCCCGCAGCTCTTGTTTCGTGGCCATTTCATCGAGGCGGGCGTCCACTTCGGTGAAGCGCCGGTCCACCGCGTCAAAGCGGGCGTCCACCTCGGTGAACCTGCGGTTCAGGAATTCAATGAGTTGCTGATGCTCGCTGTCGGCCATCTTGCCTTAGGTGAAGACAGACGGGTGTTCCTCTACTACACCTCAAAACTCAAGCCGAGCCTCTGCTTCCAGGCGGCCAGATAGTTCCGATCCAGCCGCTGCCCGTAGGATGCCTTGACCACCGCGCTTCTTTAAGCTCTCGGATCTCCGCAAAGAGCCTCCTCTCGGCCTCCTCCTCGGGCAGGGTCGCCATCAGCACTGAGCGCCTGAGGACCAGGCAGAGATCCGTCAACGCTGCCCACGCCAGAAGATTGCTCGTCATGGTTTGAGAGTCTTTATCCATCGCGGATCTGCTGCTCCAGCTCTTCTACGCGGGCTTGGAGAGTTGCCATCCGATGCTTGAGCTCCTCCACGCTCCGCTCCAGAGTTTCCCGTCGGCCCCTCTCATCAGCCAGCAACGTTTCGATCCGGCGGAGTGCTTGGAGAATGGCGTGATATTCGTCTTGGAGGAGCTCCAGGCGGTGATACAGCGCATCGAAATGTCCCAGGATCTCACGGAACCGCTCATCGTGCTCCGCAAGCGTGGCCTCGACGCTGTCGAAGCGCCGGTCGTGCATGACGAGCTTGGCCTCGACGCTGTCGAAGCGCCGGTCGACCTCATCAAACTTGCGGCCCAGAAATTCAACGAGCTCTTGATACTCGCAGTTGGTCACGTCGCGCCCAGGGAGGGAGTTCTTCCTCGATTGGCTACTGGTCGAGGTCCGCCAGCTTCCAGAGAATCAGGTCCCTGTCAACCAGCCCCGTACCTCCTGGCCAGGAGGCGGTGCTCGAAGATGCGGAAGTCGAAGAACTCACGGAGTGCCAGGGACTCGAAGCGGTGACGGCGGAGCGGATCGCGGTCGCAGATGACCCGCCGGGTCTGGAGGATCCGTCCCGTCAGGGACGTCGGTGCCGTGTTGAGGACCACCAGGTCCACCTCGTCGGTCCTGAGGTGCGCTGTTACCACTCCGATGGTTTCCAGCCTCTCCTCGACCGGGTCTACGGTCTCGTCCAAACACACAGCCACATCCACGTCGCTGAGGGGCCTGATCCGTCCCGCCGCTGCCCCGCCGAAGAGATAGGCGAAGACCACACCGGAACGCTGTTTCAGCGTTTGGCCAAGTGTCCCCAAGCGCTCCTCAATGCCGGCGGGAAGGGGGTTCTTCTGGATCATAATGGCTGGTCCCGGTGACGAACACAGCTCCGCACTCTCACTTACAGACCCGCCTCCTCATCCCCTCGTCTGAGCACAAACAAGAGGCGGAACGGTCGATCTCAGGCGGGGATGAGCGACCTGCTCCCCATCAAACTCTTTCGGTCTTCACGGGGAAGGCGGATCATTAGCCCATGACGGGGGGATTCTATGAGGCAACCCCCGGAAAAGTCAAGCACTTTGTCGCACTGGGAGTGATGAAAAACCAGTCAGCGGGAAGGGGGAGCGGGCACGGCTCCGCCGGGGCGGCCGACCACCTTGGTGGCGGTCATCTCGACCCAGGTGTAATAGAGTCCCTCTGAGATCGTGACGGTCAGGGAGTCTCCGGCCTTTTCATAGACCTGAGTGGTCCCCTGGCTCGAGAAGGTGGTGGTGCTGATGAAGCGCCAGCCGTTGGCCTCGAGCGTGGTCCGAAACGCCGTGGCGAGGCTTGCGGGTTCTACGCGCCCCTTGTAAAAAAGGCGGGCGGCCTTCACGCTGGGGGACTCGATGATCGTCGTCTTCCCCTGATCGAGGGTGAGCCCTTTGGGGACCGGGATGTCTTCGAACTCGCTCCGGGCCGGGCGAGGAGGCGCGCTGGCGCACCCCGCAAGTAAGGCCGTCAGGATAGCGACTCCGACACCAAACCGCCATCGGCAACTGAAATCCAGCGCCACGGTCCTCACCTCCTACATGCTATATCTTGGCACCCGACCGACATCCTACCACAACCCGTGGAGAATCCCCCAAGGGAATTTAGTCGAGGGAGCCGGGCGGGTGAAGCCCCGCGCGTTGCCGTCAGAATGGAACCACGTCGTCGGCGTCGATCTCAACGGTCACTGACTTCCTGATGAGATTCACAGAGAGCACGAGTCGGGCCGCTCGATCTTTCCTTATGAGGCGCCCCTTGACACCCATCATCGGCCCACGAACGACCTCGACTTCCATCCCCTCGGCCAGATAGGGGTGAGGATCATATCGGAGCGTGGTGGCAACGAGCGTTCGGATCGCGTCAATCTCGACGTCGGGGATCGGCTCGGCTTTCTGGTTGATCCCCACGAGCCCCGCGACGCCGAACGCCTTGAGGACCAGGAGACGGTCGCCCCACTCGAAGCGGGCGAAGCAGTAGCCGGGGAAGAGCGGGGTCTGGATCTTCTTCTTGCGGTCCTTCCACCGGCTCAGGCGCTCCCAGAGGGGGAGGAACGCCTCCACCCCCCGGCCGTCGAGCTGCTCCTTGACGACCTTCTCATGGCGCGAGCGGGTCCTGACGGCGTACCAGCGTGCCCCGCCTGGAATCTCACCCAGCTCTTGCTCCATTCAACAGCTCCTCACAAGCAGGCTTGAACCGCAGCGTTATTGTAGCAAAAGCGGCTCAGTTGACGCGCTCTCCGCTTTCCGCTACTCTCACCACTCAGGATGCGCCCGATCTGCTCAAAGGGAGGACTGCCCATGAAGCTCCGTTCACTTCTCGCTGTCTCTCTCGCCCTGATGGTGACTCTCACCGCCGCGCCTGCCCCCGCCGCCACAGGGGAGCTGGTGATCGTCACCTCGTTTCCCAAGGAGCTCTTCGAGACTTACAAGAAGGCGTTCGAAGCCGCGCAACCCGGCGTCAAGGTCATCATCAAGCAGCAACAGACCAACGCCGGGGTGACCTACCTCCGCGAGACCCGGGCCAGGCCCGACAGCGACCTCTTCTGGGCCTCCTCGGTTGACGCCTTTCTCACTCTCAAACAAGACGGCCTGCTGGAGAAGGTCACGCTTCCCAAAGAGATCGCGGCTCGGATCCCGGCGAAGATCGGCGACTTCCCCATCCATGACCCTGACGGCCACTACTTCGGCTTCGCCGTCTCGGGGTACGGCCTCATGTGGAACATCCGCTACGTCGCAGCCCGCAAGCTCGTGGCGCCGAAGGAGTGGGTCGATCTCACCGACCCGCGCTACCACGGCCACCTCGTCATGAGCGCGCCGTCGCGGAGCGGCACGACCCATCTGACGGTGGAGGTCATCCTCCAGGCATATGGGTGGGAGAAGGGGTGGGCGATCCTTCTGAACTCCGGCGGCAACATGGGGACGATCACCGAGCGGAGCTTCGGCGCTCCAGAGGCGGTCATCTCGGGCCAGTACGGGATCGGCGTCGTCATCGACTTCTTCGGACTCAGCGCCATCGCCTCGGGCCAGCCCGTTGACTTCGCCTACCCGACGCTGACCGCTGTCGTGCCCGCCGGCGTCGCGAAGGTCAAGAACGGCCCGAACGCAGAGAACGCACAGGCGTTCATCGCCTATCTCCTCTCCGACTCCGGGCAGATGCTCCTCTTCTCCCCCCAGATCGGGCGGCTCCCCGTCGTTCCCGATCTCTACGCTAAGGGACCGAAAGGATACCCCAACCCGTTCCAGCTCAAACTTGGCGGAGTGAAATTCGACGCCAAGCTCTCCTCGTCGCGCCGCAACATCGTCAACTCGCTCTTCGACCACCTTGTCACGTTCCGCCACGCCGAGCTCCGGGCAGCGTGGGGCGCCATAGGCGAGGCTGAGGCGGCAGTCGCCAAAGCGAAGGCGGCCGGCAAGAACGTCGAGCGAGCCCAGGCTCTTGTGAAAGAGGCCCGCGGGCTCGCCTCAGCCGTCCCGCTCGATGAAAAGCGCGCCGGCGACGAGGCCCTCAACGAGGCGTTCAAGGGAAAAGCCGAGGTGAAGGCCAAGCACGAGACTGAGTGGGATGCCTTCGCCAAAGCGAGCTACGCGAAGGCGCGGGGGCTCGCCGAGCAAGCCGTAGCCGCCGCCCGATAGAGTGCATGGCGACTCCCGAGGCGCCTGCACTGCCAGGCCCGATCGACTTGGGCGTGAGGAGCCCGGGGCAGGCCGCGCTCTTCGTCGCCCTCCTCGCGCTCCTCGGCGCCTTCATCGCCTATCCGCTCTTCAGCGTCCTGGCCGTCGCCGTCTCCTCCCCTGACGGGGTGACGCTTCGCCATTTCATCCAGTTCTTCGAGAGAAATCTCTTCGTCGAGTCGCTTCTGAACACCCTCGTGGCCGGCCTGGCTGCCGTGGCGCTCGGGAGCGTCGTCGCGCTGCCTCTCGCCCTCCTGGTTTCTCGCTACGACTTCCCCGGTCGCGGCCTTGTCCAGACCCTCGCGGTGCTCCCCCTGGTGATCCCGCCTTTCGTCGGCGCCGTCGCCTTCCAGCAGATCCTCGGCAGGAGCGGCACGGTCAATCTCTTCCTCCTTGACACTTTCGGTTTCGCCGTTCCTTTCATGGAGGGGCTCTGGGGGGTCATTCTCGTCCAGACTCTCCACTACTTCCCGTTCATCCTCGTCAACACCGCTGCGGCACTCCAAGGGATCGACCCGGCGTCGGAGGAGGCGGCCCAGACCCTCGGCTGCCACGGGTGGAGGCTCTTCCGCCGCGTGACTCTCCCGCTCGCCTTTCCGGGCTTCATCGCCGGGGCGCTCCTCGCGTTCATCCGCGTGATAGACGACCTCGGCACCCCGCTCATGCTGAACTACACGAAGCTCCTGGCCCCTCAGGCGTACCTCCGCATCACCACTGTGGGGATGAGTGACGTGGACGGCTACGTGATCTGCGTCATCCTGGTTCTCATCTCCCTTCTGGCGCTCTGGGGGGCGAAGGCGTTCCTCGGCCGCTCCGAGTACGCTACCCTCGCCCGCGGCCCCGAGCGCGAGCCGCGGCGGCTCAGCGGGCGGGCCGCTCTCGGCGGCTGGCTGATCGCGGGGACACTTCTCGGGATCGCGCTCCTGCCCCATCTCGGGATCCTCGTTCTCTCCTTCTCCAAGGTCTGGAGCTTCTCGTATCTCCCCACGCGCTACACCGCTGACAACTACGGCGAGATCCTCTTCCGCACCCCCCATTTCGTCTGGAACACGCTTCGCTACGCTCTCCTCGCCGCAGGCATCGACGTGGTCCTCGGAGCTGCGATCGCCTGGCTCCTCCTGCGCGGGCGCGTGGCGGGCCGGGGCCTCCTGGATCTGATCTCAACGGTGCCTCTCGCTATTCCGGGTGTTGTTCTCGCCATCGGCTACCTCCGCGTCTTCCACGGCTGGGACCTGCCGGGGCTGGGAGAGCCGCTCACGGCGACATGGCTCATTCTAGTGGTGAGCTACGCAGTAAGGCGGCTCCCGTACACCGTCCGCGCGTCGTATGCGACGCTCCAGCAGCTCCACGTCTCGATGGAGGAGGCCGCCCAGAGCCTCGGCGCGACTCCGGCCAGGACCGTCCGCCGGATCACGCTCCCGCTGATGACGCGGGGGCTCGTCGCCGGAGGGTTGATCGCCTTCATCACCTCAGCCGTCGAGCTGTCGTCCACGATCCTCCTGGTCCCACGCATCGAGCTGGGCCCCCTCTCGTACGGCATCTACATCTACATGCAGTCGGCGGTCGGGCGCGGCCCGGGGGCCGCCCTCGGAGTTGTGGCGATCCTCCTCGTCGCAATCGGCACTGCGTTGATAAACCGCCTCTCGAGCCGGGGCGCCGGCTCGGCGTTCCGGCTGTGATGGGTCAGGCTCAGAACGCTGCCGAGATCGATCTCCGCGCTGTCGGGAAGCGCTACGGGACCACCTGGGCTGTGCGCGGTGCGACTCTCACCGTCGCAGCGGGTGAGTTCTTCACGCTGCTGGGGCCGTCAGGGTGCGGCAAGACGACAGTGCTCAGGATGATCTCAGCCGATCGCCGGAGTCCCGCCGTGGCGCCGGGACCTGGGGCTCGTCTTCCAGAGCTACGCCCTCTGGCCCCACCTCACCGTCTTCGAGCACGTCGCCTTCGGGTTGAGGGAGCGGCGCGCGCCGGCGTCAGAGATTCGGGCGCGCGTGGCCGGCGCCCTCAGGATGGTCGGCCTCGATGGGCTCGAGGGCCGCAGGCCGTCTCAGCTCTCGGGGGGGCAGCAGCAGCGCGTGGCTCTGGCGCGCACTCTCGTGCTCAGGCCGCGCGCCCTCCTCCTCGACGAGCCGCTGTCCAATCTGGACGCGAAGCTGAGGGCTCAGATGCGGGTCGAGTTGAGGCGACTGCACCGCGAGCTTGGGATCACGACAATCTACGTAACTCACGACCAGGACGAGGCGATGGCGCTCTCGACGCGGATGGCCGTCTTTGACCGGGGAGAGATGATCCAGTCAGGGCCGCCGGCCGACATCTATCGCCGGCCCCGGACCCGCTTTGTGGCAGAGTTCCTCGGCGGGGCTAACCTCATCCCCGGCACGCTCAGATCAGGCCGTTTGGTCGAGATCGCGGGGGGGGTCAGGTTGACAGTGCCGGCCCAGGACTTAACCGAGGAAAGCCCGGTCCTCTGTCTCGTGCGCCCTGAGGCTGTCCGCTTAGCTCAAGAGGACTCCGAAGGCCCCAACCGCTTCACTGCCGCTGTGATCGGGGCGGTCTATCTCGGCGGCCGTTACGACTGCGAGATCGCGCTTTCAGGCGGAGTGGCTCTGCGAGCAGAGATGGGAGCCGGCGCCACGACCGCGGCACCCAAGCCCGGCGATTCGGTTTCAATCGTCATCCCGCCCGAGGAGATCATCGTCCTCCCTGCCGGCGAAGCATAAAAGACGCCGGAAAGCGTCAGTAAGCCATTGGCAGAGCTCCGTGCCGAAACCGCCGTGAGCGTTATCCTCTGGTCGCTGAACCCGCTGGATGCTTCCCTTGACGCGGACCACGTTCAGTCAGTATCATAGTGGCGACTCGCTAGAAGGTGAGTCGCTAGATGGCGAGTTGGTTCATCGTGAGGAGGTTCGGCATGGCCGGTCACTCTCACCCTGACAACCCGTTTCTCACGGGCGCCGTGGTTACCGGCGAGGACTTCGCCGACCGGCAGGACGAACTGGCTTTCCTCAAGGAAGAACTCCTGGCCGGCGGCCGGGTCTTCCTCCTCGCCTACCGCCGCTACGGGAAGAGTTGCCTCATCCACGAGTGCCTGCGCCAGATACGCGTCAAGGACCGCGTGGGAACGGCGTATCTGGACCTCTACCGAATCAACTCGGAGCGTGGGCTCTGGGAGGCGTTCGTGAGCCAGGTCCTGGTCGCCGGCGGCGGCCCGGGCGCGCAGGTTGTGGAGTGGGCCTCGAAGTGGATCCGCGCGCTGAGCCCCAGGTTCTCCGTGGATCCCCGCACGGGGGAGCTCGCCGTGACCTTCGGGGCGCCGCGAACGCCCGCGGACCTTGAGGAGCTCCGCGCCCAGGCCCTGGAGCTTCCGGCGAGGCTCACGAAAGACCGAAAGGCTCGGATGGTCATCGCGTTCGACGAGTTTCAGGAGATCCGCACCCTCAACGGCACGAGGCTGGAGAAGACCCTGCGCGCGGCCTTCCAGACCCACCGTCAGGTTGGCTATCTCTTCGCCGGCTCCAAGCCCCATCTGCTGCGCGAGATGACCGAGGATCCGGAGGCGGCTTTCTACCGGTTCGGGCGGATCCTCGACCTTGGCCCCATCTCGGAGACCGAATTTATCCCATACCTTGAACGGCGGTTTCGCCGGGGGAAGATCGCGCTCGACCCGGGGGTCCTCCCATCGGTCTACCGCGCTGCGGCCGGTGTCCCCTACTACGTGATCTGGCTCTGCCGGGCCCTGTGGCAGCTCGGCCTCCGCACGCGGAGCTTGAAGCCTGCCCACGTGGACGAGGCGGTGAGCCAACTCCTTGCCGAGAGCCAGCACTTTTTCATCGCCACCTGGGACCGCCTGACGCTCGCCCAGCGCCGGCTCCTGGGGGCTCTCGCGGGGGGACACGACTCAGACCTCTTCGCCGAGGAAGTCCGGCAGCAGCACGAACTCGGTCCGTCCTCCAGCGTGGCGAAAAATCTGGAGCGGCTCCGCGACCTCGGCGTGGTGGCGCGGGAGGCGCGCCAGAAGGCCCCAGGACACATATATCGCGTAGTTGACCCGACGTTCACCCTGTGGGTCCAGCAGCAGACGGCGCAAAGATAGCGCGGGGCGACCGATAAGTGAGCCCTGAGACTGCCGCAACCACAAAAAAGGTCATCACATGTCATCACAGTGATTCACAGTGATGACATTTCTATCTGAGACCTGTGTCGCTCATCCAGCATCCTCACCCCGAGGTCGGTCCCTGAGATGCCCCGTAAGGTCCCGGTAAAAGTTCTCGTGCACACCCACATCCAGGACCTCAATCACGTTCCCATGAGGGAAAAACCGGTACGCGAGGAGATACTGATGATTGCCCCCACGGAACTTCACCACTCGAACCCCTTTGAGCGCTCCACTCTTCGGCTCTCCCAGAAGGGGGTCTTCCAGGATGCGCCGCACCTGGTCATCGATCGCATCCTGAACCGGCCCCGGCAGCCGTCGCTCGGCCTTGCGAAACCGTGGGACCTGCTGGACCCGGCGGCCGGGCTGATCGCTCACCCGGCCCGGCCCCACTGGTAGGGCTCCACCAGCCCGGCCCGGCTCTCCTCCAACCCCTCGAGGATCCCCTCGATGAAGCTCAGGGGCAGATCAGGGTTGTCCTTGGCCACCATCCCCAAGAAGGCGTAGTACTTGATCTGCTCTGACAGTGACCGCTTCCCCGCCCGCGCCCTAGCCCGCAGGACGCGGACCAGGGTGGCATCGTCCTGCCCGAACCGGATCGACACCGGCGCGCTCTGCGCCCCCCCCCTCAAGGCTCGCCCTGGCTTCCCCATGGTCGTCACCCCCTCCTGGTCGTTGGGATGACTACATTGTATGTGACCGAGGGAGATCCCGTCAAGCCGAGACCGGAGTCTAAGCGTCTTGGCTCATGACGTTCGCCTTGGGAGACACACGTGCATCTCTCCGGCAGGAGCTGAAGAATTTGAGGCGTCACGCGACCCCGGCCTGGCGGAGCGCCCGTCGGACGCCGCGGAAGACATGATCGAAATCCGGCAGGGTGGCGACCTGAGCGGAGAGACGTATCTCCCACAGCCTCCGGTAGCGCGCCTCCTTCTCCCGGTACACGCCGCGGAGGTCTTTGATCTGCTGATCCCGAGCCGCCAGTTTCCGCGTGATGGCGTCCACCACCTGAGCGAGAGCCACGTGCCCGTGCTCGGTCAGGTGCCAGAGGTCGTAGAGATCGCGGGGCTCGTTTCGAGCCCGGTCGAGAAGGGCCAGCACCTTCTCGGCCGCGATCTCCGGGAGCGAGTAGACGCTGACCCTCGCGTTGTCAGGCAGATCTTCGTACTCTGTATAGCCCCGGAGCACGATGCGCTCCTCGATCGGGAAGACGACTTCTTCGTGGATGGTGATGTCCACCTTCACTTCTTTCCCGCCGGCGCCGGGCAGTGGGCCTTCGTATCCGAGGTAGAACGTGTGGCTGTTCGCGTGAGGATGCCGATCCTCCCTCGCATACATGAGGATGACCCCGGCCGCCCGGCGGGCCACCTCGAAGGCGTCCTCCAGTTCCACCCGGATTGCCTCGAATGCCACGGGGTGCGCCAGGGTGAAGTCGAGATCCTCCGAGAAGCGGTAGTCGGGGAAGTAGCACTTCTTGAGGGCAGTCCCTCCCTTGAACAGGAGACGCTCCCGAAGGGGACTCCGGGAAAGGCCCAACAGGAACCAGGAGAGACAGTAGTCGCGCTCCAGAACGGCCTCCGGGATGCGGCGTCCACCGGCCTTGGCCAGGCGATTCGAGAGAAGGGAGAGATTCCGCTGAGGGATCACCGGTTCAGGCCCTGGCAACCGTCCGGAGCTCGTCGGGGTCAACGTTCAGGCGCAACCGCCACCGGCGCAGGTAGCTCCCCCCTGACGGCAGCGCGGGGTCGAGGGAGGCGTACGTCGAGGTGAGGCGGTGCTGGAGCCGCTCGATCGTCCCCACGTTCCCGAGTTCGTAAAGCTCCAGGAGGAAGCCCAGCCGACGGATGACCGCCCCCACGTCGAGGCGGAGGGCATACTGCACGAGCTTCGGGACCTCTACTTTCTCCCGTTGGATCCAGAGCCCCTTGGCTACCTCGGTGAGGCCGCCGCAGTGCTCGGGGTGCCGGAGCCCGTCGATCACCGTGCGCTCGATGTCGCTCACCTTGACAGTCTCCTGCTTCGTCACCCAGTGCTCCGTGGTTCCGAAGAGGCGCCTTCGCTGACAGCGGACGAACCGGAATTCAGTCCCGCCGATCGTTCGGGGACGGATTGGTCCTGGCGTGGTCACATAGACCACGAGCCGCGGCTGGGTGACCATCTGGTGGATCTCCATGGCCGTTCCGTGGGAGAGGTAGTAGTCTGTGCCGCCGGCCAGAGTCCGGGCTACAAGCAGGGGATTCTCCATGTACCCCCGCTCCCGTCCCAGCTCGAAGGGGACCAGCACGAAGAGACCCGGCTTGAGGCGCGAGGCCACCCCGCGGTTCACCAGCTTCCGCACGAAGCTCCGGGCAGAGACCGCGCTGAGGCCGTTGATGGCAACCACATCTTCAAGAGTGAAGAGCGTCCGGTTGCGCTCGTGGAGCGTCATGACCAGGCTGGCGGCCTGCGGACCCAAAGTCTTCAGGCTTAAACTATCTTTTCTTCGCATTTCGTGCCCTTTCAGTGCACATTCTACACTATAAGCATAACAACTTGCAACTTGCTGTTACTGTATTGGAAAAGGCAAAGGGGCTCGCCGCGTACTGCCGGCGAACCCCTTTATCGTCCTTGGTTGCGGGGGCTGGATTTGAACCAGCGACCTTTGGGTTATGAGGGGAATTCCGGCCGCGACAACCACCAACTCCAGCCAACAAACCACCAGAAAACCGTAAGCTTCTACAGCCCGCCTCCTGGGCCGAGTTGTTGCCTCTCGGCAGAAGTTTTCGGACAGAATTCGGACAGTGCCTACCGGGCGAACCCCAGCTCTGACCTTTGGGCCACTGACCCAACGGACCGAAAGAACCTCCTATTACGCCGAGGCTTGGGGGCCGCTGTCCGAGAACTGTCCGAGTGTCGAAGGACACAGGG
>CAZXPE010000026.1:2329-3929 GCA_964642915.1 uncultured bacterium | reverse complement strand
GGGAGCCGCACCCATGGTCCGCGCCCGCCGCGGACGCGCCGGCTCCACCCGAGGCGGCTCTCAGATTGGGCCGCAGATTCCCACACAGCGCGATTTCCCGCCGCCAGGATCGACGCGGATGCGATTCGGAAGGGTCAGCCATGGGTTCCCCCGTCCTGGGGATCGCTGGCGGCCCCGGTAGCCTGCATGCGACTGACTGAGGACCAGGTCCAGACCGCTGCCAAGATAGGGAGCCAGCTCTACGGCGAGTTGATGAAGAAGTTTCTCGTGCGCTGGCTGGACACCGTCCAGATCGACGACCCCCGGGAGTTCTGGGCGTTCACCCGTATGGTGCAGGCCGTGCTGGAGCTGATGGCAGAGCGCCTCGACGCGATCGCGGAGGTGGCCGAGGTGGCTGGGTCGGATGCCGAGGCACTGGTGGTACTCTTGAAAGGCATGGTGGCACCCTCACGGGCGAGAGTAAAATAGGGCAAGAATAGGGCTATGGCCGGGAGAAATCAGCATACGTTCCGACCGGGAGAGCGGCGGGGGGGGCGCCGAAAGGGAACCCCGAACACGCGTCCGTCTGTGGTCGCACTGATCCAGGCCGCGGTTGGCGAGATGCCGGAACGAGAGCGCCACGAGGTCATTACCATGATCCGCAAGAAGATCAAAGCGGGGGATGGGCGCATGTGGGACTTGGCGGCCGCCTATCTCGACGGCAAGCCCGTCCAGCGCGCGAGCGTCGAGACCCCGCAGCAGATTACCTTCGTGATCCGGCCGCCAGAGCCGAAGGAATTTCTCGGAGGGGATCGAGCCCGAGGCGGAGGACCGCCCTCCGCCGTGAGTGGTTGAGTCGAATTTTCCGGCGCGGTGGGTTTCAAGGCGATGATGCCGAAAACGCGATTCGGAGCGGATCATTCCATTGTGACTAGAGGACCAAACTGGTCCTTGACGCCCCCGAGGGCGCGGGATAGGCTACTCCCCACAAGGAAGCCGTGAAGCCGCTGAGGAGGTGTCCGATGATCCGCTTGATTCTGGCCTTCGTGTTGGGGTTTACCTTGGCCGCCGGTCTGGCCTGGGCGTACGGGCATACCCCCACCGACCAGCTCCGCCGCCTCAATGACCAGCTCCAGCAGCAAGAAAACCAGCGGGTGCTGGACAAAGCCTTCTCGCCGCTCGCCCCGCAGAAACCCTGTTAAGAACGGGCCGACACCGGCCCCCTCACGTGGCGCGGGGGCCAGGCGCGCCCCTCTCCCATTCTGGGGCGCGTGAGGCGTCGGCGAAAGGAGGGGAGCGACATGCTCCGTGTGGTGTTCGGCCTGGTCCTGGGTCTCGGGGTTGCGTTCACCGTCACGGGTGCTGGGGCGGGCGCCGGATGGTACCTCCTGAAACCGCAGGTTATCCCGCCCTTGGGAATGCTGCGCTTCGATGATTGGCTCGCCGCCAGCTCGAACCAGCCCCTCTCCCCGATCACCATCGCCTCAGACAAACCGCTTCGGGAGTGGGACATGCTCGGGGCCTTTGATTCTGCGGCCGCCTGTGAGGCGGCGAAGCAAGAGCGGGCCCGGGCCGCCGCGCAGTTCGTTCAATTCTTGCGAGAGCAGGCCACGGCACGCGT
>CAZXPE010000026.1:0-2319 GCA_964642915.1 uncultured bacterium | reverse complement strand
CCTCCTCCACAATCAGGGCCTGCCGGCGATCCTGCACGCGAGCAGAAATGGTGGCTGGTGGAGCTGGGTGCCTACAACTCGGCCCAGTGCATCGCCACGGACGATCCCCGGCTCAAATGACCCGTCGCATCACATCTGACCTCGGCCCTCTGACCTGGCGCTGATCACGTCGGGGACAGGGGTGCTCCTGCCAACCCTTCAAGTTTTCTTCCCTGGTTTGGTTCTCTTGTGGGCGCGGTACCTCCGCGTCCTGACCGTCTGAGAGCAGCCGGGCTTGCAATATTCCTGACGCTTGACAGCCCCGAAGACGGTGCCGCAGACAAGGCATTTTCGAACCCATTCCCCGCCGACGCTCAGATAGTTCGCGACCGCCAACCAAAAACTGTCCGGCCACTGGGCGTGGTATTGAAGGTAAATCGGTGGCTTTTTAATTAGCACCTCCTTGCTCACCGAGGGTCTACCGAATTCGTCACGGATGAGAGATGCTTCGCTTGTCCCGCGCAAGAGATCGAGGCCCTTAATGCCGTGGTAGGGCAGGATCCACGTTCCACTTTCCGATTCGAATAGGGCACGCAGGCCGCTTTTGAGTGTCCGCTGAAACGCTTCAATCTCCTTGGTCGGGCGCGGGCCACCCGGGAGGGCCAGCGGCGCGAGTCGAGGGAGTCCCGGCATCTGGCCAAGCCCAACCGAAAACGCCAACACCTCCCACCCAAGCCGACGCTGGTCAATCGCTCGCAGACGGCTCAGGTCTATGTTCTGAAACCGAATGAGCCACCGTAGGTAATCGGTGACTCGTTCGCCGATCCGCGCTTTCGCGGCGTCGAATTCACGCTGCGCTGAGCTGTCCGATGGCGACCATCTTTTTGCGGGCACCCGCTTCCGCCCCATACTCTCGTGCCTCCTCCCCGACCACGGAAATCATATCAAAGGCTGGCGTTTTCTGTATACAGAAATCTTGATTTAAAACGTTGCGTTTTTGAGACCGAACGGGTTATCTAGGTTGGGGAGGATCTACCCCGTGAGAGTAATTGACGCGGCGAGGGCGCTCGGGATTTCGGCCACCTGGTTACGCCGCCTGGAGCGAGCCGGACGCATCCCTCCGGTCTCCAGGGATGTAAACGGCCACAGGAGATTTTCCACCGAAGATTTGGAGCGCCTCCGGAAGATCCTCTATGGGAAACCTGCCGGTCAGGATGTTTCGGGAACGCCATGAACTCTCTCACCCCCACCTCCAAGATCCCGACCCAGAACCTGGGGGAGGTTTTGCCCCAACACACCGCTTTGCTTGTCGCCTCTGGCATCGCCGCCGACATTGCACGCGAGCGGGGCTATCGCTCGGTGATGAAGCGGAGCGAGCTACGGAGGCTGGGGTTCTCAGACTCCCAGCTCCGAGTGCCAGCGCTTCTTATCCCGATATGGGGCGTGGCGGGCGAACTAGTCACGTACCAGATCCGACCGGACGAGCCGCGCATTCTGAACGGCAAGCCACTCAAATACGAGACCCCGGCCGGGACGCGGATGGTTCTCGACGTGCCGCGGCGCGTCCGTCTCTGGCTCGGCGACCCGAAGCGCCCGCTCTTCATCACCGAAGGCGCCCGGAAGGCGGACAGTGCGGTGAGCCGGGACCTCTGTTGTGTCGCAGTCCTCGGCGTCTGGAGTTGGCGCGGCACCAACGAGCAAGGGGGGAAGGTTGCCCTTCCCGATTGGGAGAGCGTGGCCCTCAACGGGCGCACCGTCTACATTGCCTTCGACTCCGATGTGATGCTGAAACCGGAAGTCCACGCGGCGCTCGCTCGACTGAAATCCTTTCTGGAATCTCGTGGTGCTCGAGTCCTCGTGATTTACCTTCCGGCGGCTCCCGGTGGCACGAAGGTTGGTCTCGATGACTTCTTGGCCGCTGGCCACTCGATCGAGGAGCTCCTCGGGCTGTCGAGTCCTGATCTGCGTCCAGCCATAGCTCCAGGCGGTGTCGAACAGTCCCACGCTGCGCGCGATACGAGGACAGCGGAACTCCGGGAGAAGGCGGCTTCGGTGCTGGCCGCTGCGGACCCGCTTGACCTCGTTCGGCGCGCGATAGGGGCGATGGGCTACGGTGGAGATCCCGGGCCCGCTCTGATCACCTACCTCGCCGCCACGTCTCGGCTCCTGAAGATGCGACAAGGCGCGATGCCCGTTCACTTGCTGCTCCTCGGTCTCCCGAGCACGGGGAAATCCTACGCGCTCCGCACCGTCCTGAACCTGCTCCCCCAGGAGGTCTACTATGAAATTGATGCCGGCTCGCCTCGGGTACTGATTTACGGCGACGCCGACGTTCAACAC
>CAZXPE010000025.1:0-18387 GCA_964642915.1 uncultured bacterium | reverse complement strand
GGGGGCTTGGCTCCGATCCTGTCGGCCCACTTGCCGATGACGCCGTCGGCTTCCAGCCTTCTGATCTCGGCGTCTCCCAGGTTGAGGACCGTCTTCAGAACGTGTTCGTTATGGAAACCCACGGGTCTCCCAGCCCACTTGATCCTCGCCGGAGTGGCAGAGAGCTTGGGAGCCGGGCCGTATTCCACCATGCTGCCGTAAACCTGATCGTCGTGCTCCCAGACAGATCGCCGCTCCCTGAAGTGCCGGCTCTCGTAGTGGTCCTTCCCTGTCATCACCGGAGCCGCCGGAACGCCGTGGGCGCGGGCGCGAGCCTCTACCTCAGAGCGCGTCAGCCCCCGGCACCAGGAGGCAATAAGGTCGTCAAGAGTTCGAGCGTGAGCGGGATCGCGGCGAGAAGCGACTGTGGCGAAGCGCAGATCCTCAATCAGCTCAGGCTTGCCGAGCAGAAAGCAGAGGCCGCGAAACTCAGACTCAGATCCCGCCACCAGAGCCACGTAGCCGTTGGCGCACCTGTAAACGCCCGAAGGGGAGAAGACTGGGTCCCTGTTGCCTGTCTTCGGGCGGTCTTTCCCCGTGAGCCCGGCGTAGAGCCAGGTCCAGTCCATGGCTCGAAGGAGCCCCTCGCACTGGGCCATCTCAACGAACTGCCCCTCCCCTGTGCGATCGCGCCAGTGGAGCGCCGCCAGCACCCCCAGAGCCGCCAGGGAAGCGCCGAACCAGTCGCCGAGGTAGTTGCCGATCTTTGTCGGCAACTCGCCCTCGGGGCCGGTGATCGAGGTGAGCCCTGAGACCGCCTGGGCGAGCCCGTCGTAGGAGGCGCGGCCCCTTGCGAACGGCCCCCACTGTCCGAAGCCGGTGTTGGCGACATAAATGAGTCGCCGGTTGACCTCGCTGAGCTGGCGGTAGCCGATCCCGAATTTTTCCTCGAGTGTCCCGGCCTTGAAGTTCTCGACCACTATGTCAGAGCGTGCCGCCAGCTTCTTGACGAGATCCTGGCCTCCGGGAGTGTGCAGGTCGATCCCGACGTGGTACTTGGAGTGGTTCTGGGGAAAGAACGCCACAGATACGTTCTTCCAAAAGAAGCTGGCGCCGCCGAGGATGCGGGTGACGTCGCCGTGCCCGGGCATCTCGACCTTGATGACCTCGGCCCCCAGCTCCCCGAGGAAGTCAGCCGTGGCGGGGCCGAAGATGATGATCGAGAGGTCCAGCACTCGGATCCCCCTCAAAGCTTCCGGCTTCTCAGAGATCCGGGTCGGATCGAAGAGTCTCGCTGCCCACTCGAAATACCCGCCGCTTATGCCAAGCCTCCTGGTTTGCGCTCGCCTCTCCGAGCCCCCCTATCTATGGAGGAACGGCCCTCGAATGTCAACCCGCGAGAAGACCCAGAGATTTGGTAGTGTCCTAATTCCAAGAGGATTAGTAGCAGTCCATAAAGAAGGCCGGGTCGAGGAATATTTCGTGATCTGCAGCATTGGCAACCGCACTGGATCGGCTCCTTGCGAATGCAGCCACGATAATTTGCTTACCTGCCGCCTTCACGGCTTCTACCGCTGGCGCGAGGTCCCCATCGCCAGACACCAGAAAAGCAATATCGTAATGATCTAAAAACGCCATTGAAACCATGTCCGTGGCAATGAGCGTATCCACGCCTTTCTGAATGAATTCCCCGCCCCTGAGGACCAGCGGTCGCGTCTTGAGGGTCACAAACTGCATTCTGTGGACCCGATTGAAGAATTTCATCTGTCCAGCATATTTATCCGGCTCTCGCATTTGACCGTAAGCACCCGTATATACATGGCACCGGATAAGCCGCCTATGGGGTTCGGCTAACTTGCAAGCAAGCTTGTAATAGTCAACGTTCGTGCTGACGTGCAAGGCCCCCAAGCTCTCATAGAGGTTCATAAGGTCCACGAAGACCATCGCTCGCTCTGGTGTTATCGGGAGTTGCGTTGCCATAGAACCCCCTTTGTCTAAAGTGATATAGAACAAAACCAGGGGTTGGCATAGCGCCAACCCCTGGGGTGAATCAACCCGACGTTGGTAAACCAACGTCGGGGATGAATCCTGCTTTTGTTGCTCCCATTATTGGGACACCCTCTAATCCTGTCAACCCCCAAAATGTAGCCTCGCCAAGTGTTTAGCTAGAGCATATCGAAACACAGCCTCCGAGGATCAGTCAAGCAATTCTTCGAGCCCCCAGACCCGATCTGTCACCGCCGCCGCCATCGCCGGCGTCACCCGCAGGCTCCGGTGAATCCTCACAAAGTTGTACCATGCGAAGTGGCGCCGTGAGATTGCCAGAAAAGCCGGGCAAGCGCGGTGGGAAAGAAAGCGGGCAAGGGAAGACCCCGACCGTTTGCCCGAAGCCACATGGAAGGGAGTGCTAAGGCTGGTCGATATGGAAATCCCCTGTTACGTTTTGGATGATGGGCAGCGCGTGATCGGTCGAACTTCTGCCACCGAGATGCTATCAGGCATCAAGGGTGGGGGCGGTCTCGAGAAATATATAGGGGTGTCCAGCCTAAAACCTTTAGGACACTACCGGAGATTTCGCGGCCTTTGTCTTTGATCCTGAAAGTGCTAGAATCCAGATCGAGACAGGCGCACCGGGGAGAGACCAATGCCGCGCGAAGCCCTCCGATACCTGAGCAACGCGAGAGAGATCCTTCGCCGCACACCCGTCGAGGACGACACTTACACCGATGTAAAGCCTGTCCGTGAGGCGATGGGGACGGCGTATCTGGCCGTCCTGGAGGCAATCAACGAGGCTCTCACCAGGCGGGGAGTTGCCAAGAAGGACCTCCCCAAGTCGGTCGAGGCGTATCGGACCGCGCTACGGCGTCACTTCGCTCTCCGGAACGGGAAGCTCATGCGGGAGTTCGAGAAGCTCTACGACGCTCTCCACATCGCGGGTTACTACCGGGGTCTGATCTACGACGCCGAAATGGTCAAGGACGCCCTCAGAGCAGCCCGGAGCTTCATCGAAAAGATAGGGTAGGGCGTCCCCCGCTCCTATCTTCCGAAGAGCAGGTTTGGCAGCCAGAGGGCAACCTGGGGGTAGAAGAAGACGAGAGCCAGACCGATCACCTGGAGGATCATGAAGTCGAACATGCCCCGATATATGTCACCCAGCTCCCATTTGGGGGCGACGGCCTTGAGATAGTAGGCGGCCATCGCGACCGGTGGGGAGAGGAAGGCCGTTTGTAAATTAACGGCAACGAGGGTGCTGAACCATACGAGGTCGAATTTGAGCGCCTGAACGATCGGAAGGAAGATGGGTATGAAGATCAGGATAATCGCCGGCCATTCCAGCGGCCACCCCAGGAGGAAGATCACCAGCATAAGGACGGCAAGCGTGCCGAGCGGCGGCACGGGCAACGCCAGCATGGCCTTGGCGATCATGGTGCCGGTCCCAAGGCGCGTGAAGACCGACCCGTAGATGTTGGAGGCCACCGCCAGGAACAGGATCAGGCTGGAGGTCTGGAGCGTCTTGTAGGTAGCGTCTCTCAGGACAGCAATGGTAAACCGCCGGTAGAGGATCGTGAGCAGGAGCCCGCCGAAGGCGCCCATGGCCGCCGCCTCGGTAGGGGTCGCGAGGCCGGCGATGATGCTCCCCAGCGCGGCAAATATGATGAACCCCATGGGGATAACACCTGCCAGAAGCTCCTTGAAAATCTGACCGTACGACGTGGCCCGCTCTTCCAGGGGTAAAGGCGGGCCGAGAGCGGGCCGGAGCAAGCTTCGTCCCATGGCGTACGTGATATAGAGGCCCGACAGTATCAGCCCGGGAACTATCGCCGCAGCAAAGAGGTGGATTACCGAGACTCCGATCACCGGCCCCATGACGACCAGCATGACGCTCGGCGGAATGAGGATCCCCAGCGTCCCCCCGGCGGTGATAACCCCGGCAGAGAGCTTGGGATCGTAGCCGGATTTCATCATCAGCGGCGCCGCCATGATCCCCATCACCGTCACTGAAGCGCCGATGATTCCTGTGGCCGTGGCGAAGATCGTCGCTGTCAGGAGGACGCCCAGGTAGAGCGATCCCGGCACCCGGCCCAGCATGAACTGGAAAGCCTTGAAGAGGCGCTCCATGAGCCCCGCGTGCTCGAGGAGGTGGCCCATGAAGATGAAGAGCGGGACGGCCGCCAGAGTCTCCTCCTTCATGAGCCCGATGGTCTGGAAGTACATGAGATCGAAGACACGGGCCCCGAAGCCGATGTAACCGAAGACGACTGACAGAATGATCAGCGTGAAGGCGATGGGGAAGCCGACGAAGATCGTAAGGAGGAGAGCCGCCAGGAGGATCAGGCCGAGGTATTCGGGGTTCACAGCCACTCCCCCCTGAGCGCGGCGTGCAAGCTCTTCAAGAACTCCGAGATCCCCTGGATCAGCAGGAGCAGTGCTGCCAGCGGGACCATCATCTTGAAGGGGTAAATGGGCGGCCTCCAGGGGCTCGCCTCGGAGACCTCACGGACCATCCAGGAGAGATATGCGGAGTCCCATCCCGCCAGGAAGAAGAAAACCATCCCGGGGAAGAAGAGAAAAAGATACGAGACGGCGTCAACCCACCCCTGCCGCTTGGGCGTCCACTTGGCGTAGAAGATGTCGGTGCGGATGTGGCCCTTCTTCAGGAGGCAGTATCCGGCTCCCAGCATGAAATGGCTGCCGTAGAGCATATATGCGATGTCGTAGGCCCACGCTGTCGGGGCGTCGAACACATAACGGGCGATCACCTCATAGGCCAACCCCAGCACGAGCGGGAGGACCAGCCAGGCGACTACCCTGCCGGACCATTCACCGATGGCGTCGAGGAAACGGATCGCCTTGAGCAGCGTCTCAGGGGGCTGAGACATGGATCGTGCTCCTTCTGCAAGTCCGCGCGGGACAGTTACATGAAAGAGGGGCTAGCAGCGCTGCTAGCCCCTCCTGGCCGGTCAACGTGGCGCGCGTCCTACTTCTTCGCGGGCGCCGCTGGCTTGGCGGGTGCCGGGGCCGCCGGCGCGGCCTTCTTCACAGGCCAGTAGTAGTTGGCGGCAAAGTTGTACTCGGGGAACATGAACCGCTTGGCCGGGACCACCATGGCGGCGTACTGCCGCTGGGACTCCAGCACCTTCTTGAAGAACGGGTTCTTCTGGGCCTCCCGCTCAGCGATCTTATCCCAGGTCTTGAGGAACGCGATCAGGATGTCGTCGGGGGTTTTTAATATTTGGACCTTGTGCTTCTCCTGAAGCTCCTTCAGGGCGTCGGCGTTCTGCCGCTGCCAGCGCATCCACCAGCGGAAGTAAACTTCCGTCGCCGCCGACTTGATGATCTCCTGGAGGTCCGGAGCGAGGCCCTTCCAGACATCGCCGTTGATGATCAGCTCGGCGATGGTGACGTTCTCGTGCATTCCCGGGGTGTAGTGGTACTTCCAGATGTTGTGGAAGCCGGCCCGGAGGTCCTCGGCGCCTCCCACCCACTCGGCGCAGTCGATGACGCCCCGCTCGGCAGCGGGCAGGATCTCTCCCCCTGGCAGGTTCACCGTCCTCATTCCCATCTCAGTGAAGACCTCGGCGGCCATTCCCGTTTGGCGGCACTTCATGCCCTTGAAGTCGGCAAGGTTCTTTATGGGGCGCTTGAACCAGCCGAATGCCTGTGGGCCGGCCGGAAGGATGGGGATCGGGACGACGTTGACCTTCAGGACGTCCCGATAAAACTCCTGGTATAGCTCGATGCCTCCGCCCTCGTACATCCAGCCCATGGCGTCGATGTAATCCATCCCGAAGGTGCCGCCGGGACCGCCGGTGAAGAGCACAGCAGCCTTGTTCCTCCCAACCCAGTAGGCGGCCCAGGAGTGGGCCCCGTCGATGACCTTCTTGTGGGTGGCGTCCAGCATTTCGAAGGGGGGCACGATGGCGCCGGCCGGAAGCGTCTCTATCTTCAGGCGTCCACCGGAGAGCTTGGCGACCCGGTCGGCGAACATCGTGAAGTTCTCGTAGAGCGTCCAGCCCGCCGGCCACGCCGCCTGCATTTTCAGCGTGATGGGGGCCTGGGCCGTGGCCTTCGCGGGATTGTGATACCCCCCGCCGACGACTGCGGTCACAGCCAGGACTGCCAGAGCGATTCCCAGACGGACCCAGATTCGCCTCTTCATCGAAGCACCTCCTGTTAAGGCATTGAGTGGAGGTCAGGCCGCACAACGAGCGTGGGGGGATTTTAGGAAGAACGCCGCCTCCTGTCAAGGACGATCAGACCTGGAACATCGAGCCGATCTTCATGGCGAGCCCCATGTCGCCCTTGAGCTTCAGCTTTCCTGACATGAACGCCATCTGGGGGTTCAGCTTACCCGCCAGCATGTCGAGCCAGTCCTGGCCAGAGATCGTCAGCGTCAGGCTGGGCGACGGCGCGGCACCCTCGGCGACGGCGCAGGCGCCCTCCTTGATCGTCGCATTCCAGGTGCCACCGCCCTCGCCGGTGATGTCGTACTGGATCACCGCGTTGACTCCCTGGGCCTTGTCCGCCCTGAAACGGCTCGGCATCAGGTCGAACGTTTCTTTTACCGTCGGCATAGCATGTCCTCCTTTCGCAGGTCAGAACGTGAAGAGGTCGATCCCGCCGGTAACCGTCAGGACCGCCCCCGTGATGTACCTCGCCTTCTCCGAGCAGAGAAACGCGATGGCGTTGGCTATGTCCTCGGGGTCCCCCTCTCGCTGCATCGCCACGCGCTTCACCATCCTGTCGTACATGGGGGAGAGCTTGACCATCGGGCCGATGATCCCCGGAGCGATGACGTTCGCCGTGACATTGTAGCGCGCCCCCTCCAGTGCCACAGAGCGGGCGAAGCCGGCCACTCCCATCTTGGTGGTGGAGTACGCGGTCTGGCCGAACCCGCCAAGCAGTCCCGCCACTGAGGCCATGCAGATCACTCGCCCCCACTTCCTCTCCCGCATTCCGGGGAAGATGGCCCGCGTCATGTTGTAGGTGCCGTCGAGGTTGACCCTCATGTTTAGGTCCCAATCCTCGTCCTTCATGTCCTTGAGTTGGACCATGGTGAAGACGATGGCGGCGTTGTTGACAAGGATATCAACGGGGCCAAGGTCCTTTTCAACCTGGGCGACAGTGGCGGCGACCTGAGAGCGGTCGGCTATGTCGCAGGTGTAGCCGCAAGCCCGGCCTCCCTTGTCCGTAATCTCTTTGGCGGTCTCCTGAGCGCCCTCGCCGTTGAGATCCACCACAGCCACTGAGCACCCCTCCTGGGCCAGCACCAGGCAGTCAGCCTTGCCCAGGTTCCTTGCTCCTCCCGTCACCAGAGCGACCTTCCCCTTGATTCCGAGGTCCATGGCTATTTCCCCTTGAACTGAGCCTCACGTTTCTGGAAGAAGGCCTGGATCCCCTCTGCGGCGTCCTCGGTCTTGAGCACCTCGAGGAAAGCGCGGGTCTCGGCCTCCAGGCCGTGGTCAATGTCGGTGTTGAGGCCTTCGTCTGTCGCCTGGATGATGAGGCGCGTTGCGACCGGCGGCCGCTTGGCGATCTGCCTGGCCAGGGCCTTTGCGTCTGAGAGCGTTTCCCCCTCCTTCGAAAGCCGGTTCACGAGACCGAGAGAGAGCGCCTCAGCGGCCGGGATTTGTGTGCCGAGGATCAAGTGCTCCAGGGACTTGGCGCGGCCGATCAAGCGCGGGAACCGCTGGGTCCCCCCGTAGCCAGGAATGATGCCGAGGTTAGACTCGGTCTGGCCGATGCGCGCGGTCTCCTTCATGATCCGTAGGTGGCACGCCATGGCGATCTCGCACCCTCCCCCCAGCGCGTGGCCGTTGATGGCGGCTATCACCGGCTTGGGGAAGCGCTCGATCTTCCTCAGCACTCCGTTTCCAAACTTGATAAATTCGAGGACGTCGCCGCCGGAGAACGCGGAGCCCAGGTCGGCGCCGGCGCAGAAGATCTTCTCTCCCTGCCCGGTGATGATGACGGACCTGACCGCGTCGTCCCCCTCAAGCTCCGAGCACGCGGAGTGAAGCTCTTTCATCAGCTCGGCGCTGATGGCGTTGGCCGGGGGACGGTTCAGGGTGATAACCGCGTGCGACTCCTCTCGGGTCAGGATGATGGTCTCATAGCCCATGTGACTCTCCCTTTATCCGGCGGCTACACCGCGGAGAAAGATCTCGGCAACGGCGGGGGCCGCCTCAGAGAGCTTGTAGCCGCGCTTGCCGAGGACCCAACTCGTCGTCATCTGATCCATGGCGCCGAATAAGACCTTCGTGGCCACCTTGACCGGTATCTCTTTCCTGAAATGTCCTTCCGCCGCTCCCTCCTCCAGGATCGAGGCGATCAGGGCAAAATACGACTGGACTTCCCGCGCCGAGGCGCCGCGAAAGAACTTCTGCCCCTGGCGAAGCTCCACCTGGACCACCTCGGCGAGGTCGGGGTGCGATTCCAGAAGCTCGAAGTGAAGCGCGATCAGGCGGCGCAGCTTGGCGGGGGCGTCAGGCTCGGACGCCGTCATCTTCCTGAGATGGGCGACGAAGTCGGCCATCCTCTCGCGGAAGAGTGTGACCAGGATCTCGTCCTTGGTCTTGAAGTAGAGATAGATCGTGCCGGCGGCGATCCCTGCCTCTTTGGCGATGTCAGAGACGCGGGAGTTGTAGTAGCCGTTCCTGGCGAAGACCTTGATCGCTGCGTCGATGATCTGCTGGGACTTCTCTGAATCGCGCGTGGCGGAGCGCATGACTGAACCGTGGTTCATTCTATGCGGAGCCCCAGGCCCTGTCAAACCTAAATTCGGGCCTTTTGCCTGCTACCGGAGAGCCGGAGAGGACACGCCGATGAGCCCGGCGAGAAGCTCCGGATCCACGTTCCCGCCGGACAGCACCACCCCGACGCGCGCCCCTTTCGGCAGCGGTGCCTTGCCCGAAAGGAGCGCTGCGGCGGCCACCGCTCCGGTGGGCTCAACCAGGAGCTTCGCCCTGAAGAGAAGAAAGCGGACTGCCTCCACGATCTCCGAGTCAGAGACGAGCAAGATGCCCTCCAGGTTCTTGCGAAGAATCGGAAAGGTCAGTTCTCCAGGGGTGAGGTTACGGATTCCGTCGGCGATGGTCTCAGGCGGGGGAATCGCCACCCGCTCACCCTTCTGAAAGGAGAGCCAGGTGTCGTTGGCGCTCTCGGCCTCGACGCCGAAGATCCGCGTCCCGGGATGGAGCCCCCTCGCCACGGTGCTGCACCCGGCCAGGAGCCCCCCTCCGCCCACGGGAGCCAGGAACGCATCGAGCGACTGGACTTCCTTGAGAAGCTCAAGCGCCGCGGTCCCTTGCCCCGCCATGATCGCCGGGTCGTCGAAGGGGGGAACGAGGGCCCCTCCTGAGCGCTCGACTATCTGCCCGGCAATCGCCTCCCTGTCGTCCTTCAGGCGGTCGTAGAAGACGATCTCGGCGCCATACCCCCGCGTGGCCTCCACCTTCAGAGCGGGGGCGTCGGTCGGCATCACCACGACCGAGGAGCAGCCGACCATGCGCGCGGCCAGCGCCACCCCCTGGGCGTGGTTCCCCGATGAGAAGGCAACCACGCCGCGCCGCCGCTCGTCGGCCGTGAGCGTGAGGAGCATGTTCAGCGCCCCCCTGATCTTGAAGGAGCCGGCCCGTTGGAAGTTCTCGCACTTGAAGAAGACCGAGAAACCGCACGCTTCGTTGAACGAGCGGTTGGTGACGACTGGAGTCCGGTGGATCCTATCGGCCAGCCTCCAGGAAGCCTTCAGGACGTCCTCTACTGTGATCACCTTGCTGCCCTCCTCCGCCAGTTTTGAGAGTATACTACCGCCATGAGACGGTTCGCGCGCCTCATCTTCCTTGCCGCAATTCTCTCAGGCTGCACCCTGATCTCAGTGGATCTGACGCCCCGGATCGAGCCGCTCCGGGAGAAAGTCGTGGAAGGGAGCGGGAGCGAGAAGGTCCTCCTCCTCGATCTCTCGGGGATCATCAGCGAGGAGCCTGTCCTCACCCTCGGCGGATCTGTCCCCCGCGTGTCGCTCCTGGCGCGGGTGCGCGAGGAGCTTCAGAAGGCCGAGACCGACGAGCGGGTGAAGGCGCTCGTCCTCAGGATCAACAGCCCCGGAGGGACGGTGACCGCCTCCGACATCCTCTACCGCGAGATCCGCGCGTTCAAGAGCCGGAGGAAGATTCCCGTCGTGGCTGCCATCATGGACGTGGGTGCCTCGGGCGGTTATTACGTGGCTCTGGCCGCCGATCAGATCATCGCCCACCCGACCACCATCACAGGGAGCATCGGGGTGATGATGCTCACGGTGAACGCTGAAGGGCTCCTACAGAAGGTCGGCGTGACGCCCCTCGCGATCAAGTCGGGGGCGAAGAAAGACATGGGCGCCCCCTTCAGGGGGCTCTCAGAGGAAGAGCGGGGAATCTTCCAATCGGCAATTGACGATCTCCACGGCCGTTTCGTCTCGCTGATCGCCGAGGGACGAAGGCTCTCAGAAACCGAGGTGAGGGCCCTCGCCGATGGCCGGATCTACACAGCCGCCCAGGCAAGGGATCTCCGCCTCGTTGACCGTGTGGGATATCTGGAGGAAGCGGTGGAGGCGGCGAGGAAGGCCGCGGGGCTCGTCGAGGCCCGCGTGATTATGTACCACCGCCCGCGCGAATACCGCGCCACGATCTACTCGGCGGCCGTTCCCGAGCGGCCCGAGCTCACCCTCGCCCATCTCGGCGCGCTCCTCGTAGGCCCCGGTCCCCGCTTCCTCTACCTCTGGTGGCCGTGATCCTCCCCGCCCCCTGAAAGGGCTTGACACGGTTCTGGGGGGCGGGTAGGGTAAAGACGCCCTGAGGAATCGGACGCCGGTCTGAGTACCGGAGGGTTCACTGGACGGGAGGCAGGTCAGTTGGGGCCGTCAGGTCCCAGAGGGCAGGTCGCTCACTCCGGCAGAAGTTAGGGCCGGAGGTTCCCAGCCCCGAACAACTTCCTCAGGGCCCTTGATTTCTGCGCCTCACAGCGCCGTCCCTCCTGGAAACACTAGATCCAGAAACTGCTTGAGGATCCGAGCTGTCACCCCCCAGACGACGTTTCCTCCGTGCTCGTAGAAGTAGACCGGGTGTGGCGCGCCGTTCCACTCCCACTGCTCCTCGCGGAAGCTCTCCGGGTCCAGGAGCGCGACCAGTGGTATCTCCACCACCCTCTCGATCTCATTACCGTCGGGCTTGTAGGAGACCGGACCCTGCACCAGACCTACGAACGGAGTGATGACGAACTGGGTGGCCCGGGTCTCAGTGTCATCCAGAGCCCCCAGGATCTCGACGGACTCTCGAGGGAGGCCGATCTCTTCCCGCGCCTCCCTGAGAGCCGCCTCGAGGCGCGAGCCGTCCCGAGCCTCCACTACTCCGCCCGGAAAGGAAAACTCCCCCTTGTGGTGGGCGACCTGCTGGCTCCGCTTGGCGAAGAGGACGTGGGGTTCAGCCATGTTTCCCAAGAGCAGTAAGACAGCCGCCGGCACAAATCCTTCCCTCTCGATGACCCGGCGGTGCCGGTCAGCCAGCGCCGCCTCAATTCGCTCGCGAAGAGTCTCCATCTCCACCTATCGAGCCTTAAAATGAGGAGCCCGCTTTTCGGCAAACGCCCGTGGGCCCTCCTGCGCGTCCTCGGTTCCCCGGAGCGTCCCCGACAGGAACGCCTCCAGCCTGAGGCCATCAGCGAGCGACATTGCAAGGCCACGGATGACCGCTTCCTTCGCGGCGCGGACCGCCAGGGGCCCCCTCTGGCATACGGTCTCAGCAAACCTGAGCGCGGTGGACATGAGGTCGGCTCGTGGAACAACCCGGTTCACGAGGCCGATCCGGTGCGCCTCCTGAGCGTCAATGGTCTCTCCCGTCAGGATCATCTCCATCGCCTTGGCGAGCGGGACAGTGCGAGGGAGCCGCTGGGTCCCTCCCGCTCCCGGAATGATCGCCCATCGCACTTCGGGGAACCCGAAGGCCGCGTGCTCGGCCGCGATCCTCAGGTCGCACGCCAGTGCCAGCTCGAGCCCGCCGCCGAGGCAGTAGCCGTTGATCGCCGCGATCATGGGCTTCCAGATTTCGAGGCCTCGCGTGATCCCGCCGAGCCCCAGCTCGTGGTGGCGGCGGGCCGCCGCCGCGCCGAACGTAGAAGGGACCAGCTTCTTCAGATCGGCCCCCGCTGAAAACGCTTTCTCCCCCGCCCCGGTGAGGATCGCCACCCATGCCGTCTCATCGTCCCTGAACCGGGTCCACGCCGAAACCATCTCGGCCTGGGTCTCCGGGTCAACGGCGTTCATCGCCTCGGGGCGGTTCAGAGTGATCGTGACGATCCTTTCGTTCTGCTCGTAGAGAACGGGCGGCATGGCTTCTCTCCTCCTGTAACGCTGAGCGGACCACTTAACCGGAAAGGCGGCGCGGCGTTGAAGCCGGTAAGTTTCCTCCTTCGAGTCCGATCTTGAGCGCCGCAACGTTGGTGATGAGGCCGGGAAGGAGCCCTTGAAAGAGATCAACGGTCGCCAGAACATCTGAAACCTCCGCGGGAGTAAAGCCGGACTCCCTGAGGACCTGGGGCGTCAGGGCAAGTGGGAACGGGAGGTCCTCTGCCAACGCCAGCGCCAGCTCGTTGAGCGCCTTGACCTCGCGCCGGTAGACAGGGTCCGATATCTTCGGCTTCCAGTCCTTCCAGGCCAGTTCCAGGTATTCGGGCCACCGCCCGACGGCGCGGTAGTCGGACGGGACAAACGGCAGCTCGCATACTTTGAGTATCTCGCGGTAAACAGTTTGGACCGGGGGCGGCGCCTCTTCCATCTCTACCAGGCTTACCTCCTGCGTCCGCGTGGGGTGGGTGTAGTGGGGGAGCAGATGGGCCCACGGCTTCCCCCTGATGGGGTTTCCTGACAGAGAAGATTGGAGAGCTGAGACCATCAGGAGAAGAAACGGATCGCAGTAAAGGAAGAAGTCGAGGACGGCCTTGATCGTCTTGACGACATCATCTGAGGAGCCGCGCATCCTGAGCTCAGCCCTCAGGTCGTTCACCGGAAAGTTCTCCCGCACGATCCCCAGCGCTTGCCGGCGAACCACCTCGGTCTTGTCGAAGAAATCCTGTGTGAGTGTGTTCGGCTTGAGGGCCTCCCACTGAAGGAGGAGGAAGCGGGGATATTTGGCTAACGCGCGGAAGATGACGTTGACCACCGGGAAGCCGAGAGAGGCGGTGATCTCGTCGAAGCAGTCAATGACCTCCTCAGAGGCATCGCCCTCTCCCACAATGACGAGGCGGGGCACGGTACCCTTCCCTGCCCGTTCCCAGTAATCTCTCGCTCTTCCCTTCATCCGGTGGCTCCAGCGGTTTTTGAGATCCTGCCCGCATCGGGATCAGTGTCTTCGGCCGGCCTTGCCGGCAGTCTTCTTCACCTTCATAACGGCTTTCTTTTTCAATACGTTCTTCCTCGGAGCCTTAGACTTTGCCTTTGGCTTTGCCTTGGGCTTAACTTTGGCGGCCACCTCAGGTGCGGGGCGGTCAGCCTTGAGGTGCGGTTCATTCCTGGCGCCGACATCCCCCCTCACTACCGGCCCGGCCTTGATGGCTGAGATCCAGGCATTGATCTCTCTCGCCAGCTCGGGGTAGCAGTTGTCGCGGTAAGTGGCGAGCGCCCTCAGCGCAGCCGGGTCCTTCCAGGGCTTGAGGACGAAGGCCCCGTCCGGATCTTTGAGATCGAAGACCGCCTCGGTCGCCAGGGGCATCACGAGGTAGCGTTTGGTCAGATCAGCCATCGTTTCCCTCCGTTCATAGCGTGAAGGGCAAAGTGTTACGGCCGGGAGAGGACTGCCACAGCAGCAACGGCGCCGGGGCCTCCCAGGTTATGGGCCAATCCCATGCGGGCGTCCTTGACCTGCATCCCCCGCGCGCGTCCCAGGAGCTGGTCATGAACGTTGTTAATCATCCTGAGCCCGGAGGCGCCGATCGGGTGGCCGCACGACTTGAGCCCGCCCGAAGTATTCACAGGGAGGTCGCCGCCCAGCCTGGTCACGCCATCCATAGCGTACCTCCATCCGGCTCCAGGCTCGGCGAAGCCCAGGTCCTCATAGTTCACGATCTCGGTGATCGTAAAGCAGTCGTGGCATTCGGCCACGTCGATTTCTCTCGCCGGGCTGGTGATCCCCGCCATCTTGTAGGCCGTCTTCGCCGCCTCGCGAGTGGAGCGGAACGAGGTGAAGTTCCACGACGGGTCGAACTGGGTGTTCCAGTATCCCGCGGTGACCGCGTAGGCGATCCCCCGAATGACCGAGTAGTTGTCGGTGAACCGTGACGCCAGGTCGGCGCGCGTCAGTATCGCTGCTGCGGCGCCGTCCGTAGTGGGGCAGCAGTCGAAGAGACCGAGCGGCTCGGCCACCTTAGGGGCTCGGGCGTGTTGCTCGGCGGTGATCTCTCTCCTGAAGTGGGCCTTGGGGTTCAGAGAGCCGTGGTAGTGATTTTTCATTGCCACTGCCGCCAGCGCCTCCTCGGTGGCGCCGTACTCCTTGAAGTAGCGTGTGGCCAGAAGGGCGAACATCCCAGGGGCCGTGCGCCCCTTGGTGAGGACCGGGTGGCCCCGCGTCACCGCCTGGGCGACGAGGCTCCCGCGCGAGGGGACCTCGCGCATCTTCTCTGCGCCCACGGCAAGGACCAGATCGTACTCTCCAGACGCAACAGCCAGCGCCGCGTTCCTCACCGCCTCGATCCCGGTGGCGCAGTAGGCCGTGACGCGGGTGACCGGGATCGGGAAGAGGTTCAGCGGGTCGGCGACGAAGGCGCCGGAGTTTCCCTCAAACCCGTAGAGGAGCGGCTCATAGCAGCCGAACCAGGCCGCCTGGAGGCGCTCGCGCTCCACCCCGGCGTCGGCCAGGGCCAGGCTCACGGCTTCAAAGACCATGTCGGTGAGGCTCTGGTGGAAGTTCTCACCGAACTTGATCGTGCCCGTCCCGATGATGGCGACCTTTCCACCCACTCCGCTCACTGGCTCCTCCCTGTGGCCCCCCTAAAGGCTACCCCAGCGCGTCTCCCGCTTCCAGGAGGAATTTGACCGTCATCCAGAGCCCGAGATGGCAAGGTTGACAGCCGCTTCAAGCGTGGGAGCTTTGGGGCAGTCCACGTGACCCCACACCCCTCCGGGATCGAGGAGGACAGCATCCATCCCAACCCCTCGCGAGCCGAGGACGTCCACCGAGTAGAGGTCGCCGATGTAGGCCGCCTCCGCCGGAGAGACCTTCGCTTCTTCCAGGGCCATTGTGAATATCCGAGGATCGGGCTTCTCCACGCCGACGACAGCCGAATCGAGAACGAAGTCGAGGCGCCGGGCCAACCCCGTTTCCTCCAGGATGGAGCGTACAGAGCCGTTTGAGTTGGAGATGACGCCGAGCCTGTACCCTTCAGCTCTGAGCCGTTCGAGGAGCGGGGCAGCCTTGGAGTCGGGCAGGTTCCATAACCCCACCGGGGGATTATATGCCCTGACCCATTGATAGACATCTGAGACCACAGCCTCGTCGGCGACTCCGAGCGCCTCCAGGAGATACGCAACGTAGAGCCGGAAAACCATCCGGTCCTCAGTGGAGGCGCCGGGGGCCAGGTGGGGATCGAGCTTGACCCGCGCCAGATACTCGGCCCGAGCCACCTCCTCCGGGGCCACCGGTATCCCGCGCTCGCTGAGGCAGGCGGCTAAGTCGTCGTAGTTGATCCTGAGCAGAGTGTTCCCCGCGTCGAAGAAGATGGCGCGGAGGCGCCGGGAGCGTTCGAAAAATCGAGGGAGTTTCATAAGCACGCCAGCTTCATTATACTGTTCTGAGCTTTAGTCGTGCCATGAATCTCGAAGATCGCAGGAACCGCTGGCGGATCGGCCTCTCGGGCAACGTCCTGCTGCTCGGCGCGGTCAGTTTTCTGAACGACGCCGCCTCAGAGATGATCTATCCGCTCCTGCCGGTTTTTCTCACGGCGGTGCTGGGCGCCGGTCCGGTCGCGCTCGGCGTCATTGAAGGCATCGCGGAATCCACCGCCTCTTTTCTGAAGCTGGCCTCGGGCTTCATCTCCGACCGCGCTCATCGCCGGAAGAGCTGGGTCGTCGGAGGGTATCTCCTTTCTAACGCCGCCCGCCCGCTGATCGGCCTCGCCACATCCTGGACAGGCGTGCTGGCGCTCAGGTTCATTGACCGCATCGGAAAAGGCCTGCGAACCTCTCCGCGGGATGCGCTAATCGCCGAGAGCACGCCTCCAGAGTACCGGGGAAAGGCCTTCGGCTTTCACCGCGCTGCAGACCATGGGGGCGCCGTCGTGGGACCGCTCCTGGCCGCCTTGCTCCTGGCCTTTTTCACTACCGACATCAAAACGGTCTTCATCCTTTCGGTCATCCCGGGCCTCCTCACCATCGTCGTCCTGTCTGCAGGAGTCAGGGAGACCCTGGTCGAGAGAAAGCCGGCAGAGCGCCATGAGCCGCTCAGGATCCGACAGGCCTGGCGGGAGATGCCCGGCGCGCTCCGCCAATTTGTCCTGATCCTGTTTCTTTTCACGCTCGGAAACTCGACCGACGCTTTTCTTCTTTTGAAGGCCCAGCAGCTCGGCGTCTCGGTCGCCCTGATCCCGGTCCTCTGGGTCGCGCTGCACATCGTCAAGATGGGAAGCTCAATGCCGGCCGGAATCGCCTCCGATCGTCTGGGACGAAAAGGCGTGATCGTGTCGGGATGGATCGTCTACGCGATGACCTACGCCGGTTTTATGATCGCAGGATCGGCGTGGGAGGCCTGGGCGCTGTTTGCCGTCTATGGGTTTTACTTCGGCCTGACGGAAGGCGTCGAGAAGGCGCTGATCGCGGATCTGGCCCCGGCGCATCTCCGCGGATCGGCCTTCGGTCTGTACAATCTGATGATCGGAATCGGCGCCCTCCCGGCCTCGCTGCTCTTCGGATGGCTCTGGCAGTCCTTCGGCTCAGCGGCCGCATTCGGCACGGGGGCGTCTCTGGCTTTGGCTGCAAGCCTGCTGCTCTTGCAACTGCCGGTGAAACGATGAATCCGGTCACCCGGCCCGTGAAGGGAAACGGGGTATAATGCGTCCCATGACTCTCCTGCGCCGCGCCCTCGCTCCGGGCTGGGCGTTGGCTGTTCTGGCGCTCGCAGCGCCGGCGGATGCCGCCACCCTCTATGTCACCAACACCAAATCTGGAACGATCTCGGTCATCGACACCGGCACGTTCGAGGTCACCCATACCATTGACCTCGGCAAGGGAAAGCCCAACCGGCTCGCCTTTCACCCGGACGGCAAGACCGCCTGGGTGATCTACGACAAGAGCCACGACATCGGCATCGTTGACGCCGAGAGCCGAAAGCTCGTCAGGCGGGTGAAGATCGGCGGCAACCCTTACAATCTCGCCTTCACGCCGGACGGAAGTTTCCTCTACGTACTTGACTGGAGCAGCGAGACCAGCAAGGACGAGGTCATCATCTACGACCTCAAGGCCGAACGGGTGGACGGGCGGATCGAGGTCTCCACCTGGCCCGCCCACGGCGTCTTCACTCGCAACGGCAGGACTTTTTACGTCTCGGGCGAGACGGCGGGGAACCTGGCCGTGATCGACACCGCCGCGCGCGCGATTACGGCGACGATCTGGACGGGCGGCGACGCCATGGGGCTCGCCCTCACGGCAGACGAGCGCTGGCTCTACGCCGCCGCAGGAGAGGAGCGGAAGCTCGTCAAGGTGGACACAACCACCAACACGTCGGCAAAGGATATTCCGCTCCCGGGGATCGTCCACGACGCCGTTCTCACTCCGGACGGCCGGTTCCTCTACGCGACCCTCCGCAAGGCAAACAAGATAGCTGTGGTGGAGACCTCAGATGACAAAGTCATCGCCACGATCTCACAACCCGGCTACCCCGATCTCGTCACCATGGAGCCCACGGGACGCTACGCTTTTGTGACCAACCGGTGGGCCAATGTGGTGACGGTGATCGACCTCAACACCCACACCCAGGTAAAGTCGATCCCTGTCGGGAAAGCCCCTCACGGCATGGCCCTCCGCCCCTCGCGATGACCCGGGGAATCGCTTGAACCGTCAACCGGCTGGGGCGGCGCGCTGGCAGGCGCTCTTCCTCGCGAGCGCCGGCGCCTTCATCGCCCTGGCGCTGGCTGTCAGGCTCTGGGGGGTCCTCCCGGGTGAGCTTCAGCTCTACCAGTGCGTGACTGGCTGGGCTTCGCCGGGAGTCACGGCAATCTTCCGGTGGTTAAACGAGCTGGGGAGCAAATGGGTCCTGACTCCCGCCTTGCTCCTTCTTCTGTGGGCGGTCCCGCCAGCGCGGAAACGCTGGTGGCTCTGGACGGGAGTCATGCTGCTCGCTCCGATCCTCGAACTCCTTGCCAAAGGCGTGGTGGGGCGGCCGAGGCCTGAAG
>CAZXPE010000024.1:0-18621 GCA_964642915.1 uncultured bacterium | reverse complement strand
TTCCTGTCCGGCTCGTCCCAGCACGGGAACGCCCTTCGGGCGTCGGTCGCTTCAAACTGAGTGGCCGCCAGCAAGTGTTGGGCTCCACCCGTGTCCGTGTAGCGACTCCGATAAAACCCGTGAAGCTGGTCGTTCAGGACGCCGGTGAACTTGAGGTTGAGCCAGCACTTACCGGGGGCGAGGGTCTCTTGGAAGGACAGTCTCGCGCGTTCCGTCGCCTCCTCCAGCGTCGCCGTTCCCTCGAGCGTCCGGCCGCGGGCGTCTCTGATCGACACCTCGTGTATCTCCAGCTCTGCCGCGTTCAGGACGATCTCTGCCGCCGGCTCATTCACCGTCACCGTCACAGTTTCCTCGACTGAAAAAGTGAAGGCGGCGAGGTCAGGCTCAAGCCTGATCTCGTATCGCTCAGGCACAACGGTCGTTGGGAGCCGGTATGGGTCGCTGTGGGAAGGCGCCATGGGCGACAGTATAACCGAATTGGGCTCTGGCGCGGCTCAATCTGCGCTTTGCCCTGAGGCGGCTGCGCCTGATAAAGTTGACTTGCGGCGGCCGACTTAGAGTGATTGAGCGAATCATGAGCTGGTTCAGCAGACGGGAGAGGGAGCGCCCTTTTGAAGCGTTCCAGATCGAGGTGACCTCGCGGTGTAACCTCAGATGCGTCATGTGCCCCGTGACGCTCCTGGCTGACCGCTGGCCGGCCCTGGACCTCCCCTGGGAGAGCTTTCAGAGGATCGCCCGCGCCTTCGAGAAGACAAAGTGGGTCTACCTCCAGGGGTGGGGTGAACCGCTCCTGCACCCCCAACTCTTCGACATGATTGGTGTTGCCAAGAGCGCTGGCTGCCGGGTCGGCTTTACGACCAACGGCACCAGGCTGACTCTCAAGACGGCAGACAGGCTCCTGGACCTTGGCCTCGACCTCCTGGTGGTCTCCATCGCCGGCGCCACCCCGGACACCCACGAGGCGATCAGGGTCGGCTCGAACTTCCGGAGGCTCCTCGAAAACCTCCGCCAGTTCGTAGCCCTGAGGGCCCGGCGAAAGAGCGAAAGGCCCAAGGTGGAGATCTTCTTCCTAATGACCACCACCAACCTCACTGAGCTTCCCCAAGCTGTGGAGCTGGCCGTGTCCGTTGGGGCCGACGAGCTGGTGGCCACCAACCTGGACTACGTGATCACCCCCCAACTGGAGAGGCTGAAGGCGTTTGCCTCCTCTCCGCCAGCGCGGGAGTTCCAGGAGGTAATGGATCAGGCGGGATCCCTGGCCCGCCAAGCCAGCCTCGGCTTCCGCCCCTATCCGCTGGAACCCAAGGAGATGGCCGTCTGCGACCTGAACCCTCTGAAGATCCTCTTCATCTCCGCCGACGGGTGGGTGTCGCCGTGCGTGTACACGGGGCTGACGGGGCAGTCCGAAATCCCGCGCCTCTTCGAGGGGGAGCCGCTCCGGGTCCCACCGGTCCGATTCGGCAACATCAAAGAGCAGGAACTCATGGAGATCTGGGAGAACCCGGCCTACCGGGCCTTCAGGCGGCGCTTTGCTGAGAGACTCTCCGGGGTGACGAGGCTTGCCCTCAGCGCGTTGGGGGGAGGCAGGACGCAGGAGGAGGAGGCGCAGGCGCCGGAGCCCTGCCGCACCTGCCCAAAACTCTACGGTGTGTAAGTGATCACCTCTGCCGAGGAGAATTTCGTCGTCAGCCGCGCATATGTCCCGGAACATATCCCGGCCTATGTGGTGGCCATTTCCCGAGCCGAACCGCATCTGCTCGGGGACTATATCTGCTACCAGGGCGAAGGCTCTCTCGTCTTCATCGGGTACCCCTTGAACTCCGTCTTCGATGAGAAGGCGATGGCTGAGGCCCTCGGGTCGGCCATCAGGCGATTCGATCCGGACTCCGTGGCCCTCACTGCTCCGGCGATCTCGATCCCCCGAAAGGACTGCCAGGCGCGTGACTCCGACTACTACTACAGGCTCGAGCTTCCAGCGCTTCGCCCCGACAAGAAGGTCGAAAACATGGTGCGACGCGCGTCCAGAGAGCTGAGCGTTGAGATCAGCAGGGAGATGGGAGAAGAGCACATCCGGCTGATCGCTGAATTCCTGGATTCCCGCCGGGTCGATGAAGGGACGACTTACATTTTTGAAAGGATTCCCGCGTATGTCTCCGCTGCCCCCACCGCCAGAGTCTTCGACGCGAGGGACAAGCACGGCAACCTTGCCGCCTTTGATGTAGCCGAATTCGGGGCCCGTGACTACGCCTTCTATCAATTCAATTTTGTCTCCAAGACGCGCTCCGTGCCGGGGGCCTCGGACCTTCTCCTACACGAGGTGATAAGAACGGCCCGGCGGGAGGGGAAGCCCTTCATCAATCTCGGCCTGGGAATTCATGAAGGGATCGCGTACTTCAAAAAGAAATGGGGGGGCATCCCTTTCCTCAAGTACGAGTTCTGCCGGTACCGGCCCCGTCCTTCGAAGGCTCTCGCCTCCCTGTTGGGAAAGCTATGATCCAGCCAGCAGAGGAGAAGGCCATTCTGGACAGGGCATATGTGCCTGAGCACATTGTGCGACTGATGACCCTGATATCCGGAGGCGAGCCTTTTCTGATCGGCGAGCATCTCTGCCTGGCGAAGGACGACTGGGCCATTCTCGTAGGCTACGCCCTGGACGGTAATTTTACTGGGCAAGCTTTAGAGAAGGCCGTCGAGAGCGTCCTGACGCGGTTCCGGCCCCGGCACCTGTGGTTTATCGCCCCCGAGGTGCCCCCATCGCTGGCCCGAACCTGCCGGGAGAGAGAAAGCGACCGCTACTACAAGCTCGATCTCCAGGGATTCGAGGTGAAAGAGAAGCTGCGCCGCATCCTTCAACGGGCGTCGAGGGATCTGGCGGTCGAGAAGGGCAGGGAGATCCTGAAACTCCACCAGGAGCTGATCGCTGAATTCCTGGAAAGGGAGAAGCCGAATCTCCGGGTGAAGAGGTTGTTTCTCAGCATGGCGGAGTATGTGACCCGGTCGGAAACCGCCGTTGTCCTCACCGCCAGAGATAAAGACCGGAACGTATCGGCCTTCTACGTCGTCGAGCTTGCGGCGAAGGATTTCGGGACCTATCTCGTGGGTTGCCACTCCAAGACCCACTACGTTCTGGGCGCCTCAGATCTGCTGTTCCTCGAGATGGTCAACCTCGCCAGGGAGCGCGGGAAAACCTACCTCCACCTGGGGCTCGGGGTGAACGAGGGGATAAGAAGATTCAAGGAGAAGTGGGGAGGCGTGCCGTATCTCACTTACGAATTCTGTGAGCGCTCCGGAGAGCGTCGCCAGCCTCCCCTGCCTCCGGAGCTCGGGTTGTGGCGATGACCATGAGCCTGCGCCGCCTTCTCTCAAAAGAGAGAGATTTGAGAATGATCTGGGAAGTTGAAAGGGAGGGGAGGAGATCGCGCCTGGTCGGAACGGCGCATTTCTTCCCCTACCACTTCAAGGGCTCCCTTCGCCGATACATAGAACAGGCCGAGGCGGTATTGCTCGAGGGCCCGCTGGATGAGGCTGCGATGAAGCGGACCGCGGAGCGCGGGTCCGAAGAAGGCGAGGGCTCCTCTCTCTACGACGCGCTGGATACCGCGACGATCCGGATGCTCAACAGAGAGCTGAGAGACCCTTCTCCTCCCCTCAGCTCGCACCGGCTGTATCAGGACCTCTTAGGCGACGGCGCGGAAGAGTCGTTGCGCGTCAAGATAAAAGGGCTGAAGCCATGGATGGCCTTTTTCCGCATCTGGTCCCACTATCTGACGACGCACGGGTGGAAGTATTCGACGGATCTCGACGCGCTGGTGATCGCAAACGAGCTGGAAAGGGACGTGCGCTTCCTTGAAACTATCGAGGAGCAAATCGACGCCCTGGAGGCGATCCCCCTCGAACGCTTTGTGGACTTCCTCAAGCGCCTGGAACGTGAAGGGTACCGGCGAGATTATGTGCGGTGCTATCTCAGGGGAGACCTGGAAGGGCTGATGGTGGCGGCGGAGGCGAGAGGGTTCCCGACCTTCTGCGAGCCCATAGTCGGCAGGCGAGACCCGATCCTTTGGGCGAGGATGCGACGTTTCTTCGAAAAGGGAAACGCCATCGCGTTCGTCGGGGTTGTGCACTGTCACGGAATCAAAACCCTCCTGCTTCGGGAGGGCTATCGGATAGCGCGCCCCTCCGCTCCCTGAGAAGACCTCTCAGCCTCAGAGCGTGCTTCGGCCCGTCACCCGATCGAGGAAGCAGAGCAGGACCCGGTTGAACTCCTCGGGCTGCTCCACGTTGGAGAGGTGAGAGGCTGAGCGCAGAATGGCCATCTCGGAAGACGGCAGGGCCGCGTGGATCTCGCGAGCCATCTCCACCGGGGTGCCTGGATCCTCCTCCCCCACGATCACAAGCGCCGGGCAGCGGACCGCGCCGAGCCGGTCGGTAACGTTGATCTTGGGGACGGCGTAACAGCAGCCGATGTACCCCGCGGGGGGCGTGCTTCTGAGCATGGAGCGGACGCGCTCCATCACGTCGGAGCGCCGCTCCCTGAATGGGGCGGTGAACCACCGCTTGAGGGTGGGCTCCACCATCGGCTCCATCCCCTTCGCCTCGACCGTTCGGATGCGCTCTTCCCAGATCGGCCACGCATCCGCCGGGTAGCTGCTCGCGGTATCGCAGAGCGTCAGGCTCCGGACCATCTCGGGGTATTTAAGAGCAAAGACCTGGCCGATCATCCCCCCCATGGAGAGACCAACGAAGTGCGTCTCAGCGATCCCGAGGCCTCCAAGAAGCCCGTGGAGGTCCTCGGCCATCTGCTCGAAGGTGTACGGGCCGGGCGGGGCGCTCGTCCGGCCGTGGCCGCGCGTGTCGAACCTGAGGACCCGGTATCCCCGCGCCACGAGCGCCCGGGCCTGCTCGTCCCACATCGAGAGGTCACACCCGAGGGAGTGGCTCAGCGTCACAACCGGCCCCTCCCCCTCGATCTTGTAATGGATCTCGATCCCGTTAGCTTTGAGCTTCATTTCAGGGGATCACGGAGAACCGGCCGATCTTGGCCGGCCGGTACACGGCAAAGTCGCGCCGGTCGAGGGTGAAGACCCGGCGGATGCCTTCCCGCTCGGCGATTCTCATGAGAGCGGCGTCCGCCACGTCCATCGGCAGATCTCGATATTTCCGCATCAGCTCCCTCATGCGCGGAACATCACTGGGCTCGAGCGAAAAAATACCGAGGACCCCGCTGTCGATCATCTCCCAAAGCGCGTCCTGAGCCCGCCATGAGAAGCCGAGGAGATGCATCGCTTCGGTCACCACCGGCCATACGGTCCCCAGTGGCTCGCGGAGCGAACGCAACGTGCTCACGCAGAGATCATGATTCCGGTCGTCTCTGTGGAGCAGTGCGACCAGTGGGCCGGCATCAACGAGGATCATCCGCGAGGACGCGACAGCAGGAGCTTACGCAACTTCTCTCCCGTTCGCTCCGATAGATCCTTCGGCCCCCCGCGGGCGCAACCGATCAGGTGGGCAATTGCCTCGTAAGGGCCGGGGGAGGCTTCCACTCTCGCTTCGGCCCGGGCGAGTGCTATCAGCCCATCACGGATGACCTCTGACTTCGTCCGTCCCGTCCGTCTCGCCAATCGGCTGACGAGGCTCTCCGTTTTCGGATCAAGTCGGACACTGATCGGCATGTCGATTCCCTCCGGCGAGATGTATGACGCTATTGTACTACAAAAGGGTGCCCCCACCATCCCGTGAAGGAGACCCAGATGGAGGGGGGATTCCAGAGGGTTATCGGGAAGAAAGGGTTGCCCTCAGTCGGCGGAGGGATGAAGCTCGATTCTCAGCTCCCCGGGGGAAGGCTTCTGCTCGGACGGCACGGCCTCTTTCACTGCTTTTGCCCGCCGCTGGAGGTAAGCGTTCCTGACGGCGCTGTAGAGGTCGAGGGTCGTCTCCTGGACGCTCTCGTACAGCTCAAGGTTGATGGAACGGTCGTTGACGACCGTTGCCCCTGTCCTGCCGGCCAGCGCCGCAAACGGCGCGAAGTAGACGAGCGGGTCGAGGGCCACGTCAGCGACGAACCCGATCCCGTCGCGGATCGTCAGTGGAGGCAGAAACGGCAGGACCAGGTACGGACCCTGCTCGACGCCCCAGACTCCCAGCGTCTGGCCGGTATCTCGATCGCTCTTCTCTATACCGAACGCCGACTTTGCAACGTCGAAGAACCCGGCGACTCCCAGGGTGCTGTTAATCACGAACCTGGCCACTTCACGGCCGGCGCCCTCGAAATTGAGCTGGAGGATGTTGTTCACCACCCGGCGGGCCACTCCCACATTGGTCAAGGCATTCTTGAGGCCTTCCTGCACCGGATCGGGCACCACCACGTCCCAGACGGTGGCGACCGGCTTCAGGAGAAACCGATCAAACTGGCGATTGAACGAGAAAGTCTTGTCGTTGAACGGCTCCCACGGATCGTACTCCTCGATCTGCTCGTCTTTGCCCGCGATCTCCCGTTTGGCAAGTTCCGCTTCCGATAAATCTTCCGGGGTCTCGGCGGCGGCTACACGGGCAACCTCCTCGGGCTTCTCAGGTGCGGCTGCCTCGGGGACCACCGTCTCGGGCGAGTCGGCGAGAGCGAGCGGGAGATGGGAATCATCTTGCTCTGCAGCGACGCCGGGGACTCCAACGAAGGCGCCGATTCCAAGCGCAACAAACCCGACAACGATCCCGCAGAGCCACCCCCGACAGATCCGGCGCATCCTCATCTTCCCCCTCATCGCCTTCTTCGGTTTTCGCCTCTATCCGTTGCCGGCCAAAATTCGGCCCATCCTACAGTGGCCAAGCCGCACAAAACAAGAATCGCAGCCATCACAGGCAGAATCGGCCAGCTTGCGGCTTCTCTTCAGTAGTTTCCAGCAAGCCGTTCATATCTGCCGACTCCCTCGCCGATAGAATAAAGCAACCACCGTGCCAGACCCTATCTATTTGAAGTTGCTAACGTTGTCTCCGGGGTCGTTGTCTGAATGGCACAACCGAGTGCCAACTCGCGGCAGGCTTCACTCCTTGGTCGCCGTTTCGGGACAGATCTGGCTGTAGGCGCAGTAGCGGCAGGCCAGATAGCCGGGAGTGGCGTGGAACTCCCTGCGGCGGATACCCGCAGCGGCGGCTTTGATCGCCTCCACGGCTTCCCCCAACTCTTTGTCAGTGGGGGCATAGCCGCCCGCCAGGCCAGACTCAAGAAAGCGCAGCTCCACTCGGGCGGGGAGAGCGCCCGTCATCTCCTTCTGGCCCAGCGCATAGATCTTGAGCTGGAGTGACTCTCTGGCGCGCCGATCGGCGGCCTTCTGCTCTGTGACGTCGCTCGATTTGTAGTCTATGATAATCACCCCTTCGGGGGTTGAGTCCACGCGGTCGAACCGGCCCCGCACGCGGTCGTTCCCAAGGTTGAAGCCGAACTCCTTCTCCACCTCACCGGGCTTTTCGCCGCGCGTCTCCTCCTCGTGGTAGAAGCGGGTCAGAGCCTCCATCCCGGCCTGCTTCCTCTGCTCCTCGTGCTCGCGGGTGAGAAAGCCCTCGTTGACCCAGGCGTCGTCAAAGGCGCTCAGGAAATCTTCCAGCGGGGTGAAGAGCCCCGCGGCCCGCCGGCGCAGGTAGAACTCCACAGCCTTGTGGAGGGCGCTCCCGTAGGCCACCGTGTGGTGGCGCATGATCGGGATGCGCAGGATGTGGATGTACTGGTACTTGAGAGGGCAGGTCTCGTAGTCGTCCACCTGATTGTGGCTGACGTTGAGGATCTCGCCGTCGGGGATGGGAGGAAGCCGTTCGGCATTCGGCCTGGAAGGCGGGGCGTGGCGCTGGATCTCCTCGATGGCCCTCGCCCTGGACGGCCTGGCGGCGTCTTTCGGCAGGTCGAGGGCCTCCAGGACGAACTGGCTCACCTTGAACGAGCGCCGGCCGCCCATGTCCTGGGCGCCTGTCAGGTAGAGCGCATCCTTGGCCCGCGTCATCCCCACGTAGAAGAGGCGCCTCTCCTCCTGGAGGTGGTAATCCCCGGCCGGGAGAGTGTCCTTGATGAGAGCCGCCGGCATCTCGATCGGCTCTCCGCGGCGGATCGAAGGAAACTTGTTCTGGAGGCAGTTGACCAGGAAGACCACGGGCCACTCGAGCCCCTTGGCCTTGTGGACGGTCAGCACGTGGACGGCGGGGGTCTCCTGCTCGGCCTCTGCCACAGCCGGGTCGTCCCCCGCCTCGATCAGCGCGTCGAGGTGCTTGACGAACTCGCGCACGTTGTCGTAGCGGAGGACCCGCGAGGCGTCCTTTACCTTGGTGAAGAACTTGCTGACATTCTGGACCTCCTGCTCCAGCTCGGCCGGCGCCTTGGTGTAGCGGGCGATCCGCCCCGAGTCGAGCAGGAACTGATAGAGGAGCTGGCCCGTCGGGGTTTCGCGCGCCAGCTCCATGTAGCGCTCCAGATCGCCGACGAGGCGCCGGACGGCCGCTGCGCCCTCCTCGCTCACCCCGGCGCCAAGGTCAGGCAGGCGGTCGAGCCCCCTCAGCACGTCGAAGAGGTGGCGGTGCTTCCTGTCGGCGTAGGTAGCGCACCTGGTGAGGTCCACGATCGGCACCTGATAGATGTCTGACGAAGCCAGATAGTGGAGGCTCACCGAATCGTCGGGAAAGGCCACGCTCCTGAGGAAAGCGATCAACAGGCGGATCTCAGGGCGGCCGTAGAGCCCCTGGTTCCCAGAAAAGGTCCACGGGATCCCGCGCATGTTCAGGGCGCGCAGGAAGGGGTCGGCGTCGTCGTTGGCGCGCACCAGGATGGCGAATTCTTTGAGCGGGCGGCCCTTGCTGTGCTCCTCAGCGATGATCCCGGCGACGCGGTCAGACTCGCTTGAGACGGTGTCGAAGTAGAGATGCTTCGGGGGGGCGCCCGCGCCGGCCGTGGAGACCAGGCGCTTGTCGATCTGCCGGGCGACCTCGAGCCTGTCGGGGTTGTTGTGCTGGATGAGGCGATAGGCGGGGTCCAGGACCGCCTGGGGAGAGCGGTAGTTCTCCTGGATAACCACCTTCTTGGCATCCGGGTACGTGCGGTCGAAATCGAGGATGTTGCTCATCGACGCCCCCCTGAACCGGAAGATCGACTGGTCGTCGTCTCCGACGACCGTGACGTTCCGGTGGGCGGCAGCCAGGAGCTTCACCAGCTCGAACTGGGCGTAGTTCGTGTCCTGGAACTCGTCAACCAGCACGTACTTGAAGCGCCGCTGGTAGCGCCTGAGGACATGGGGGCTGGCGCGGAAGAGCTTGAGGCTCAGCACGATCTGGTCGCCGAAATCTATACTCCCGGCCTCGGCCATCAGCTCCTGGTAGCGGGCGTAGGTCTCGGCCAGCTCAATCTGCTGGGCCGCATCCTCGGCTCCCTCGGCCTTCCGCTGCTCGGCGTAGGCCAGGTACTCCTCGGGAGAGACGTCCTCATCCTTGAGACGACTCCAGAGCGTGATCAGCGCCTGGATGTGCCTGGTCGGGTCGCCGAGCGGACGGTAGCGGCTGAGCGGCAGCTTGAAGAGCTGGTCGCGGAAGAAGATCACCTGCTCTGCCCGCGTGAGGACTCGGAAATCGGGGGTGAGCCCAAGCTCGAGCGCGTTTTCTCTTAGGAGGCGGTCGCCGAAGGCGTGGAAGGTGGAGATCCAGACATCCGCATAGCCGTAGGGGACGAGGGTGTCCACCCGCTCCTCCATCTCGGCAGCGGCCTTGTCGGTGAAGGTCAGCGCCAGGATCTCCTCGGGGCGGGCCTGCTTGGTAACGATCAGGTAGGCGATGCGACGGGTGATGACGGTCGTCTTGCCTGTGCCGGCGCCCGCGATGATGAGAAGCGGGCCCTCGCCATGGGTGACAGCCTCGACCTGGGCCGGGTTGAGCCCTTCGAGGACCTGCTCCCCCTTCGGGGGGCCCGCCTGCGGGGGGCCCGCCTGCGGGGTGCCCGCCCCGGGCTGACCTGCCACGGGGCGCCTCTGACCCTCATCCTCCATGCCGGACCCGATCGAGCCGTCCATTTGACCCAGCCAATTGTATCGGACAGGGGGGCCTACAGGAAACTTGCAAATCTCCCTTATTCTTTGCTAGCTTTTGCATATCCTGGCATGGGTTCCTCGAAACACCGAAGAGAAGCGTAGATGAAGCGCCGCCGCGTGGTGATCACCGGCCTCGGGGTCGTGGCTCCCAACGGAATCGGCAAGGAAGCTTTCTGGGCCAACCTCATCGCCGGCCACTCCGCCGTTGACTACATCACCGCCTTCGACGCCTCGTTGTTCCCCTGCAAAGTCGCCGCCGAAGTGAAAGACTTCGACCCCAAGGACTTCATGCCCGCGCGGAAAGCCCGCACCATGGGACGCTTCTCCCAATTCGCCGTCGCCGCCACCCGCCTCGCCCTCGAAGACGCCCAACTCCAAATCACTCCTGAATTGTCCGAACAAATCAAAGTGTGCTTTGGAACTACAGCAAACGGGACAGCAGATGTTGGTGAGGAAGGGCATATTGCTTTCCTCCGACACGGTATACAGAAGATACCTCGAACAACCATGGTGGAGTGTGCAGCTCATGCAGCAGCCGGCTACGTCTCGATTGAGTTCGGAATAAGAGGGCAAGCGCTGACGCTCTCTTCGGGGTGTTCAACCGGTCTAGACGTTGTGCAGTGGGGTGTTACGCAAATCCAAGCCGGGAAAACAAATGTGGCTTTAGTTGGAAGCTCAGACGCGCTCATCTCTCCATATCTACTTGGCGGTTTTTGTGCCCTTGGTATCCTCTCCAGCCGTGATGATCCTCCGGAAAAAATTTCTCGTCCATATGACCGCAAACACGATGGAATGGTACTCGCTGATGGAGGTGGTGCAGTTGTCTTAGAAGATCTTAATCATGCCGTTGAAAGAAACGCCGAGGTATACGCAGAAGTACTCGGCTCTGGCAATGCAAGTGAAGCAGGAGATTTTCGAAAGGTCGAAACGAATGGAACAACATGGGCCAGGGCCATTCGTGACGCTCTTAATGACTCAGAAATGGGGCCGGAGGATATAGACGCCATAAATGCTCATGGCAATTCAATACCACAGTATGACGTCGCCGAAACAAACGCACTCAAGAACTCGTTAGGCAGACAGGCGTATCACATTCCGATCCACTCTATCAAGTCCATGATCGGCAATCCCATCGCCGCCAGCGGCATTCTCCAAACTATTTCGTCGTGTCTGACCATTAAAAACTCGCTGATCCCGCCAACCATAAACTGTGAAAGTCCAGATTCCGATTGCGACCTCGACTACGTTCCAAACAGGGCAAGACTGGCAAGAATCAATCGAATCCTGCTCAGCACTAGAAGCATGGGGGGTGCTTGCACGATTTTGGTGCTGGGCAAGGGAGAGTGATTTGACACAAGGAACGCTCTTCGCTCTCAACACACTCCTTAATTTTGCCTTTCTTTCTCTCGCACTTTTTGTCTATCGAAAAAACCCTAACAATTGGTCGAACCGTTTATTTGGAATGCTCGTACTTTCATTCGTCATCTGGTCAACAGGGGTATCCTTTGCATATTTCACTAGCGAAAACTATGGGCTCAACCTGCTAAGGGCCAGAATAGCCTTTGCGGGTGCGAGCGTTTTGCTGCTCTGCTTTCTCGTATTCATCGCCGTCTTTCCCGCAGCACACCTCCCTGAAAACACAAGAAAGATATTTAACGTGTTTGGACCCATGTGCGGCATTTTAACGCTTCTCTCTTTTTCACCATGGGTTGTGACAGACATTGTCCCTGTGGAGCGGCGATTACAACCAATCTATGGTCCGCTACACAAAGTCTTCGCCGCGTACGCCTATGCGAGTGCAGGATATGGTCTCTTCATCCTGCTGCGAAAATTAAGTAGGGCAACAGGGCTCGCAAAACTTCAGCTTCGATACTTTTCTTTCGGTGTCCTCATCGCGGTGCTCGGGGCAACCACGACGAACCTCCTCATCCCCCTTATCTTTCACACGTCTCGCTTTAGCAGATATGGTCCCATCTTCACGATGGTCTTCATCGTGACGACGGCTCACGCGATCATTCGGTACCGGTTGATGGATATTAAGGTGTTTATCCGGAAGGGGGTTGTGTACGTCTGCGCGATCGGAGTCGCCGCGGCCATTTTCCTCGGGCTGGGAGGGCTGATGAGCTATGTAACCGCGGATGACAGAGAGCACGTTCCGCTGGCCGCCGCCGTGATGATCGCCGTGATAGTGGCGATTATTTTCCAGCCGCTGAAACGATGGATCAACGACGCGATGAATCGATACCTCTATCGCCAGGAGTATGACTACCAGAGGATCGTGAGGGAGGCGAGCCGGAGACTGAGCACGATCCTCGATCTCCAGTCTCTTCTCGACTATCTCACCGAGTTCATCGAGAGGACGCTCAAGGTCGAGACGGTCACGGTGTACATGCGGGATCGCTCCCGGCATGCGTTCGCGCCGAGGGCGTTCAGGCAATCGGCTGGTTGGGAGCAGGAACCGGCGGGTCCGGCCTTCTCGGAGACATCACCCCTCGTAGCGTTTCTAGAAGCCAAGAGGGGCGCGCTGGTCGGGGACGACGCGGCCCGCGATCCGAGGGACACTCGGCTTGCGGCGGCGGCCCGCGAGCTTCGGTCGCTCGGCGGTGACATCGCCCTGCCTTTTTTCCAGGACCACGAGGTCTCCGGAATACTCGTCGTCGGTCCTAAGCTCTCAGGGGACCCCTGCTTCGCCGAGGACATTGACCTCCTCTCGACGCTCGCCGGCCAGGCCGGGATCGCCGTCAAAAACGCCCAGCTCTATCAGGAGGTGACGCTGGCCCACGAGTCTCTCGAGAACATCTTGAAGACCATGGAGAGCGGAGTGATCGCCGTTGACGCCGACGGGAAGGTCGCCCTTTCAAACCCGGCGGCTCTCAGGATGACGGGACTTGCCGAAGACCAGCTCCACGGCGCATCTCTCGATTGTCTCCCTAAAGCCCTGGCCGGACCGCTCGCAACAACTCTCAGGACAGGAGCGCCGGTCCTCCAGGTGGAGGCCACCCTCCACGACTCGGCCGGACAGATGGCGCCAGTGGTCTGCTCCACATCTCCCCTTCGGTCAGCCGAAGGGACAGCGCATGGCGCGGTGGTGGTCTGGAGCGACCTCTCCCGTCTCAAGGAATTGGAGGGGCAGAAGCGCCGGGCCGAGCGGCTGGCGGCGTTCGGGGCCCTGGCCACCGGGATCGCCCACGAGATCAAGAACCCGCTGGTCGCCATTAAAACGTTCTTCAGTCTGCTCCCCGAGCGCTACACTGACGCGGAGTTCAGGGAGGGGTTCGCCAATGTTGCCCAGAAGGAAGTGGATCGGATCAACGCCCTCGTGGAGCGGCTGAGAGACCTCACCGCCCCTTCGGTTGACCGGCTCCAGCCGGTCGATCTCCGCGAGCAGATCGAAGAGACGCTTGAGTTTGTGAGAGGCCAACTGGAGCAGAAACAGGCGCGCGTGATCCGGCGTTACGAAGAGTCTCTCCCGCTCGTTGACGGTAACCCGGCCCAGTTGAAGCAGCTCTTCCTGAACCTCGTCATGAACTCGCTCGATGCAATCGGGCAAGGCGGCGAGATCACGGTGAGCCTGCGTTGCGCCGAGAAGTACGGGGTCCCCTATCTGGCGGCGGAGGTGTCCGACACGGGGAGCGGCATTCCCGAGCCGCTCCTGGAAAGGGTCTTCGACCCCTTTATCACGACCAAAGTGCAAGGGGGCGGGCTCGGCCTCGCCATCTGTCGCGGCATCGCCGACTCCCATCACGCCATCATCCGTGCCAAGAACAACCGCGACGGGCGGGGCGCCACAATCACCATCGAGTTCCCGGTCTCTTCAGTGGTGACGGCTGCCGCCAACCGATGAAAACTCTTCTTCTTGTCACAGTGGATGAAGCGACTCGCGGCCGCATCCAGCGGCGGATCGAGGGCTATTCAATCTTCGCGGCGCCGTCGGACGACGAAGCCCTGAAGGCCCTGCGTCTCACCGCGGTGGACCTGATCGTCAAGGACGCGACGCCGACGGTCAGGGATCTCCCGGTGTTCGTGGGGAAGGCGCGGCAACTCTGCCCGTCAGCCGTCGTCGTCTGTCTCCATCAGGGAGACGACGTGACTGAGGAAGAGCGGGAGTCTCTGGAGGCCGCCGACTTCCTCCTCAGAAAGCCGTTCTCGGCTGACGACCTGGCCCTCGTGCTCCGCCAGGCCGAAGACAAGCTCCGCCTCATACTGGAAGTAGAGGCTCTCCGCTCGCCTGAAGCCGTCCGCCCCGGCGCCGGGGGCGACAGCGCTGAGCCGGGAGGAGCAGAGCTTTCCCCGGAGGCCCTCGCCCGGGCCGTCAGGGAGTTCGCCAAGGTCCTGTCGGCCAACTTTGACCGCTCCCACGTCCTCAACCGCTTCCTCGACGCGGTCACCGAGCTGGCCAGGCCAAGCCGCGCCGCCCTCCTCATGGCCGGTCCTGAGGGCGCCATCTACCGAGTGGAGGCGAATCGCGGTCTCCCCGTCCACGTGGTGGAATCGGTCCGTCTCTCGGCGGAGGACGGGCTCCCCCGCTGGCTAGGAACCGAGGGGCGAATTCTCTTCGCCGAAGAGCTCCGCGGCCAGCCGCGCGACCCGGCGGCCGTCGAGATCCAGAGGGAGATGGCGATACTTCAGGCGGCTGTGGCTATCCCACTGATGGCCCACGGCGAACTTGCCGGAATCCTCACCCTGGGTCAGCGGGTCACCGGCGCAGCCTACAGCCACCGTGAAGCCGAAACCCTTTTCACCCTCGGGGCCCACCTCGCCTCGGCCGCAGGAGACATTGCGCGCCACCATCAACTCAGCGAGCAGAAGATTTACATCGAGCGGATCCTCTCCCATCTGTCGAGCGGCGTCATCACGATCGACCGCCGGGAGAGGGTCACTGTCATGAACCGACGGGCAGAGGAGATCCTGAAGCTCTCCGCCGCCGAGATCCTCTCCAGGGACCTCAGGGCACTTCCCTCGCCGCTCGGCGATCTCCTGTACGAGACAATGAGCCGCGGGCGGTCCATCGATCGCGCCGAGGTGCAGCTCGCTCTCAGAAAGCTCCCTCTGGAAGTCTCAACGTATCCCATCGCCGGTGACGGCCCCGAGCCGCTGGGGGCCGTCATGGTGTTCGAGGATCTGTCGGCCAGAAAGGAGCTGGCAGAGGAAAAACGCCGGTCCGAGCAGCGGGAGCTTCTCACGCGGATCATTGCCCGCATCGCCGATGAGATCAAAAACCCCCTGGTCTCCATCAACACGTTCATGGAGCTGATCGGAGAACGGTACGAGGACGCGGAGTTCCGGCAAAAGTTCTCGACAGTGGTTGGACGTGACGTCAAGCGGCTGACGCAGGTCTTCGAAAGGCTGGTGGCTCTGGTGGGGGAGAGCGAATACAAGCTGGAGCCGGTGGACGTTGGAGCCGTGGTCGAGGAGTGCCTGGCCAGCCTCGGCGCCCTGCCCGAGCCTCCCGCCGCCAACGGGGGGCGGCTCCTCCGGCTGACCGACGAGGCGACAAGCCGGCAGATCACCGTTGCGGTCTATCACGAAGCCGATCCCCTCCATGTGAGGGGAGACCGGGCCCAACTCATCGGGGCCTTCACCTACCTGATCCGCTATCTCATAAAGAAGGCGAGGGACCAGGAGGCCAAGATCTCCGTCAGCGTTGGCCGCCACCGGACCTCGGCCGGCGGCGATAATGTCCGCGTCGTCATCTCGTCGCGGACCGCAGCCGTAACCGAGGCTGAGATCGAGAGGGTCTTCGACCCCCTGGCCGCCATCCAGGAACAGCTCTTCGACGTCGGGCCCTGCGTGAGCCAGCGGATCGTTGAAGCCCTCGGCGGGCGGCTTGAGGCAGCACGGGGGAAGCACGAGGTCAGCTTCACCGCATCCCTGCCTGAGTCGCGGGCATGAGGAGAACTATGGCTGAGCGAGCGCGAATCCTGGTCGTGGACGATGAGATCGGGCCGCGGGAGTCCCTCAGGATGATCCTCAAGCCCCACTACGAGATAGACACCGCAGACAGCGGTGAGGCCGCCATCGAGAAGATCCCATCTTTTCACCCTGACGTGGTCTTCATGGACATCAAAATGCCCACGATGGACGGGATGGAGGCGCTGCGCCGGATCAAGAAGCAGGACCCCGCCATCGAGGTGGTCATGATAACCGCGTACGCATCACTGGAGACGGTGAAGAGCGCCCTCACTCACGGGGCCATCGAGTACCTGATCAAGCCGTTCAGCAGGCAGGATCTGGAGGAAACCGTCAGGCGCGCCCTCGAGCGCAGGTCGTCGGAGAAAAAAACCAGGGGGCAGGTGGCCAGGCTCGCCCGCGAGATGGGCGCCCTCGCTGCCAAAGCGCGACCTCTGAAGGAGGCGGCGCGGCGCGAGGCTGCTCGACAGGCCCTCCGGGCGACCCAGCTTTCCATTCTCAAAGAGATCTCAGGCGCGATCTTTGGGCAGCTCGACCTCGGCGAGCTGACGCGGGCGATCACCCAGCAGCTCAGGACCGGGTTCGGGTACGACGCAGTCTCGATACTGCCGGGGACAGACGTTTCGCTTCCGGAGGCCGGGCCGTCCTGCTTTGCCACGCCGATCCGGGCCGGAGCGAACCTCCTAGCCTACTTGGTCGTAGACAACCGCGCCTCGGGCCGCCCCATTGAGCCTCACGAGCGCGAGATCCTCGACATGCTCTCGGAGTACCTGGCCATCGCCATCCAGAACTCGAACCTCTACCGCCAGATCACCGAGATCAAGCGCTCCCTCGAACAGGTGATCAACTCCGCTGGAGACGGGATCGTCTCAGTGGATGCCAGGGGCCGCATCGTGGGATGGAACCCGGCAGCCGAGAAGATCTTCGGGCTGCCGGCCTCAAGCGCGCTGGGCCAGCCCATCACACGCATTCTCCCCGAGGAGTCCTATCGGCCCGAAAGGTCAGCCCTCGATGCCGATCCGACTCCGCGGGTCTTCCGGGCCCGGGCGACGCGCCTTGACGGGCAGCCCGTCGAGGTCAGCGTGACGCTCTCAGCGATCAGAGGGCGCGGGGGGAATCAGGAGGGCGTGCTCGCCATCATCAGAGACATCACCGCCCACCGCGAGTTGGAAGCCCAGTTGCTCCAATCGCAGAAGCTCGCGGCACTGGGACAGATGGCGGGAGGGATAGCCCACGACTTCAACAACCTCCTCCAGTCCATCCTGGGCTACACCCAGCTCATCCGCAGGCACCTGGACGATCCCGAGAGGGTCCTCCGGGGGCTTGAGGTCATCGAGACCTCGGCGACCGACGGCGCCGAGACCGTCAGGCGGATTCAGGAGTTCGCGCGCCAGCGTCCCGACGAGGAATTCGTACCCGTGGAGGTCAACTCGGTGATCCGCGAGGCAGTCACCATCACCCGGCCGCGCTGGGAGGAGCGCATGGCCGAGCGCGGTGTCAGGCTCGATCTCACGCTGAATCTGAGCGTCGTCCCCGCGGTCAGCGGTAGACCTGCCGAGATCAGAGAGGTTTTGACCAATCTCATCCTGAACGCCATCGACGCCATGCCGAGGGGTGGCGTCCTCACCATCTCCACCCGCGTCGCTAGCGGCCACCCGTTGATCGCCGGCGAGCCGGCGGCGTCAGACCATTGGCTGCCGGCCCCGGATTTGGTCGAGATCTCTGTGGCGGACACTGGAGTGGGGATTCCCGATGAGGTGCGCCAGCGTATCTTCGACCCCTTCTTCACGACAAAGGGCGAGGCAGGAACCGGTCTCGGCCTCTCTGTCTCCTACTCGATCATCAGGCGGCACGGAGGGGAGATTCAGGTCGAGAGTCAGGTGGGGCAAGGGACGAAGTTTACGATCTTTCTTCCGGTGGGCTCATCGGACGAGGCTCAGCCCGCCCCGCAGGAGGACAGCCGCCGGCGCCGGGGACGCATCCTTGTCGTGGACGACGAGCCAAAGGTGCTGGCGATTCTCACAGACATGCTGAGGGAGCGCGGCCACGCGGTCACGCCGGCCCCCGACGGGGCAAGCGCCCTGGAGATCTTCTCTCAGGGGAGCTACGATCTGGTGCTCGTCGACATCGGGATGAGCGGGATGAACGGCTGGGAGGTCGTGGCGAGCGTCCGGGCCATCGATCAGGCCACCTCCGTTGCATTCATTACCGGCTGGGGCCTCAAGGAAGAGGACTGGGAGCGGTGCCGGTCCCTCGGCGTCACGCACTGCCTCTTCAAGCCCGTGAAGCCTGAAGAGCTGCACCGGATCGTTCAGGACGCCCTCGCCTCCCGCTAGCGCCCCTATTCGCCCAACGCCTGCACGCTTGTCACGCCGCGCCGAGAACCGAGCAGATCAAGGACGCAGGGAGGAGCCAACCGGAGCGTATGCAGTTATACGTGAGGATTGGCGACGAATCGAGGACGCAGAGATGCGACGGTTATCGGCGCGGCGTCAGCCGGCTTTTTTCATCGGGCGCCCACAGCACACCTTCTGCACCGGCGCCGTCTTCCCGCACTTCGCGCACCTGAAGAGCGCCATCAGCTAAACCTCATGACAGAGATTTCCGCGCACATTTGGAGCCGTGCCGAGAACCGAGCAGATCAAGGACGCAGGGAGGAGCC
>CAZXPE010000023.1:0-19146 GCA_964642915.1 uncultured bacterium | reverse complement strand
AGGCTGTGGCCCCGCTCCTCTGGATGTGGGCCTTCTCCATGATCGTGACGTCGAGATCCGGCCGCTTGGCCTTGGCCTCGACGGCCACGAAACAGCCGGCATTGCCGCCCCCGATGATGAGCAGGTCGGTTTCGATGACCTCTGTCGGGATCTCCTGAAGCGTTTTGGGAAGTTTCGTCGCCATGCTCTCCCTCTTTTCTCTCAGCGGCTCAGGGCCGGGGCGCACCCACGCTTTCAGCGCGGGTACCCGCCCGGCCCGAGCAAGCTTTTACCGCAGTGGGTAGCCTATCAACGCAAGCCAGGCAGTCTGCACAAATATCACATAGAGATTGGCGATAATAGAAAGTATGGTCCCGAACCTGACCGCCGTCCAGCCAGAGGCGCCCGACGCGCCCCACGCGATGAGGAATGCCGTGATGGAGATGGGGAGGAAGAAGGCGTAGCTCAGGCAGTTGATCACGACCAGCGAGAAGGGCAACACGTTAAGGCCAAAGGACTTGGCCATACTGATTGTGATAGGAATAAATGCGGCGCCCATTGCCACGGCGCTGACGATCCCGGCCCGTGCGATGTGCATGGCAAACACAAGGACGATCATCGTCAACAAGGTGGGCAGGCCTAAACCTTTAATGGGCTCTACGAGCATATCTGAAAGCCACTTAACAGAACCGACGTCGTAGAGGATACTTCCGAGAGAGATTGCTCCACCAAGAAGAACCCAGGTGTCCCACATGATGTGGTTGTTCACCTTCTTGAAATCGATCCCGCCCCAGGGCATAAAGAGGAGCGTCGCGATAATCAAGGCAGTCATGCCCGACTTTATCCCATGGAACTCCTCGGTGATCCAGAGGAGCAGGCCGAGTCCTATACATATCAGTCCCCATATCTCCGGCCAGGTGATCTTCCCTAACTCCTTTTTCATCTTCGGGATCTCTACCTCGGCACCGACGATATCGAGCTTCCACAACTTGAAGTAGGAGAAGACATAGATAAACATTATGGGCAACAGGCCCCAGAGGGGCAGGTTCAGCCAGAACCATTTGGCCCAGGAGATATAGATCCCCTCGGCCTCCTTGAGCTGTCCCGCGAGCATGATGTTGGGGAAATGGCTCGTCAGAATCAGCGTGCCTGTGAAAAGGGGTGTCAACCCCGGGGTCTGGAGCAGCATTGCGGTGGTGATCCTTTTGACCTCCGGCAAATGCTCCTTTCCTTTCATCAACGTCGTAATCGCCTTTGTAACGGGAAGGAAAAGGGCGGTCTCAGAGACAGTGGGCAAGACTCCACCAACAGCGACGTCCGATAATCCGAGCCCTATCTGGATTCTCGTCACGCGGTTTGACCTCATCGCAGCGGTTATTGCGAGGGCGATCCTCCTGCCGAGGGGCGTGCCCATCATGATGCCGGCTATGACAAAGGCCCCACCACCCAAGAAGAATACATCACTGGTAAAGGCCTTAAAGGCCGCTGGTATTGGAATGCCACCAAAGATCACGACTAAAAGCGGCGCCGCAAACCCCACAATAGCCTTCGGGAGGGCATCTGTCACCATTACAGCGATAAACCAGAGGAAGACCCCTAACACAGACTGGGACGTGGGCCGTAAGCCTGGAATGGTAGGGCCGAAATGCAACGCCAGCAAAATCCCAAAGGCAACGAGTAATCCAATAAGCGCTTTCCTGGGTGGTGCGGCTTCCTCCTCCTCTGCCTTTTCAATCGCCCTCATCCTCTCTTCGAATGTCGCTCCCTGGAGAGTCTTGTCTTCCATAGTGACCCCCTTATCGGGCCTGAGGTTTATGCATTCTGTGCGTACCCCTCATTGTTCTCTGAACCATTAGAAGACTCCTGCCGCCCTGGCTGCATCCCTCATGATGTCGAAGTCTTTATCGGTTGTCGGAACAAATCCCTCAAGTTTCGCGTCCTTCAGAACACGCTCGGCCGTTGCTGTGGCTGGCTTTAACTTCAAAAGGGCCTCCTTCACCTTTGATGCGACAGCCTTATCTGTCTTCTTTGCGGTATGCATGGGCCAATTAGGGAGCGCAGTGGTTGTGCCTATGACCTTAAGCATGAAATTAAAGGGCAGCCTCTTAAACACCGGCTCCGGCATGCCGCCGGCATCTGCCTTTCCATCCCTCACAGCTTCACCAACGAGGGGAGGCTTCCCCGCATAGGTGATTGTGAGATCCTCCTTTTTGACACCGACCTTTTCTAATTCCAGCATCTGAGCGACATAGCCAGCGGCAGAGCCGGGGTCGACGAAGCTGACCTTCTTGCCCCGAAGCTCTTTGACCGACTTTATGGGGCTGTCCGCCAGGGTTATAAAAACGCCTTTCAATGCGGTGCCTGTCCCTGGTTCGGAGGCCAACGCTAATGGTTCTGCCTGAGGTTCTGCTTTTTTGATTGTTATGTAAATATTGGGATTGGTGAATCCGATATCGAAATCGCCCGCGATAGCCTGCTTGGTATAGGTGTCAAAATCCTTGGGGATGACCAAGGTGACCTTCATGCCTGTCTCTTTCTCAAGGTATTTGGCCAATGGGGTGAACATGGGGAGTAATTCTTTTTCCGGGAGCCTCGGAAGCAGGCCGAACTTAATTTCTGCTGCAAACCCCATGACCGGCATCATCAGGAACAGAAACATGAAACCCATCAACATCCTTTTCATGGCGGGTCCTCCTCAGTTCTGTCCCCAAATGGGACGCCCGAATGTTTATGCGCCTACTGGATCTGGTAGCGGCGTGAGATTCCGCTCACCTCAAAGCGGCCTGCTCGGGGCTCCTCGTCGCTCAGGAGCGCATCAGGGTTGCGCCTGAGCCTCAGGGAGTACCGGATGCAATCGGCCCGCTGATACCTGAGGTCAAAGGCGACGGGCCGGAGATCTTGGCTGAAGGTCGTCCGCTCCACCAGGAGCACGGGGGCACCAACCGGGATGCCCAGAGCCTTTGAGACAACCTTCCCGGCCTTGGCGGCCCCGATGACATACTCCCCTTCGAACAAAGGAACATCAAGAAAATCCTCCAGAATGGTGTAGATGGCGGTGGTCTCCACCTGCTTAGGATCGAGCTTTGAGCCGATCTCGTCCGGGAGATAAGTCACGGTGTAGAGGATCGGCTCGTCGCTTGCCAGCCTGAGACACTCAACCATTGTCAAGAGCGACTGAGGCTCAACCGAGAGCTTTTCGGCCACCTCGCGCGCCGCCTTCACCTGGCGTAAGCTCAGGAGCCTGGTGCTGGGCTTGAGGCCGAGGGCCACCATGTCCTCGTAGAAGCTGGTGAGGCGGGTAAGAGGGGTGGGCAAATAGGGCCGGCCCACGAATGTTCCTTTGCCGCGCTTGCGAACGATCAGCCCGTCTCTGGCCAGGGCGTCGAGTGCCTGGCGAACAGTGGTCCGGCTCACCTGGTAGCGGGCCATCAGCTCCAACTCGGTGGGGAGCTGCTGCCCCGGGGCGAGCTTGCCGTCCTTGATCTGCTGGGCGAGGGCCTGCCGGATTCGGTGGTGGAGAGGGAGGGACTGGCTCAATTGTCGTAACATTGGGACATCACAATATCCAGTCCTCTGGGCTTGTCAAGCCTTTTTTTGACGACCGCGCGGGAGGGCTCTCCGCTCTCAGAGGCTGAAGAGCCGCCGGGCGTTCTCCCCCAGAATTCCGGCGCGCTCCGAGGCTAAGACCGGCATCGCCTCGACAGCCGCCCTGGTCCGCTGGACATCTGCGGCGGCGAACGGATAGTCGGTGCCGAAGAGCAGCCTGCCGGCGCCGGCGAGGGCGTGAGCGCAAATGAGGGAAGAGGTGGAGGACCCCGCCGTGTCGAGGTAGAGGTCCTTCAAATACTCGCTCGGAGGCCGGCTGATCTTCTCACGGCACTCGGGGAAGCGGTGCCACCTCTCGATCCTCTCTGCCAGGAACGGGACGGCGCCGCCCAGGTGGGTGAAGACGAGCTTCAACCCCGGCAGTCTCTCAAAGAACCCGCTGAACACTAGCCGGGAGATCGCCAGCGTGATCTCGTTCATGAAGCCAACGAGTGAGGCCAGGCGGTAGTCGATCATCCCGTCGGGGCTCGTCGGTGGCGCCGGGTGGACGAAGAGAGGGACCTCAAGCTCCCTGGCCCGCTCGAAGAATGGGAAGAACTCGCTCTCGTCGAGTCTCCTGCCGTCCACGTGGGTGAAGAGAGCCCCGCCCTTTAAGCCAAGAGACGTGACGGCCCGCTCCAGCTCGGCGGCCGCTCCGGCGGGATCCTTCAGGGCGACAGTCGCTAAGCCTGAGAAGCTGTCGGGAAAGTTGCGGCACACCTCCGCCAGAGCATCGTTCGCTTCCCTGGCTGCAGCCGTCCCCTCTTCGGTGTCGAAGCCGTCAACCCCGGGGACCGAAAGAGATAGGATCTGCCTCTGAACGCCGTGGCGGGCCATCTCCTCCAGGCGGGCCTCAGCCTGAGAGTGGATGCGGGCGAGGGGGCCGAACGCCATTCCCCTCCAGAAGAGCATGGTCCGCCCCCTCGAGTCATCGCGAATCGCGGGGTCGGCCCGCCGTCGCCTCAGGCGCTCAAGATAGCAGGCGGGGTAGAGGTGACCGTGGACGTCAACGACCACGAAGCGCCTTCCGATCCACTGCCACCTCGAAGATCGGCGGGTGTTCCAGAGTGTTGTGGATCTTGCAGCGGCTTGCCACCCTCAGGAGCCTGGCCTCGTCGGCTGGCGTCAGGGTCCCGTCGAGGGTGAAGCGGATGAGGATCCTGCCGAAGCGCTTCGGCGCCGTCTCCGAGTTCTCCCCTGTCAGCTCCACCTCCACCGCGCCGAGAGGGATGTTGTTCCTGTCGGCGAAGATCTTCATGTTGTGGACCATGCACCCGCCGAGGGCGAGGAGCAAAAGCTCGCCTGGCTCGAAGCCTGTCCCGCTCCCCCCGCGCCCCGGCGCCAGGTCTATGGCCAGCTTCCCGCTCCCCGAGGTCCCCTCAAGGCGGAGCCCTTCGACATGCCTGACCTGAACCGTCGCCATCTCAGCGCCCCTACCGATTCTCCCTCCAGGGAATGAGAATGCGCTCGGCCTCCTGAAGCGCCACCGTTATCACCACTCCCAGCATCGCCAGCACCATCAGGCCGACGAACATCCGCTCAACAGCGAGGGTCTGCCACGACTGCCAGATCAGGAACCCGATCCCCTCGTTGGCCGCCACGAACTCTGCAGCGACGATCACGATGAGCGAGGTGCTGAGCCCCAGCCTGAGACCCGAGAAGGTGAAAGGGAGCGCCCCGGGAAGGACGACCCGCGTGAAGAGCTTCCAGCGGGGAGCGTCGAAGTTCCGGGCCACGTCGAGATAGATCCGCGGGAGGTTCATGACGCCGGTCATCGTGTTGATCAGGACGAGATAGACGGTGGCTATGGCGATGATGAGGATCTTCGGGGTCTCGCCGAGGCCAAAGAAGATCATGAGCAACGGAAGAATCGCGATCTTGGGGATCGGGAAGGTGGCTGCCACAAAGGGGTCTATAACTGCTCGGGCGATCGGTGACAGCCCCATCCAGAGGCCCAGGGCGATTCCCGGAATCGCTCCGGAGAGGAAGCCGAAGAAGATGCGGGAGAGGCTGGTGAAGAGGTGGCGCGTCAGCTCTCCGCTCAGGAGGAGCGCCCAGAGGGTCCGCATCACCGCTGTGGGTGGCGGAACGAAGCGCGTGTCCAGGAGCCCCGCCGCCGCCATGGCCTCCCACGCCCCCAGGGCGGCGAGAGGCGAGAGGACGGAGAGGACGCGCTGCCTGAGAAGCCCGCGGCTGACCGATCTCTCCTTCCCCATGCTCTCTCAGGCCTTCAGAGGGACCACCCGGCAGAGGCCGGAGCGGTAGGCCGGCGTCGCGCTGATCGGGTCCACGCTGACGTCGATGAGAATGTTCGGGTTGGCCCCGGGCGTGGAGCCGGCCAGGCGCCTACCCGCGTCATGCCCCCAGCCGAACGGGATTGCGACCACCTGAGGCGGCACGGCGTCAGTGACCCTGGCTGGAAGCTCGATTCTCCCCCTCGGCGTCTCAACCGCCACCCGGCTCCCTTCCCTCACCCCGAGCTTCCCGGCGGTCTCCGGATTGATCTCAACCCAGTTCTCCTGGACCAGCTTTCTGAGCAGAGGGAGGTTGTGGGTCCAGGTCCCCGAGGTCGCTTCGAGCCGGGCCCCGGTGGTGAAGATCAGCGGATAGTCGGCAACGATGTCAGGGCGGCTCACCGGGCTCTGAGCCGGCTCACGATAGACAGGCGCGGGATCAAATCCTGCCGCCTCGAGCCCCGGCGAATGAAGCTCCATCTTCCCTGACGGTGTCAGGAACCCTTTGCCGAGGAAGCGCCCGGGTGCGGCCTCGGCGTACACCAGCCCGCTGGGGTGTTGCTCCTTGAGCGTTCTGCACGAGAGGCCCGCAGGCTCAAGCACATGGTCCATCAACGACTCGGCGTCATTGAACGGAAAGAGGTCCGCAAGCCCCAGACGCGCGGCGAGGCCGTTGATGATCCGCCACTCGGGCCAGGCCTCGTGGCGCGGGGTGATCGCCTGCTGGCGCAGGTGGACGTAGGAGAGCGGGGCCAGCGGGACCCTGAGGCTGTCGTTGAGGTCGGTCCGCTCCATGAAGGTCGTGGCAGGGAGCACGATGTCTGCCATCCGGGCCGTCTCGGTGAGGTACAGGTCGATGACGGCGACAAACTCCAGGGCGTGGAAAGCCCATGCAACCCGAGCGGCGTCGGGCCAGCTCAGCGCGGGGTTTCCGGCGAAGCTGATGAAAGCCTTGATCGGGTACGGGCGACCCGACAGGATCGCATCGGGAAGCGTCACAGCCCCGTCGCTCCAGGCGAAGCGGCTGAAGGACCGCCGCTCTTTCGGCAGCGCCTCTCTCAAGGCGATGTCTCTGATAGGCACGGGAGGCGCGAACACCACGCCACCCCGAACATCAACGTTGCCCGTCACGACGTTGAGGGCGTCGATCGCCCGGCACGCCTGAGTGGCGTTGGTCTGGTGAAGAACGCCCTGGCGGCGGTCGGCGCAGGCCGGCTTCGTCGTGGCGAAGCGAACCGCCACCTCCTCGACGAGGCGCCTCGGGACCCACGTGATGCCTTCCACCCGGGCAGGCGTGTAGTCGGCCGCCGCAGCCCGAAGCCGATCAAACCCCGCAGCGTGCCGGCTCACGAACGGTTCGTCGTGGAGCCTGTCGCGCAGGATGACGTGAAGGAGGCCCAGCGCGAGCGCCCCGTCGGTCCCCGGCCTGATCTGAAGATGGAGCGACGCCTCGCCCGTCGTCTCAGTCCGCCGCGGGTCCACGACCACCAAGAACGCTCCGCGCCTCACAGCCCCGCGGAGATCCTCCATGACGGCGCCGTATCGGTGCATGAAGCTCACAGCCGGGTTGCTGCCGAAGAGCAGGATGCACCGGGAGCGCCTGTAGTCCCCCACAGGCCAGAGATTCCTCCCGTAGGTGTGCATCGCCGAGATCGCCTTGGGACCGACGCAGACTGAGAAGGCGCTCGTGAGGTTGGGTGTCCCGAAGGCGTTGAGAAAGCGTATGAAGTAAGGGGTCTGAGGGATGTTCGAGTTCGCGATCCCCCGGTAGGCAGCCAGAGCCTCGGCGCCGTAGCGCTCCTTCACGGCCGAAAGCCTGGAGGCGATCTCATCCAGAGCCTCGTCCCAGCTTATCGGCTTCCACTGCCCGCTCCCTCGCTCCCCCACCCTCTTGAGCGGAGTCCGCAGGCGATCAGGATCCTCGACCAGCTCAGAAACCGCCTGGGCCTTGACGCAGAGCCCGCCTCTGCTCGTGGGGTGGTCGGGATCGCCATCGACGCGGACGATCCTGTCGTCTCTGACGCGAACGAGCAACCCGCACTCAGCGCGGCAGAACCGACAGGCGCTGTGGACGATCCTCTCACTGCCGCCAGCCATCTTCACCCTCCTCGCCTCAGACCTCTCCCTCGGCGTGACGGCTCTGCCTCACCTCGTCTTCGAGCACTCTCCATAGCTCCTCGTGGAGCGCCCCGTAGCGCGGGTGGGTCCTGATCGAGACCACGTCGCGCGGACGGGGGAGATCAACTGTCAGGAGTCGCTTGACCCGCCCCGGCCGCGCCGTCATGACCAGGATGCGGTCGCCGAGCGAGATCGCCTCGTCGAGCGAGTGGGTGATATAAACGATGGTCTTCCGGGTCTCCTCCCAGATCCTGAGCAGCTCTGCCTGGAGGATGAGCCTGTTCTGGGCATCGAGGTTGGCGAACGGCTCGTCCATCAGGAGGACCTCGGGGTCGTTCGCAAGCGCCCTGGCAATGGCGACGCGCTGGCGCATCCCGCCTGAGAGCTGATGGGGGTAGTACCTGGCGAAGTGGCTGAGCCCCACCTTCTCGATGATTGGGGCTACCTTTTCGTGCCTCTCGCGCCGCGGCACTCCTCGCATCTCCAGGCCGAACGCGACGTTGTCGCTGACGCTCATCCACGGCAGCGTGGACTCTTCCTGGAAGACCATGCTCGTCAGCGGGAGTCCAGCGCCCTCGCTCATAATCCGGATCTCGCCCCCGCTGGCTGTGTCGAGACCGGCCATGATCCGAAGGAGAGTTGACTTCCCGCAGCCGCTCGGCCCGAGGATGCAGAAGAACTCTCCCCCCCACACCTCAAAGTCGATCCCTCTCAGCGCCTCGACCTCCCCGTGCCGGGCCGGGTAGGTCTTCTCGACGCGCCGAAGAAGGATCTTGGCCTTGAACGGCGCCACCACCGCCTAACCGCGATCTACTTGGCCGGGCCGAGCAGCTTCAGCGCCGCATCGAGCGGGCGCTCGTCGATGATCTGGTCCATTGAAAGGGGCGTCGTGTACGTCAGGCTTTTGCGGCGGAGGTAGAGGGCCTGCTGCTCCGCGAGGCTCTGTCGGTTAAGCCGGCCATCGGGGTCGAAGTAGGGCGGGACCATGGCCCTGATGCTCTCAGGTGAGACCTTCGTCCACTTGTTGATGATCTGGACGTTCTCCTCGCTCCCCCACTGCGGGCCGAGGAGGTCACGGGTCGCCTTGAGGTAGGCCACTATGAAGCGCGCTGCCACCTCCGGGTGCTTCTCCATGAACTTGCTGTTGAACAGAAGGACTCCCAGGGTGGAGCCTGGGGCGTAACGGTCCTCGAAGCGCACGGCAAAGCCCTTCATGGCGGCCGAGGTCGCGAGAGGATCGGGGAGGAGGGCGCAGTCAATGGCCCCCTTCTCGAACGCCGGGACCATGTCGGGAAACGGGATCGTGACGAGGGAGATGTCGTCCAACCCGAGACCTCCCTTTTTGAGGGCTGCGTCGAGGAGATACTCAGAGGCCGTCCCGACTGAGTTGATCGCGCAGCGCCTCCCCTTGAGGTCTGCGATCTTCTTGACCTCGCCGCTCGCGACCAGGGCCTTCCTGACCATCAGCGGCTCGGTGTTCGGGCCGGCCGGATTCAGTCCCTGCCCCGAGGCCACGACCTTGACGTCCATCCCGCGGGCGAAGGCGTTGAGAGCCGCCGAGCCGAGAGTGCCCCGCCCCACGTCCAGGTTTCCGGCCGCCACCTGAGTGAGGATGGCGCCTCCGCTCCTGAGAGTCTGGATCTGGGCGTCGATCCCCTCCTTGGCGAAGTAGCCTTTCTCCAGTGCGACATAGAGAGGGGCGGGCCCGATCACGGGGATCAGCCCAACCCGGACCTTGAACGGCTCCCCAGCGGCGTCGGCCCTCTCGGCCGCCCAGGCCAGGCTCAAGGTGAGCAACAGCGCAACAGCGTGTTTAAGCCAGACGATCATGATCGTTCCTCCCTTCAGACTCTCCCGCCTCGATCTCAGGGGCGGGCTCCATTCCTGCTGCGGTTCGCCTCAGCCTGAGGATGTATCTGGAGCGGTCCCCGCGGTGGTATGTGACGCGGAACTCCACCGCCCGCCCGTCAGCGGTGGAAAGGATGCGCTGAAGGAGCAGAAGCGGAGTGCCCGCTCGAACACCGAGAAACGCCGCCATCGAAGGGTCAGCCAGCGTGGCCTCGATGGCCTGCTCCCCGCGCTCGACCTTGATCCCGGCGCTCCGATCGAGGAGCGTCAACAGGGGGGTCGTGAGAAGGTCCTCCCGGCTGAGTCGCCTGCCGATCCCGGCAGGGATGTAGCCCCGGGAGTAGGAGAAGGGAACCGCTTCGGCAAGGAGCCGGCGGCCGTAGCAGAGAACCTCAGCCCCCGCAGGGATATCCAAATTGGTAGCAATGGCCGGCGGTGCAGGAATGAACCGCCACTCTGGAACCTCAAGCTGGGTCAGCACCCCTGCGGCGTCGAGGTCCTCAAGAACGCAGGTGAGCCTGACTGATTCTTTCAGGGGAGGTTTTTCGGCTACGAACGTACCCTGACCGCGCCGCCGGCGCAGCCACCCCTCCTGGACGAGTGATGCCATGGCCTGCCTCACGGTAATCCGGCTGACACCGTACGCTTCGGCAAGCTCGCCCTCGGCGGGAAGTCTTTCTCCGGGCCTACACTCGGCGGTGAGGATCTTTTCCTTCAAGAGGCTCCCTAGCTGGTAGTAGAGGGGGATCGGGCTGGCAGCATCAAGGCTTACTGTCGGATGAGCTAACGTATCGAGATTAAAGGGCGGCATAGCCAATATTAAGCTTGTTATGTGAATAGGACATTATGCTGTTGCCCTTCAGCGTGTCAAGAGGTATTTGGGGAGCCGCTGATGAAGCTACCGCGAAGCGGCGCCCTTAGGAAGCCGGCCCCTGAGGTCGAACTGGAGAGGGCAACTCCAGCAGCGGGGCTTCACCCGGCAGCACCGCCTCCCTGCCGTCACAAGGAGCGCGTGATACTCATTGAAGAGAGCAGGGTCCCTCGGAAGATGGCTCTCAAGAAACGCCCTGAGCGGCTCGTAGCCGATGCCTGAAGGGACAAAGCGATGGCGGGCCAGGATCCGCCTGGCATAGGCATCTGCCACGAAGACCGGGCGGCCTGCCGCGTAGAGAAGTATGGCGTCGGTCGTCTCGGGGCCGATCCCCGGCACCGAGAGGAGGTCGCGCCTGACCTCATCGAGAGGAGCCGCCGCCATGAGTTCCACCCGTCCTCGGTAGCGCCCCCAGAGGAAGGCCAGGAAAGCCTTGAGCCGACGCGCCTTCACAGTAAAGGTTCCGGCGGGGCGGATGAGAGAGGCAAGGCGCCTCAGAGAGAGATCGCGGAGTCGCGACGGGTTTAGGAGCCGTTCTGACTTCAGAGCGGCTATCGCCCTCTCGGCGTTCCGCCACGCCGTGTGCTGGGTAAGGATCGCGCCAATGGCCACCTCGAAGGCGCTGTCGCCCGGCCACCAGCGCTGGGGGCCGAAGTGGGTGAGAAGGGCGTCGTAGAGTCGGAGGAGCCGCGCCTTGACGTGATCTACCGGCGGACCTGGAGCGCCCCTCACTGCCTGCCGCAAAGTGTCGGCACGATACTCAGAGTTTGCGGAGGGCGACAGCGGCGATGACGAGACCGAGAACAGCCACCAGGTTTACCTTGACTGTCAAGCCGAGGGTCAGCGATAGGAACTTGAGGTCGAGAGTGGCCGGATCAACGAGCCCTACCGTGGGGCCCCTGGTGAGGAGGTCCTGCCACCAGCCGCCGGGGAGGAGCGATCCCAGAAGCTCACCGAGGAAGCTCCCGATGACGCCCCCCATCAGGAGGATCAGAAGAAGAAGGCCGATCCCGCGTCCCGCTCCCGCCACTCCGCCTCCCCTCCCCCTCGCTAAGAGACAATCAGAGGGTGGTCGTCGGTGATCACCCTCTCCTGGCTCTCCAGAGCGCGGCGGATGAACTTGGGGAGGGCGAAGGCGTGCTGGTGGGTCTGCCCGTCCCAGTAGAGAAGCTCTCCGGTGATCCTGTCAGCGATGAGGGCGTTCACTGTCCCTGGGGATAAGCTCCGTGGGTCGGCCCCTTTGCCGGCGAAGATAAACCCCCAGGGCGTCCCGTAGCAGGAGATGAAGCTCTGGTACGGCGCCACGACCGGGAAGACCTCCTTGAGGGTCCGGTGGACGGCGGTGAAGAAGAAGATCTCGTTGACCTTGGTCATCCCCGCCTGCATCGTCAACGCCCCCTGGTCTGTCAGGCGCTCCCTGATAAGAGTGTAGAACTCCCTGGTGAAGAGGCGGCAGGCGGGGCCCTCCTCCAGTGGCTCGGTGAGGTCCACTACCACCAGGTCGAACCTCTCGTCCGTCTCCTCGAGGAAGGCTCGGGCGTCGGAGTGGCGGAGTTCGGTGCGCGGGTCATCGAAGGCGCCCCTGTGCATCTCGGGGAGGTGGCGCTTGCACTGCTCCACGACCTCGCCGTCGATGTCAACCATGAGGGCCCGGGTGATCGTCCGATACCTCAGGATCTCCCTGAGGGTCGCCCCCTCGCCGCCGCCGATCACCATCGCCCGCTCAGGGGCGGGATGGCCCAGGAGGCCCGGGTGGACCAGGGCCTCGTGGTAGATGAACTCGTCGGCCTCGCTGGACTGGATCCGGCCGTCCAGGACCAGGCACTTGCCGTAGCTCGCCGTCTCGAGGATCTCCATCTGCTGGAACTTGGTCTGGGCCGAGGCTATGGTGCGGAGGATGGCGTGGGTGTGGCCTTCGACGGGGGTGGTGGTCTCAAAGAACCACTTGTAGTTCTTCTGCGCGTTCATCCGTGGAAGGCGAGAGGCTTGTGGGGCACTGGCCCCGCGCTGTGAAGAAAGATGCCCCTCCGGAGCTCCACCGCCGAGGTCCTCTCCGCACCGAACCGCTCGACCAGATACGAGGCGGCTTCGTCGGGCCTGAGCGCTGCCCCGCAGGAGAAAATGTCTACCGCCGCGTAGCGGTGCTCCGGCCACGTGTGGATGGAGAGATGCGACTCGGCAATGACCACGACCCCGCTGATTCCGAACGGGTTGAATTCGTGAAAAACGATGTCCACGATGGTCGCCTCGGCGCGCCTGGCTGCCTCTACCAGCGCGTCCTTCACGGCTTCCAAACTGCTGATGGCGTCCGCGTCGCAGTCAAACAACTCGAGAAGCAGGTGTCTTCCCAGCGCGTTCAATTTTTCAGCCTCCTTTCCCTCTTGGATTTTTCGATCAGATATTTTTTTTGGGTTCACTGTAGAGCCCTGTTTTGGGAAACGCAAGAAAAAAATGCGGGTTTTGGGGGGGCGGGCGCCAAAAATTCTCTTGCATTTTCCCTTCGAGCCGCTAAGATGACCCCAAAATTTCCAAAGGAGGGATGGGATGCTCGGGAAGCGGGTGACTCTCGCCTCCGCGACCGCCGGCCACTCCGAGGGCGCGACGGCGCTGAACGCCTTCGACAACGCTCTCCTCGCTGCCGGCATCGGCAACATCAACCTCGTGAAGGTCTCCAGCATCGTTCCCCCCGACGTCGAGATCGTGGACCTCCCCAAGATCAAGCCAGGCGCCCTTGTCCCCGCGGCGTACGCCTCCATCGTCGGGAGGGTCCCCGGAGAGATCCTCTCGGCGGCGGTTGGCTACGCCCTCCCGGAGGACAGGCAGAAGGCCGGGGTGATCATGGAGTTCCACGACAAGGCTCCCCGGGAGGTGGCCGAGCGGATGATCCGCCAGATGCTGGAGGAAGCCTTCAGGACAAGGGGAGAAGAGATCCGCGAGCTTCGGGTCTTCGCCGCCGAGCACCGCGTGGAGCGGATAGGCTGCGCCGTCGCCGCCGTGACGCTTCTCTCTGAAGACGACCTGGTGTAGCTCCTCACAGACGTGAGGCCAGCCTCCCCTTCCTTCATCGCCTGCCGGGCCCCCTTCTCCGAAGCTCGCGTCGCTCTCTTCGGCATCCCCTTCGAAGGAACCGTGAACCTGAGACAGGGCGCCAGTCTTGGCCCCCGCGACATCCGCATCGCCTCCGACTCCATCGAGAGTTACTCCGCCAAGCTGGGGCGCGACCTCGAAGACCTGGCCCTGGCAGACCTCGGCGACTGCCATGTGCCCGAAGGCCCGCCGCGCGAGGTCCTGGCATCAGTCAGGGAGGAGATCAGGGCGTTCTGGTCGCCGGCCGTCCCGGTCGTCATGCTCGGCGGAGACCACACTGCCACCCTGCCAGTAGTCGAGGTCATGGCCTCGCGGCTAGCCGACCTCCGCGTCCTCCAGCTCGACGCCCACCCGGACACGAGGGAGGAGTTTCTCGGCGAGCGGTACTGCTATGCCTCGGCGATGGCCCGAATCATGGAGGTGGTGCCCCCGGAGCGGGTCTTCCAGGTCGGCATGCGCACCGGCTCACGTGAGGAGTTCGAACGCAGAGGCCCGAACTTTTACCCCGCGACAGAGTCCCCTCCCATCGAGGCAGTGAGGAGAATCCTCCCCGGCCTTCTCGGTCATCCCCTCTACGTCACCATAGACATAGATCTCCTCGACCCATCGGAAGCGCCGGGCACGGGCTCTCCGGAGCCAGGCGGTCTCAGGGTTCCGGAGCTGGTGGAGATCATCCGCCTGCTCGGAGGCTGCCCGGTGGCAGGGATCGACCTCGTGGAGGTGGCCCACTCTCACGACCCGTCGGGGCGCACAGGCATCGCCGCCTCCTGGATCCTCAGGGAGGCGATCCTTACCTTCTGGGGGAAGTGATGGGAGGCGGAAGGCTCTACAGCGCGCCCCGATACTACGAGATCGCCTTCGACATGAACCGTAGGCAGGAGGTGGATTTCCTGGTCCACTGCTTCCGCCGTTACGCCCACCGCCCTGTCTCGCGGGTCCTCGACATCGCCTGTGGGACGGGCCCACACCTCATCAGGCTCGCCCGCCGCGGCTACCGGATGACCGGCCTCGATCTCTCCTCCGAGAACATCGCCTACCTCGGAGAACGGGCCTCATCCAGCGGCCTCAATGTAAATCTGAAGGTCGGAGACATGACCAGCTTCGCCCTCCCTGCCCCCGTCGACGCCGCCATCTGCATGCAGGACTCCCAGGGCCACCTCCTGACCAACGAAGAGATCCTCAGTCACTTCCGAGCTGTGGCAAACGCCCTTAGACCAGGAGGGCTTTATATCTTCGACCGCTACATGGCCTCGTCGTGGACCAACCCCGCCCGGCGGTGGATCTGGACCAGGCGCCGCGGGAGGGTAACGGTGAGAACAACCTTCGCGGCGCTTGAGGACGTGAACCCCGTGAGCCAGGTCTTCAGCGAAGAGATGAAACTCGAGGTGACTGAGAACGGGACGAGAAAACTGTTCCGCCAGAGCCATCTCTCCCGGATGGTCTTTCCCCAGGAGCTTCGGGCCATCGTGGAGCTGGCGGGCGGCTTCGAGTTCGTCCAGTGGTTCTACGGCTTCAAGCCCCGCCAGATCCTCGACCGGTCCAGGCACCCTCTCCTGATGGTCGTCGTCCTCAGGAGGAAGGGAGGAGCAGCCTGTCCAGAAGCTCCCTGACGGCCTCGATCTGAAACGGCTTGTTCAGGACGCCGTCAACTCGCTTTTCTTCTCCGGGCTCCAAGGTATTGGCCCACCCTGTGACGAGAGCCACCGGCATCCCGGGGAAGCGGGCCCTGACCGCCTCGGCCACCTGCCAGCCGGTCATCCCGGGCATCCCGAGGTCCGTGATCACCAGATCGAAGGGTTTCCCCTCTTCCAGGATGGAGAGACCCTGCCAGCCATCGGCGGCGGAGGTCACTGAGTGGCCTTCGATCGCCAACTGATCGGCCAGCGTCTCTCTCACGTTCGGTTCGTCGTCGATCAGAAGGATTCTGGCGGAGCGGACCGGGTCGCTCAACCGGGCCTTCGCCGCCACCTCCTCGCTCTCCAGGACGGGAAGGCGAACCGTCACAGTGGTTCCCTTCCCCTCTTCACTCTCCAGAGCGATCTCCCCTCCGTGGCGCTGGACGATACCGTGGGTCACCGAAAGGCCGAGCCCCGTGCTCTTAACCCCCTTGGTGGTGAAGAACGGATCGAACGCTCGCGCTTTCACCTCCTGAGACATGCCGGTCCCGTTGTCCGCCACCGAGAGCAGGACTCGCGCCCCCTCCTTCCAGGTCGTGAGAACGATTCGCCCGCCGTCAGGAAGGGCGTCCACTGCGTTCAGTATGAGGTTGATTATGACCTCTCTCAGCTCTGACGGCTGGCCTGACACCCGAGGCACGGGCCCAGCGTCCAAGACCGCCTCAATGAAGCGCCCCTGTGACTGGGCCTCGTCCTGCCAGCGGGGACGGGTGATCTCGATCACTTCACCGGCGATCTGGTTCAGGTCCACCGGGATACACTCACTCCTGACCCGGGTCCGGGAGAACTGCTGAACGCGCCTCACCACATCGGCCCCGTCGAGCGCCGCCCGCTCCACGATCTTGAGGGCGCGCTCCATGGCGGGGTCCTTCACCGTCCCGAGAAGGATCTGGGTTCTCCCCACGATCACAGCCAGGATGTTGTTCAGGTGGTGGGCCGCTCCCGCAGCCAGCTCTCCGACGGCGCTCAGTGTCGCTGACCTGACGACCCGCTCCTGAGCGGCCTTGACCTCTTCCAGAGCGTTTTTGAGATCCTCCAGGAGCTTGGCGTTCTCCAGGGCGACGGCGGCATCGACGCAGAGAGTCGCGAGGAGATTTTCGTCGTCGGCCGTGAAGCCCCCCTCCTTCTCGGTGAGATAGAGGGCTCCGAGTGTTCGCTCCTGATAGCGGATGGGAGCTGCGAGGAGGTTTTTCATCACCGGATGGTGGGGGGGCACGCCGGCGGCCTTGGGATGAGAGGCGAGATCGTTGATGCGGAGGGTCTTCCCTTCCCTGAAGACGTACCCCAGGAGCCCCCGCCCCTCGGGAGGGAAGCCGATCCGCTCCTTCAGCTCCTCGCTGATCCCGGCCGTCAGGAACTTGACGACCTTCCCGTCGTCGCCCAAACCGGCCAGGGCGCCGTAGCGCGCTCCGATCAGCTCGGTGGCGGCCCCGACGAGCCGCCGAAGAAGCCGGTCAGGATCGCTCTCTGTTGAGAGAAAGCGGGAGGTGAGGTGGAGGAGGAAAAGCCGGCGGCCCTGCTCATCCAGCACCTCAGATTGGGCCCGGCTTTCCTCAAAAAGGCGGGCGTTCTCGATGGCAGTGGCGACCTGGCTCCCCACTGAGACCATCAACTCAACATTGCGGGAGGTGAAATGGCGGAGCAGCCGCGTCGCAACATAGAACATCCCCAGCGTCGCGGCCTTGGACTTGAGCGGGACCATGAGGACAGACCTGATCCCTTCCGTCCTCACGTGCTCGGGCCTGATGATCCTGGGATCGCTCTGCACGTCCTCAACGATGGCAGGCTCGCCCGACTCGGCCACCTTCCCCACCAGTCCCTCACCCATCCCGATCCTGTCCACTCCGCCGACGTAGGCCGGTGAGAGCCCCAGGTGGGCCCTGACGCGGAGAAGTTGGGCTTCCTCATCCCAGAGGTAGATGACTCCGGCGTCCACCTCCATCACGTCGAGAGCCTGCGCCAGAGCGGCAGAGAGGACCTGATCGAGATCCAGCGACTCGCTCACCTTCCGGGAAATCGAGTTCAGGGCAAGAATCTCGCTCGTCCGCGCCTTCAAGCTCTCAGCCATGGCGTTGAACTCGCGGCTCAGATCCTCCAGCTCGTCCCCCGTGGAAATCTGAAGCTGGCTGAACTCTCCCCGGCCGATTCCGGCCGTCCCATCCCGGAGGATCTTCAGTGGAACGGTAATGACGCGGGCGAAGGCCAGACCGAAGAGAACGGCTCCCACGCTCGCCAGACCGAGCCCCGCGAGGATGGCGAGGCGGATGTTATTTCTGGCTTCCTTCACCCGGGCCCGCGCCTGGAGCACCTCGGCGCGGTGCCGGGCTTGGTGGCGCTCCAGTTGCTCGAGGATCCCCCTGACCCCGTCGGGGCCGACGGTCCCAGACTTCATCTTCTGATACTTCTGCCGCGCCGCCTCCAGGAACGCGCCGACCTCCTGACGCTCGGAACCCCCGTGGGACTGCCGGTAGGCCCGAACGCTCTCTTCAAAGCGCCGCTCCACCTCCTCAGCGAGGAAAGCCATCGATCGGAGGCTGAGGGCGCGCTCCAGGCTCCGTTGAAGATTCAACAGCGCGCGGGCTTCTTCTTCCAGAGCTTCGACCCCGGCGACCTCGCTCTCCACGACGCTGAATCCCAGATAGCCGGCGCCCCCCACGAGGAGTGTAATGGCGTAACCCGTCATCAGACCGCCGGCGAGCTTCGCCCCGACCCCGAGAGAGAGGAGACGGATCGCGGCAACTCCCACGACCACTGCCACTAACGCCATCAACGAGCTGTGGACGATCCCTTCGGTGCGAAAGAAAACCTCTACCCACTCTACGGCCCCGAAAGCAAAGACGGCCAGCGCCGTGATGCGCCCCGCGGTGCGGCGCCGTCCCGGCGGGACCCTCCAGAACACCAGCGCGGCGAAGAGGCCGCCGAAGAGCGCGAAGACGATCCCTCCCAGGCTCTGGGCGCTCTCAATCCACTCACCGGCCCGAGCGGGATAGAGAATCAATCCTGCCGCGAAACCCGCGACCCAGAGGGCCATGAGAGACGGGGCGAGGCCCCGGCTCCAGCTCAGCGATGCCGGAAGGAGACCCCTGAGACCGAAGTGGAGGAGGAACCCGAAAGAGAGGACGTCGAAAACCGCAGCCGCTCCTTCCAGAGAGAGGCGCCCGCCCGGGTCGCCCAGCATCGCGCGATAGGAGATAACCCCCTCGATCCCGTGGTTGAGAGAATGGAGGAGGGCGAAGGCCGCCAGCGGCCATGCTGAGGGGAGACCCTCGATGATCCACGCGCCCCGGCGAGCCATGAAGAAGACCAGGGCCAGAAGAAAGAGGGCCAGAGCGCCCGCGAAGTGGATGAAGTGGAAATTGTCCTGAAGGAAAGAAGCCATGGCTGTCATCTCTTACTCCTCAGATATCGCGGCGCGGGCAGCTTGAAGCCGGGCCTCCAGCTCGTCGAACGCGGAGGCTTTGAGGTCCCCCAGATCCCTGGCCAGCCACAGGAGCAGCTCAGTCTCAGCGAGGGCCTTCAGGGCTCCGGCGTAGTCGCGGTCAAGCAGCCCTGACAACACCGGCAGCGCAGCCGACTCAAGCCGTCTCCCCAGAGACTCCTGCCCCTCTGCCGGAATGGAGCGGACGGCCTTGAACACCTCAAGCGTCAGCGCGTAGACAAGGTCGGCCGCATCGTGATCGCCCGGCGTGGACGTGGCCTGGAACCCTTTCTTCTTCTCCTCCATCATCCGGGCGACGACAGCCCGGTC
>CAZXPE010000022.1:17113-19239 GCA_964642915.1 uncultured bacterium | reverse complement strand
TCCCCGGCTTTCGCGGCAGCTCGGAGACCTTCACGTAGGTATCCTCGGGGTTCAAGGCGACCTTGATCTCCTGATGGACCGTATCCTCGGTGGGATCGTTCCACTGGAGGAGGAAGGCCACTTCCTTCTCGTTGTGAACAGAGCTGACCGTCAGGAGATCGATGGAATGATTTTGCCACCGGGGCTTCATGATGATCTGCCCCATGAGCGCGACGTGTAGAGGACGGGCCTTCGCCCAGAGGGACGCCTCGGGATCAAGGGGGATCTCCTCCTTGATCTGTTTGGAGGTCAGGACAGCGGCTCCCTCACTTCCGGCACCCTTCGCCTGATTCAGCGAGACGATGTAGTTGGCCAGGTGCCATCGCTCCTCGGGAGAAAGCGTGTTGATGAAGGAGGGCATGGGCGTGCCGTTGAGGCCGGTGGTGAAGCGAAAGTAGATGTCCCCGGGGTCGCTCCCTCCCTTGAACCTCCACCCCTTTGTCAGGTCGAAGGGTCGGATCGGGAACTCCCAGTCGTCTTTCAGCTCGTGGATCTTCTTTCCATCGCCTCTCGCCTCCCGGCCGTGGCACTCCCAGCACTTCTCCCGCTCAAAGAGATCCTTTCCTTTGGCGATGCTCTCGGCGGAGGGCGGGATATTCTTGGAGACCTCCACCACCTTCTTGTAAGGGTCCAGGTCGGGGCGTGAGAACTCCGGGAAGAAAGTCTTGACGTAGGAAACCGCCCGCCGTCTCTCAGCCTCGCTCAGGTAGGGCTCCCACGAAGGCATGGCGGTGCCGGGGATTCCCCGGCTCACGGTCCGGAAGAGATCCTCGTCGGTGGGAAGGGCGCCGCTGGCGGTGCTCCTGAACTTGTAGATCCCCAGAGTGAAGTCCCGCGGCCTCGGGTCCAGATAATCGGCGACGGGCCCGTTGCCATCGCCCTTGTCCCCGTGGCAGAAGAAGCACCTCTTCTCGTACACCTTCTTCCCCGCCTGGATCATCTCCTCCGTCGCCGAAGGTTTGGCCCGGGCAGGAGGGGCAAGCCCGGAGGTCAACAGCATGGCCAGCGACAACGCCACCGCCCCCTTCACCGTTCTATTGTTGAGAGAACTCAAAGTTGACCTGCGCCTCTCCCTTCGGGGGGACCGTGATCTGCCCGGTCTTCGTTCCCACCACGGGATGCCAAGCCTTGACCGCATAAGCCCCGGGGGGGACCTGATCCATCCTGAAGGAGCCGTCAGCCTTTGTGACTGAGTAGTAAGGGCTCTCTGCGGCAAACATCCAGGCGTGCATGAAGTCGTGGGCCTCGCACTCGGTCTTGATCTCGCTGTTCCGGATGGGGCTGATCTCCTTGGGGACCCGCTGGCCTTGCTTGGGTTGCCCGAAGTTGAAGAGGGTCCTTCTGGCCCTTCCGATCAGCTCGCGCACGTGGATGTTGTGGAGGACCGGATCGCTGTTCTGAATGATCAGGGTCTGGTTCTTGGGGACGATTTGGAGGTACGGAATAAACCGGCACCCCTTCTGGTTCAATAAATATTCTCCTCCCTCGGGGTTCCCCCATGCCTTCCCCTTCTGGATCTTGTCGATATACACCACGGTCTCCTGGAGGCCGCCCTTTTCCGAGACAACCACCTCGGGGATCTCCCTCTCCCCCTTTCCGCAGAGCTCGAAGTCCTTCGTGATGAGGATCCTCCTGTTGGGAGGGGGAGTGCCCTTGAAAGTCACCCGGCCGGAGAGGCTCCCCCCATCTGCCACCGGTGCCACCTCGTAAGCAGCGGCCGCAGACGGAATCGCCAGCAGACCCGCCAGCATGAATGCGCTGAGACCTTTCACGCCTCCGACCTCCTTTCTCCGGCCATCGCTTGCGCGGCAACCGTCCGGATGGTCCGAACGAGAGTCCCGGAATCGATCTCTTTGGCGACGATGGCCTGAGCGCCGGCCCGCCTCAGACTCGCGCGCTCGGACTCGGTGACGTACGCGGTGAGAACCACGATTCCCGTCGCCGGAGCCGCCGTCGCCATCCGATCCAGCAGCTCAGCTCCGTCGCACGCCATCCGCCGGAAATCGACCACGACGACCGCGGGCCGGCGGTTCTCCACCACACGCACCGCCTCATCGGGGTCCGCCGCTTCCCCGACGATGGAGATT
>CAZXPE010000022.1:0-17103 GCA_964642915.1 uncultured bacterium | reverse complement strand
CTCCCGGCGTATCCTCGTATTGCCGTCGATGACAGCCACCGTGACGGGCTGCTCCACGCTCGGAGTGTGAACCGGCGGCGGGCGCAGGAAAAGTGCCGGATGGGGTACTCGAAGGAGGTTTTTGTCCCTACAGGGACTGGGGCCGGATGGCCCTAACCCAACCGTTCCGGGCCCGAGAACGGGCAAAGAATCGCGGGAACAACCTCAGTCCGCTTGACTGCGAAGGCGGGAGATGATACGAAACACACAAGGGGGAAACCTGAAATGCCTCTCATCGAGTGGACCAACGAGCTGAGCGTGAACGTTCGATCTATCGACGAGCAGCACAAGAAACTCATCGGCATGATCAACGATCTCCATGACGCCATGCGTGAAGGAAAAGGGAGCCGGATCACTGGAGACACTGTCAAGAATCTCATCGACTACACTAAGACCCATTTCGCGTACGAAGAGCAGCTAATGAAGTCCAACGGCTATCCGGGGTTCCTCGCCCACAAGGCTGAACACGAGAAGATGGTGGCCCGGGTCCTGGAATTCGACAGAAAAATCGGGGAGAGCACAACGATCCTGCCCACGGAGCTGGCAAGATTCCTGAAAGATTGGCTGACCGTCCATATTCTCAACACCGACAAGAGATACGGACCGTTCCTGGCCGAGAAGGGCGTCGTGTAGCAGCGCGTATCAGGGGGAAGGGAAGCGACGGCGGGCGAAGAGGGCGGCGGCCTCGGCGCGGCGGGAGAGGTTGAGCTTGTTGAAGACGTGGGAGAGGTAGTTCTTCACGGTTTTGTCGCTGAGCCCCAGGGCGGCGGCGATCTCCTTGTTGGTCTTCCCCTCAGCGACGAGGGCCAGCACCTTTCGCTCCTGGGCTGAGAGCGCGCTCATCTCGTCGGCCTGCTGGCCGGAGGCGAGCCGCTTCACCGTTTCCAGCACTTTCTGCGTCACGGCCGGATCGAGGAGCGATTGCCCCGCCGCCACCGTCTCGATGGCTCTCACCAGCTCCTGCCCCCGGATTTGTTTGAGGAGGTAGCCGGAGGCCCCCGCCAGGATGGAGTTCAGGACGGCCTCTTCATCGGCGTAGGAGGTGAGCATGATTACCTGGACTCTATGGTCAGCGCTCCTTATCTCCCGGCAGGCTTTCACCCCGCTCCCGCCGGGGAGCCTGACGTCCATGACGACGACGTCAGGCCGAAGCCGGGCCGCCTCGGCCACTGCTCCCTCGGCGCTCCCCGCCTCCCCCACCACTTCCATCCCTTTTTCCCGGGCGAGAAGCGAGCGCAGGCCGACGCGCACGACTTCATGATCGTCCACCAGGAGAACGCTGACCCTGCTCCTGGTCACGCCTCCTCCTCCAGCGGAATTTCCACTGTGATCCGGGTCCCGCTCCCGGGCCTGCTCTCCACGCTCAGCGTTCCCCCGAGGCGCTGAGCCCGCTCCCTCATGTTGCGCAGCCCCCGGCACGCGCCTCGGTGCTCGACGGGGTCAAAGCCGACCCCGTCGTCCCTCACGTGAAGGACCAGGCTCCCGTTGCCGCGCTCGATCGCCAGCGACACGCGAGAGGCCATGGCGTGCTTTACCACGTTGGCGAGGGCTTCACGGCAGATGTGGAAGAGGTGGCCGGCCTTCTCGGGGCCGAGTCCGGCATCTATGGCCGGATCCACGTCAATCTCAGCGTGGAGCAGGCCGTTCAGCGCCATCCCGCGAGCAAGGTCTGCCAGAGACCGACTGAGACCCCGCTCCTGAAGCCCCTCGGGCTGGAGCCCGACGACGTAATTCCTCACGTCGCGGATCACCATGTTTAAACCTCCGATGGCCGACTCCAGCACGGGCTTGACTGCGCACGGATCCTCCTCGACGAGCCTTGCGCATTCCTCGAGGCCGAGACCCGTGGCGTAGATCGACTGGATGATCCCATCGTGGAGATCGGCGGCGATCCGCTCGCGTTCCTCGAGCCGGGCGAGGTCCCGGACCTCCCGGTGGAGCCGCGCGTTCTCGATGGCGATTGCGGCCTGGGTCGCCAGCCCGTTGAGAACCTCCCGTTCGTCCTGGCTCACCGAGCGGAGCGTCTGGAAGCCGACGCAGAGGTAGCCGACCACTCGCTCCCCGCTGCGGAGACGCACGGCGATCTGGGCAGGCAAGCCCATGCCCAGGACGACGGGGCAGGGGGCGTCCTGAGAACCCACCTTGGCGCAGTCTCCTACCATGACGCGCTCTCCGGGTTGGAGGGAGAGCGCCCCGGAGGTCCCGCTGGTGGCTCCGACTCGGAGGACCATACCAGGCTCATCCAGACAGAGGATCGCAACGTCGCCCTGGAGGAGATCTCTGGCCTTGTCCACGACGAGTTGAAGGATCCGGGGCAGCGAGAGAAGGCGCGAGATCTCAGCCGCGATACGGGAAAGGGCCTCGGCCTCCCGCGCCTTTCTGAGCGCCCGCTCGCGCGCGTCGAGAAGCTGACGCTCGTGCTCCTTGAGGTGGCCCGCCATCCGGTTGAACTGGTGACTCAGATCCTCCAGCTCGTCATTCGTCTCCACCCGGATCGCGCGGTCGAAGTCCCCGGCAGCAACGGCTTCTGCGCCGCGTATGAGGGCCGTGATCGGACGGGTGAGCTGCCGCGCGGCCAGCACGCCGACGACGCACGCGACGAGGAGCATTCCCGCTCCCAGAGCAAGCACGAGGATCTGGAGCGAGCGGATCGAAGAGAGGACCTCCCCTTTGCTGTAGGCGTGGACCACCACCCATCTCTCGCGCTCGGGGCCGGGGTTGATCGGCGCGAACGCAAGGATCCGTCCGCTGAGTCCCGGCTCGACCACGGCTCCCGAGTCCCCCGAGAGGACCTTGGTCGTGACCTCTTTCGAGAAATCTTTCTCCAGCATTTCGCCGGCCATCGCCGCAAAAGCGCCGGCCTCTGACGAGGTCCGGCGCGAATGGGCGAGATAGGTTCCCCTCGCGTCCACGAGGAAAACGCTCCCGCGCTCCCGCCCCAGGCTCACGACCTGAGAAAGGATCCTCGAGGCGTACACGTTCACAATGGCGATCCCTCGAGCCTCGCCGCGGGAGTTGACGAGGCGCGTGGCGTAGCGCACCACCGGCATCGGAGGCACCTCCACCTTCCCCCACTCCTCGTTCAGATCCATGGGGGAGACGTATACCGCCCCGGGCCGGATCGCCATCGCCTCCCGGAAGTAGTACCGGGGGCTTTTGTCCTGGAGGGAAGACGGGGGGATGACCTTGTGGTGCTCCCCGTCGAAGTCCACCCTGACGATCTCGCGGCCCCTCTCGTCGAGGTAGCGGATCTGATAGTACGCCTTCCGCGATTGGGAGAACGCCAGGAAGGCTTGCTCCACGGGAACCCGGACTTCCGGCGGCGGACCAGGAGGGAGGTCGATCAGAGTCCGGACGGTCGGCAGCCGGCTCAGGAAGAGGACGTCCTCAGCAACGGTCTCCAGAAACTGCTGAACCTCGCCGGCCTTGAGTGCAACACCCTCCTGTAGCGCATCGAGAACCGTCTGGTTCAGGAGCAGGAAAGAGAACACCGCGCCGTAACCGCCGACGAGGGCCACCGGGATCACCCCCAGCAGGACGAAGGCGATGACCAGCTTGGTCCGGATGCTGAGGCGGCGGAAGAGCTTGTTGACGTTGATCATCGGCGAGCCTGATCGGGAAACCGCTTCTTCCCGATGATAGCATCTCTGCCCTGCCGATTCAGCAACAGGGGGCGGCCGGGCAATCAGCCGTCAGCCACCAGCCAAGCGCGCGAGCTGAAGGTTGACGGCTGACGCCTGAACGGCGTTTACTTCTTGGACAGCTCGAAGGTGACTTTGGTGGGCTGGCCGGCCTTCACCTCGACCTCTTTGGTCAGCTTCGCTCCGCTCTCGTGCCAGATCTGGACGGTGTGCTTCCCTACCGGGACGTTGTCGATCTTGAACGACCCGTCGTCACCTGAGACGGCGTAGTACGGGTGATCCTGGATCACGATCCACCCTGACATCCAACTATGGGCGTCGCACTGAACCTTGATGATCTCGGCCTTGTCAAACTTCTCTGTCAACACCTTCTTGAACTTGGGCTGGGCCTTGTTGATGGAGGGGTTGGCCGTCGAGAAGGTGTGGACGTTGTGAAGGATCCCGTCCGGGTTCAGGATGTCCAGCTCAGCCCCGGCAGGGACCAGGATCACGTGAGGAGCGAACTGGCACCCCTTCTGGTCCAGCTCAGGCTTTTGGGCCGGCTTGGGGGCAGGCCCTTTGGCGCCAACCACCATCGCCACGGCGTTCTTCACCCCGCCGTTCGTGCCGACCACCCACTCCTCTGACTTCTTCTCGTTCCCGCACGCCTGGTTGTCCTTGTTCACCTTGAGGACCTTGGGGGCGGGCGCTGCTCCGGCGTACTTAACCTCGCCGACGATTGAGCCTCCTCCCTGGGCAGCCACCTCCGTTGACGCCCCCGCGACGGCAAACGTGGCGAGGGCCAGGACACCGACGATCACTTTCCATCGAGGCATTGTCCGCTCCTCCTTCTTCATTTTTTTCCTCCCCGTGCCTTCCGCCTGGCGCGGCTCACGACAAAAAGCTCAGCGAGCACGGTCGCCAGGGCCACCAGAGGAGGAATGACATACGGCCGTTTTGAAGCCGGCTCGTCCAGTAAAAGATAGTACCACGACGAAAAAGAATTCTTGTTCCCCGTTTCTCCGGCGCCACCGTCCCACGCCATGAACGCCACTGAGAGGAACTGCCCCGCGGGGAACTGGGTGTCGCCGGCGTCGTCGGTTTTGAGCGGACGCTTGATGACCAGGCGGTACTGCCCGTCGGCATACACGGCCTTCCCCTTCACCTGGACCGCAGAGCCGCCCTGAGAAGTGACCTTCCCGATCCCTGTGGCATTGGTCTCTCCCACCCCTTCGTCTGAGTTCCAGCGGAGGAGATAGACAGGGTTGGAGCCGTCCCCCATGAGGAGATAGGGGCGCTCGTTGCCGTCGGGGAGCTTGGCGGGAAACTGAAGGACGATCTGATCGGCGAAGGTCTTGGCCTTGGGATCTCCCTTGGAAGGAGTGGGGTCATCCCAGGTCACGTGGAAAGCGATCTCAGCCGCCGAATGGACCGCCCGGACCATCACCATGTCGATCGACGGGTTGAAATTCCTCGGATCGACAATCACCTGTCCCGCCAGAGGGAAATTAGAAGGCGCCTGCTGTCTCCAGAACGCGGCATTGGGGTCCTCGGGGATCTCCCCCTCGATCGCCTTGACGCTCAGAAGCGTGGCGAAGTTGGGCTTATCGGGCGCCAGCGACTTGACATAGTTGGCCACGTGCCAGATGTCCTCCGGCTTCTCCACGCTGTCGATGAAGGTCGGCATGGGGGTCCCCATGAGCCCGGTAGCGAGACGAGCGGCAACATCCTTCACGCCGCCTCCTCCGCGAAAGGTCCAAGGCTTGGTGAGGTTGGCCGGCCTCACGAGATCTCCCCAGTCGTCCTTCAGCTCCGGGCGGGACGGCCCGTCAGCGCGTCCCGCGTTGCCGTGGCACTTGTTGCACTCGATCGCCTCGAACATCTCCTTCCCCCGGGCGAGGGATTCCTTAGAAGAGGCCACCTCCTTGGGGATGCTCGCCGCCTTCGGCGCTTCCTTGAAGCTCTCAGGAGCAAAGCTCTTGAGATAGGCCACAAGATTCCACCGCTCTTTTTCTGGGAGAACCTTCCACGCCGGCATTGAAGTTCCCGGCATCCCCTCGGTGATTATCTTGAAGAGATCCTGGTCGCTCGGCGGCTGGCCTGAGGGGGTGGTCCTGATCTTATACTTTCCTTTGGTGAAGTCGCGGGGTTTAGGGTCGAAGTGGGCGGCGCCAGGCCCTTTCCCGTCCCCCTTCTCTCCGTGGCAGAGGGCGCATTTCTTGTCGTAGATGGTCTTGCCGGCGTTGGCGTCGCCTGCCTGCTGAGCCTCAGCCCGCCTGAAGAAATGCGGAATGTGGAATGCGGAATGCGGAATTTTAGAAGCAGGTGCGATAGAGGCGTGGGCCTCCCAGCGACGGGGCTGGAAGCCGGTCGCGTCGTAGAGGTACATGATCACCTTCCAGGTCTCCTCCTCTGTCAGTCGATCCTCCCAGGCGGGCATGACCGAGTTCCACGGCGTCGCCTCCTTCGGAAGCCCCGGCCCGCCCTTCGCGATCCGCCAAAAGACGAACGACTCCTGGAGCATGGGGAGCGTCTCGCGGTCGAGGAAGTTGGCCGGCGGCGGGTTGAAGGCATGGGCGAAGTGACCGGCCCCATCCAGGTTGTCCCCGTGGCAGTACATGCAGTTCTTGATGTAGATCTCTCCCCCTTCGCGCACGTGCTTCTGGAAGTTCGCCGCGTCCTTTCTCAAGGGGTTTTCGAACCCCTGGATGTCGATCGTCTTCCCCCTGAATGAGATCGAACCCGGTGGCGCTGGATGGACAGCGCGCAACTCAGGGGGAGCCTCCGCCTTGGCAGCGGCCTGGGTGTACGCGTAGTACCCCACCAGGAGAGGGAACAGCGCCATGAGGGCAAAACGAAGCGTGCGCCGTGAGTCGTCCACGATGGTTGAGCGGATGGGGTGAACGAAAGCCCGCCACGAGTCCGAGTCCGAGGAGACGTAGACCAGCAGTGCGAGCAGCACGATCGCCATGTAAAGCGTGACCACGCTCCACGGGGCCGGGGGGCGGATCCCATACCGGAAGACGGCAAAGGTGATCACGAGAACCAGCACGGCCTGGAAGAACTTCGACCGAAGCATCGCTATTTTTTTGCCGCGGCCGTGCCGCCCTTCAACGTTAACAAAAACGCCACGAGGTCCGTGTACTCCTGGGCGGTGAGACTCTGGCCGAAGGTCGGCGGCATCACATTGGGGGGGTACCCGGAGACGGTGCCCATGGCTCCGGGTTTCAGGATCTTCGCCATGATGTACTCCGGGGGCTGGATCTTGGCGATCTCTGAGAGATCAGGCCCCACAGGGGAGGCGCCGATAGGTCCGGCCTTATGGCAGGCGACACAGGCGCCTTTCCCCATGAAGACCGCCTGGCCGGCCTTGGGATCTCCGGGGAGCTTGATCTCGCCACTGAGAGTCCCCGTTCCAGCCGAAGCAACACCCGCGGTCTTGGGGATGTCGTCGAGCTTGGCAGTGACACTCCCGCCCAGCGATTCCAGAAACGCGGTCAGCGCCCACAGCTCAGAGCGGTTGAGACCGATGGGGGGCTTGTCCGCCTTCGGCATGATGGCGGGGTACCCCTCGACGAGGGAGGCCGCCGGCTCAATCAGCGACTCGATCAGGTAGGCCTTGGCTGTCATCCCAGATTTACGCTTGGCTGCGGTCCCTCCGATTCCTGCCAGATCGGGGGCGCGGGTCCCCTTCTGACCGATTCTGTGACAGACTTCGCAGGTCCCCTTCCCTTTATAGACCTCTTCTCCGGCCTTGACGAGCTGTTCGGGGGTGACGTTGCCCCCTTCGAGGGAAAGCTCCTCGGGAGGCTTGGACTGGATCTGAGGAATCGAGTTGGCGTAGTAGGTGTACGACCCCATCACCGCCAGGGCGAATGCGCTCACCTTCACCGAAACGGGGAGCCGCATCTTATGGATCGGAGGCTGAGCCGCCGGCGATCGCCGGGGCGGCGTGGGCCTGAGCTTTCCCTTTCTCTCCCAGGCTTCCAAGCCAGAAGATGAACATCACGAGGGCGAGGAAGACGATGGTCACGACGGTGATCACGTTGGCCGCATAGCCGAGGGCCGGGGTGACGGCCTCTGGAGAGGTATCGCGCAGCACGCCGTAGACGTGCCAGTGCTGGCGGATCCCCGAGCGGGCGAACCCCATGAGCCCCATGAGCCAGGTGAACGTCACGGCCAACAAGATCAGGACGTACTGAGAGCGGAGAGCGATCGTCCCCCAGCGGATCGGGCCCGTGGCCTTGGCCCCCCTGAACATCGGGATGTCGATGGCCATCACCACCACGATAGCGGCCAGAACAGCGAGCACCTGATAGACCGAAAACCCGATCCTGACGATGGACTCCACGTAGTAGCCGTAGACCCCGTAGAAGGTGACGATGGCAGCGGTCGCTCCAAAAATGACCCACTGGACGGCCATGCCCGTCCCGGCCCACGGCTTCAGCGAAACTTTGTTGGCGCGCCGATAGAGGAGGAACGAGAGGAAGGTGGTGAGGATCATGAGGTTCACGGCAGTGTTCTTCGCCGACATGACGCCGAGAACGCCCAGCACCGGGTGGTAGGTGCCTCCCATGGCCCGGGTCTCCTCGAAGGTCACCACCAGGCTCCGCGGCGTGGCCCAGACGATGAAGCCCGCGGCCAGGATCATGATGAGGTACGGGATGTATTTCCGGTAGCGCTCGGAGCCGGGGATCCGCTCCATGCCGAGCCAGAGATAGTAGTTGGAGCCGATGAAGAGGACGCCGATCAGGATGGCCTGGATGATCCAGAGCCAGGACATGAAGCCGCCCATCATGGTGATTCCCATGGTCTGGTTGAAGGCGTAGATCTCGCGCCCGAGGTAGTAGCCGGCAAAGGGGAGCACGATGAATCCGGAAACGGCCACGAAGTTGCCGACGTAGCCCATCCAGTCATAGCGCGCCCGCTCCTCATCGCTCTTGGCCGAGAGAAATCTGAAAGCGGCGTAGGCGGCGGCGATGGTGCCTCCGAAGACGATGTTGGCGATCAGCCGATGGATGTTGATCGGCATCCAGGTGAAGTTGTTGATCGCCCCCCAGAGGCTTTTTAAATTCCCCCCCTCGTCAACGCCGCCGGGAGAGACCATGAAGGTGACCCAGGAGTTGGCGACGAAGAGGATGGCCGTGCCGAAGAGGTTAGAGAGCACTCCAAGTGTCACGTGGATCCACTTCCTGGGGCCTGAGAGCCACTCCCACCCGTAATACCAGAGATAGACGGTGAAGGTTTCCAGGAAGAAGAGCACGACATACACCCAGTAAGTCGGGAAGAAGATCCCTGTCATGTAGTTCCAGACCTTGGGATAATAACCGATCATGATGAAGAGGAGCGCAGCCCCCAGGAGCGCCGTGGTTGAGAAGGCGGCGAAGGTGAGCTTGACGAACTCGTGGGCGAGCCAGTCGTACTTCTGATCCCCCGTCCGCCACCCCATGATCTCGATGATGACGGCGAAGATGGGGACGCCCAAGATAAAGGCCGCAAAGTTCAGGTGGATCTGAGCGATGGCCCACACCGCGAGCCGGGAGCCGATGAGGGGGAAGGCCCGGTAGTCTGCCGACTTCCCCGCCTCCTGGGCAAACGCGGGAAGCGCGAAGAGCAGAAGGAAGGAGAACGCCACGAAGAGGAGAGAAGCCCATGCGGCCCTGCGCCGCGACCTGGTCCGTCTCTCCACACGTGCTTTCCCTGCGCCGCTTTCCACGATTCTTTCCGGTTGAGGGAGCTACGGTAGATTTTCGGCCGGAAGCGAGCTTGTTCCCTCGATCACAAAGCTATCTTGTAGGGCATTGCGCTCGCCCCTGTCAAGGGGAAATTTATCAAGCGTTCAGCGGTCAGCCATCGGGGGTCGGCAGGCGGCCATCAGTTTGACTGGGGGGGAGGGTTCGTTTAGCATTAATGCTGACGGTCAGCAGAGCTGATCGCCAGGAGGAATTTCAATGATAGCGGTTTCTCGCAAAGCGTTCGCCGTGATCGTGGTCCTCGCCCTGGCTCTCGGCGCCTGGCTCGGGAGCCGGGCCGCAGGGACCTTCGAGAGAGGCAAGATCACCACAGTTCCTGGAGCGATCCAGGCCCCCATCGTTCCCGCGGCGCTCCCTCTCCCCTCGGGGACCTTCGCCCAGGTCGCCGCGGCGGTGAAGCCCGCCGTGATCAACATCAACACCGTGAGCCGGGGGATCGGAGGGCGCACGCCGTTCGAGGAGTTCTTCGGCGAGGAGTTCTTCCGCCGCTTCTTCGGCGAGATCCCCGAGCGGATCCCCCAGCGGAGCCTCGGCTCGGGCGTGATCGTGGATCCTGAGGGGATCGCCCTCACCAACGCCCACGTGGTGGAGAGGGCCTCTGAGATCGAGGTCCTCACCTCGGACGGCAAGAAGCATAAGGCCAAGGTCGTGGGGCTCGACAAGAAGACCGACCTGGCGGTGTTGAAGATCCAGGGCGGAGGCCTCTACCCCGCTGCGGCCCTAGGCGACTCAGACAAGATGAGCGTGGGAGACTGGGTGCTTGCGATCGGTTCCCCCTTCGGCCTCGAGCAGACTGTGACAGCGGGGATCATCAGCGCCAAAGGGCGCGTCATCGGCCAGGGGCCGTTCGACGACTTCATCCAGACAGACGCTGCGATCAACCCCGGCAACTCAGGCGGGCCGCTGGTGAACATGTCGGGAGAGGTGATCGGGATCAACACCGCCATCGTCGCCCAGGGCCAGGGGATCGGGTTCGCCATCCCGATCAACATGGCCAAGAAGATCTATACAGAGCTGGCGGCGAAGGGAAAGGTGGCCAGAGGCTGGCTCGGGGTCAGCGTTCAGCCGCTGACGCCTGAGCTGGCGAAGAGCTTCGGCGCAAAAGAGGCGAAGGGCGTCCTGGTCGCCGACGTCGTCCAGGACAGCCCCGCCAGCCAGGCCGGGCTCCAGGCCGGCGACATCCTCCTGGAGTTCGAGGGAAAGAAGATCGAAGCCCCTGCCGACCTTCAGCGAGCCGTCGGGTTGACGTCCCCCGGAAAGACGGCCAAGGCTCGGATCTGGCGCGACAAAGGGGAGCGGACCGTGGAGGTCACTGTCGGCGAGATGCCTGACGAGAGGCAGGCCCTCCGCTCGGCGACCAAAGGGAAGTCCCTCCTCGGGCTTGACATCAGGCCCATAACCCCCGAGATCGCAAGGCAGCTCAACCTGAGAAGCGCCGAGGGCGTGGTGGTCGTCGCTGTGGACGAGGGAAGCTCGGCCTCAGAGGCTGGAGTTCAGCGGGGAGACGTGATCCGCGAGGTCAACCGTCAGAAGGTCAAGACCATGGGAGACTTCGAGCGGATCACCAAGAGCCTCAAAGAGGGTGACCGGGTCACCCTGCTCCTCCAGCGTGGGCCGATGTCGCTCTTCGTCGCGTTCTCAGTGGCCCGCGGCTGAAGGAGATCGCCAAAAGGTCTTTGGCCGGGAATGGAGTACAAGGACTACTACAGGATTCTCGGCGTGGACAGGTCCGCCGACGACAGAACGATCAAGCAGGCGTATCGAAGGCTGGCCCGCAAGCATCACCCCGACGTCTCCAAAGCCAGGGGGAGCGCTGAGCGCTTCAAGGGGATCAACGAGGCATACGCGGTCCTCTCTGATCCTGAGAAGCGCAAGCGCTACGACAGCCTCGGCCCCGACTGGGAGCGCTACGCCCGGACCGGGGCACCCGCCGGAGGTGGGTCGGGACCTTTTGAGGGGTTCGGGGTCCACTTCGGAGGGCGCGAGGGGGGCCTCGGCGACCTGGGCGGCTTCTCTGAGTTCTTCCGCACCGTCTTCGGCGACCTTGCGGGCGGCGGAGATCTCTTCACCGGCTTCGGCCAGGAGTTCAAGCGAGGGCGCGGGGCCGGTCCCGCCCGCGGCGAGGATGTCGAGGCGTCGCTAGAGGTGGCCCTCGAAGAAGCGTACCACGGGAGCCGGAAGGCCCTGAGCCTTGACGGGAGGCGCATCGAGGTGAAGATTCCTCCGGGGGTGGACACCGGCTCGCGGGTCCGGGTGGCCGGCGGCGGGGCCCCCGGGACCGCGGGAGGAGCGAGGGGAGACCTCTACCTCCGGGTCACTGTGCGCCCTCATCCGTTCTTCGAGAGGAAAGGGGACGACCTCCACCTCGACCTTCCGCTGACCGTCTCAGAGGCCGCTCTGGGGGCTGAGATCAAGGTCCCGACGTTCAAGGGGAAGGTCTCAATGAAGATTCCGCCGGAGATATCGAGCGGGAAAACCTTCCGTCTCCCCGGCTACGGGATGCCGCGCCTCAAGGGCGGAGGGTCAGGCGACCAGTACGTGAAGGTGAAGGTCGCTCTTCCCAGGGGACTGACAGAAAGGGAGCGAAAGCTCTTCGAGGAGCTGAGGCAGTTGCGCGCAGACAACCCGCGCGCCCACATGGAGTGAGCCGGGAGGAAAGGATGAGGTTCGACAAGTTCACAGTCAAAGCCCAGGAGGCGATCCAGACGGCCCAGTCTCTCGCCGATCAGGCGAATCACCAGGCGATGGAGCCCGAGCACCTCCTCCTCGCCCTCGCCCAGCAGGCGGAGGGAGTGGTCGAGCCCATCCTGGCCAGGCTCGGAGTGAAATCCGAAGCGATCCGCCGGCAGGTCGAGGAGGAGCTGAAGAAGCTGCCTCAAGTGAAGGGCGATGGCGGCCAGTACGTTTCCCCGCGATTGAAGGAATCCTTCGACCGGGCGCGGTCAGAGGCTGAGAGGCTCAAGGACGAATACGTCTCCACCGAGCATCTCCTGATCGCGCTCAGCCAGGAAAAAGACGGGGCGGCTGGGCGCATCCTTTCGAAAGCCGGCGTCACACCGGAGGCGATCTACCGGGCGCTCGTTGAGGTGCGCGGAACCCAGCGCGTGACCGACCAGAACCCGGAGGAGAAGTATCAGGCCCTCCAGCGCTACGGGAGGGACCTCACCGAGCTGGCCCGCAAGGGAAAGCTCGACCCGGTCATCGGACGGGATGAGGAGATCCGCCGGGTGATCCAGGTCCTCTCCCGCCGGACCAAGAACAACCCGGTGCTGATCGGCGACCCCGGCGTCGGCAAGACCGCGATCGTCGAGGGGCTGGCCCAGCGGATCGTGGGCGGCGACGTCCCCGAGGGGCTCAAGGGCAAGCGCCTGGTTGGCCTCGACATCGCCGCCATGGTGGCGGGCTCCAAATACCGGGGCGAGTTCGAGGACCGCCTCAAGGCCGTGCTCAAGGAAATCACCGAATCCGACGGCCAGATCATCTGCTTCATCGACGAGCTTCACACCCTGGTGGGCGCGGGCGCCGCCGAGGGGGCCGTTGACGCCGCCAACATGCTCAAGCCCTCCCTGGCCCGGGGGGAGCTCCGCTGTGTCGGGGCCACGACGCTGGACGAATACCGAAAGCACGTGGAGAAGGACGCGGCGCTGGAGCGGAGGTTCCAGCCGTTGCTCGTGAAGGAGCCCTCAGTGGAGGACACCATCGCCATCCTCCGCGGCCTCAAAGAGAAGTACGAAGTCCACCACAAGGTGAAGATCAAGGACTCGGCTCTGGTCGCCGCAGCGGTCCTCTCACGCCGCTACATCTCCGACCGCTTCCTCCCCGACAAGGCGATCGACCTAGTGGACGAGGCGGCCTCCCGCCTCAGGATCGAGGTCGATTCAATGCCGGCCGAGATTGACGAGATCGAGAGGCGCGTGATGCAGCTCCAAATCGAGCGCGTCTCAGTCGCCAGGGAGACCGACGATATCTCCAGGGAGCGGCTCGCCAGGATTGACTCCGAGCTGGCTGAGCTGGGAGAGAAATCGGCCGGGCTCAAGAGCCAGTGGCAGGCTGAGAAGAGCGCCATCACCCAGATCGGCAAGATCAAGGAGGAGGCGGAGGCCGCTCGGCTCCAGATGGCAGACGCCGAGCGCCGCGGCGACCTGAACCGCGCCGCTGAGCTTCGCTACGGCGTCCTCCTCGATCTGGACAAGCGACTCGAGGACGAGAACGCCAGGCTCGCAGAGCTTCAGAAATCCGGAAAGATGCTCAAGGAAGAAGTGGACGAAGAGGACATCGCCGAGACTGTGGCCAAATGGACCGGGATCCCCGTGACGCGCCTCCTGGAGGGCGAGATCCAGAAGCTCGTCAGGATGGAGGAGCGGCTCTCCCGCCGCGTCGTGGGACAGGACGAGGCGATCCAGGCCGTGGCCAACGCGATCCGCCGCGCCCGCTCGGGCATCAGCGACCCCAACCGCCCCATCGGCTCCTTCATCTTCCTCGGCCCCACCGGAGTGGGGAAGACCGAGCTGGCCCGCGCCCTGGCAGAGTTCCTCTTCGACGACGAGCGGGCCATGACCAGGCTCGACATGTCCGAGTACATGGAGAAGCACACGGTCTCGCGGCTGATCGGCGCCCCGCCCGGCTACGTGGGGTACGAAGAGGGTGGCCAGCTCACCGAGGCGGTGCGCCGCCGCCCTTATTCAGTCGTCCTCTTCGACGAGGTGGAGAAGGCCCACGCCGACGTCTTCAACATCCTCCTCCAGCTACTCGACGACGGAAGGCTCACCGATGGCCACGGCAGGACAGTGGACTTCAGGAACTCAGTCGTCATCATGACGTCGAACCTCGGTAGCCATATCTTCAGGGAGTACGAAAAGCCCGAGAAGGTCAGGCCGCTCATCCTCCAGGAGCTTCGGAATACCCTGCGTCCCGAGTTCCTGAACCGGATCGACGAGATAGTGATCTTCCACCCGCTGGGGCGCGCCGAGATCGCGAAGATCGTGGAGATTCAAGCCGAGCACCTAAGGCGCAGGCTCGCAGACAAGCGGATCCAGATCGAGCTGACTGACGCAGCCAAGACATACCTCGCCACGGAAGGGTACGACCCCGCGTTCGGGGCCCGGCCGCTCAAGCGCGCGATACAGCGGCTGGTCCAGGACCCCCTGGCCCTCAAGCTCCTGGAAGGGGAGTTCTCTGAGGGAGACACCGTGGTGGTGGACGCCCAGGGCGACCGGATCATCTTCAGCCGGGGCGCCGACGCGGCCCCGGAATAGCAGGAATCTTCCCCTCCCCACCGCCATCTGAACTGGTATAAGGGACTTCATGCCCCGAAAGGGATATCACTACGCGTGGGTGGTGCTGGCCGCGGTGATGCTGGTCATGCTCACAGCCTCGGGCCTCCGCTCCATCTTCGGCGTGTTCATCAAGCCCCTTGAGGCGGAGTTTCACTGGGACCGAGTTTCGCTCTCGGGAGCTGCGGCGCTCTCCCTCTTCCTGCTCGGCGCCGTCGGACCTCTCGCCGGGAGGCTGGCTGACAGGTGGGGCCCGAGACGGGTTCTCGCCCTGTCGCTTCTGGTCCTCGGAACCGGCACACTCCTCTCAAGCTTCGTCCAGAGCCTCTGGCACGTTTATGCCGCGTCGGGCATCCTGATAGCCGCCGGTGCGGGCGGGGCAGGCCTAGCGACGGCAGCCAGCGTGGCGGCGCGCTGGTTCGAGACGCGACGGGGGCTCGTCATCGGCCTGCTAGGCAGCGCCATGTCCGCGGGCCAGCTCATCATTATTCCCCTGGCGATGGGACTCACCGTGTCCTATGGCTGGCGCCAAAGCTATCTCTGGCTCGGCCTCGGGCTCTTCGCGCTGGTGCTGCCGCTATGCGCCTGGCTCGTGAGAGACGACCCGGCGGAGAAGGGCCTCAGCCCCTACGGCGCGAGCGGCGAGGCGGCCCACGGGGCGACGACGGCCCCTGCCGCCGCGGGGCTCAGCGAAGGGCGAGTCTCGGTGATCGAGGCGGCCCGTGTCCCCGCCTTCTGGCTCCTCGCGGCAACGTTCTTTGTCTGCGGCTACACCTCGAACGGCCTCGTGCTGACTCACCTGATCCCACATTCCACCGAGCACGGCTTCTCAGAGATGGCGGCTGCCCAGGCCCTCGGAGTTATGGGAGCGATGAACATCGTTGGGACGATCGCGTCAGGCTGGATCTGCGACCGCTTCGGCCGGAAGGGGCCGCTCGCTCTCTACTACTTCTTCAGGGGACTCTCCCTGCTCTTCCTTCCGCTTGTCTGGAACATCCCCTCCCTCCACGTCTTCGCGGCGATCTTCGGCCTCAACTACATCTCCACAGTCCCGCCCACGACCACGCTCACCGCCAACATTTTCGGCCGCTACTCGGTCGGGGAGCTCTCGGGCTGGATCTTCTTCTCCCACCAGATCGGCGCATCTCTCGGGGCCGCCATCGGCGGGTGGATCTTCGAGCGAACCGGAGACTACACCTGGGCTTTCGTTTCGGCGGCGGTCCTGGCAGTGGTGGCCGCCGGGCTTGCGCTGCTGATCCGCGAGGAGCCCGTGAAGCACCGCGCGCGGGTTGACCCCCTGGGCGGCCGGGTGCTACGGTGAGAGCGTGAAACACCATCCGCTGATCGGCGTCACGACTTCCATCACCGTCGGTAAGGACCCCGAGCGGGCCTACGTCAACTCGGTGTACCTCCTCGCTGTCCAGCAGGCCGGCGGCGCGCCGATTCCCCTGCCCCCACAGCTCGACGGCAGCGCCCTCGATGAGATCTCTTCGCGCCTCGACGGGTTGCTCCTGACCGGCGGAGGAGACATCAACTCTGTTGCGTTCGGAGAACCTCTTCACGGCACCTGCTATGAAGTCGCGCCGTCGCGAGACAGGCTAGAGACGGCGTTGGTCAAGCGCTGCCTCAGCGAGGGAAAGCCGATCCTCGCCATCTGCCGCGGGATTCAGCTCCTGAATGTGGCGCTCGGAGGAAGCCTCTATCAGGACGTGACCAGCGATCCAGGCACACCGATCAAGCACGACCATGACGGCGCACGCGATTATCTCGCTCACACTGTCAAGGTCGCGACGGGAAGCTTTCTTGAGAGCATTCTGGGAAGCGAAGAGATCGAGGTCAACAGCATGCACCACCAGGCTGTGAGGACCCTCGGGAAGGGGCTGGTCGCAGTGGCCCACGCCCCAGATCAGATCATCGAAGGAATCGAGATGGAGGACTCAGGCCCGCGCCGCTTCGTCCTCGGCGTCCAGTGGCACCCCGAGGATCTGACCCGAAAGGACCCAGCCGCCCGCGCCCTCTTCGCCGCCCTCGTCTCCGCAAGCCGGAAAACGATTCAGGTCAGGCCGTGGCGACCGTTTCGCCGCCCATGGTTGTAGTTCTCTCAGAGTTCTCCAATCTCCCGCGTCTCGATCACCCGGGGAGGCGCGGTCTCGCGCGCTGTCGTGAAGCGGCCGGCCACCTCGCGCCGACGCGACGTGAAGCCGAGCGCGTCGATGACGACCCTCGCCACTCCGTCGGGACAATCCCAGTACTGAGTGTGACCCACGCCGCCGGAAACGGGCTCGTGGCGCGCGGGAAGCCCCGGCGGCGGTCCATAGCGACCGAGCGCGCGCCCGGATCCTCCCTCGCCCAGCGCCTCACCCAAGGGAAACGCGAGCCAGAGGATCCAGTCGTCGTCTGAAGTCAGGATCGTGAGCG